>PWJM01000141.1 GCA_003560915.1 Syntrophomonadaceae bacterium
AATTGAATATTTAAGTGTTTCAGGTGCCTCTGTTTATTATTTAGAGGATAATAGGGAACCAGGTGTAAATCCTGGGCGGTCGCGCCACTGTAAGCGGGGAGTTCTGTTTCTTTTATGCCACTGGACTTAGGTCTGGGAAGGTGAGACAGACTATGAGCCGTAAGTCAGGAGACCTACCTGCAGCATGATACTTTTCGCCTTCTTCGCAGGAAAGAGGTGGTGTATATTGTTGAGATTATTGGTGTTATAATTTTCTCGCGTGCTCCAGTTCATTCATATGAAGAGCTGGGGTTTTTTATTTTGGACCGTATGAGAGGATTACTTTAATAGAATATAAAATTAGAGAAACATGAAAGGTAAAACATTTCTGTAAGTGACCAGTACAGCCAGGCCTGTTTTGCAGGTCAGGTTTAAATTTTAAGTAACCTGTTAAATTCTAAGGCTTTTTTGCCTGCCTCCTCTGGGAGGTATTTTTTATTCGGGGAGTTTTTTCGCCAGAACTTAGAAAATAATTCATGTTTTTAACTGTCCCTGGTGTTGTTATTAACTGCCGATTTGTATTGACAATATCCGGTTTACTGTCATATAATGAAAGAAGAAATATAAATATGCGCTTGTTAGGGGAGGCTCCTAAATGAACACAGGCTGCTGCCCAAAAACGTCCAGAGACGCCAATGGGTATAACAGGCATGATCGGATTAAGGTCTGCTTAACGTAGCTGATTCATTATTATTGAATCTACGTCATTTAGTGCTAAACCCAGAACGAGGAGTTGACTGACATGACAGACAGTTTATTTGTATTGGGTTTTGTTTGTTGTGTTTGTAAACGGCTCTTCGGGGTCTTTTTTTATTACAAATTTACTGCAGAGGGGGTGGTGTCCGTGACGGGTGACCCTGATAAATCCGGGGACTTATATGATTTTAAACAGTATCAAAGAGACAGCTATAAATCGTTTGCACAGGAGGGATTATTATGGCAATCACCAGGAGGAAAGTCAGGACACTGCCAAAAAGAGTTGTTGATCACATGGCTCAAGCTGCAGAGGAGAAGATACACTCCCGGCCCGTCAGCCTTAAAGAAGACGTTACCGTCCGGGAGGCTTTGGATCATGTCCGGAATTCCGGGAAAAAGGTAAAGATTATTTATACAGTTTTTATTATCGATGACAGGGGTAAGCTGAAGGGATATTTGACTTTGAAAGATTTGATTGCGGCTTCTCCGGAAATGACTGTACATGCCCTTATGGATGGAGATATAATAAATGCAAGTATGTCTTAAATTTAAAAATTTGGAATTCTAATAATGTAGAATAAGCTGTAACGGCTCATTGCTGTACTTCCTTCGGGGGGTTTATTTTTTTATTATTTACTACAAGGATTTAAATACCCAATGTGGAATAATTTAAAAATGGTATCCAGTAGGCTTAGCCTTTACGGAATCATTACTATACACTATAATTAAGTCGTTATAATTATTAAACTTTAGAAGGTTTTAAAATATCTTAGATAACCAAAAAGGAGAAGATAAATTGAGTTCACCCAGGGATCGTATATCTGAGACAGGGGAAAAACAAAGCAGTCATAATGACTCCAATGTCAAAAAAGTGGTGGCCATTATGAGTGGAAAGGGAGGGGTTGGGAAGTCATCCATTACCTCTTTATTTGCTTTGAAGCTTTCCAGGCACGGATGCAAAGTAGGAATTATTGATGCAGATATAACTGGACCCAGCATTCCTAAAATATTTGGAGTAAATAAAAGAATTGAAACCTCTGGGGGGAAAATGCTGCCGGCAGTAACATCCGGTGGAGTTAAGATCGTATCCATGAACCTCCTTTTGGAACAGGAAGATGATCCGATTCTTTGGAAAGGGCCCAAGGCCGGGGGTGCGGTAAAACAATTTTGGAAGGATGTAGACTGGGGTGAACTGGATTATCTGCTCATTGATCTCCCTCCAGGTACTTCAGATGTGCCTTTATCTGTTTTGAAATCCTTACCCGTAGACGGTATTATTGTTATTACTTCTCCCCAGGATTTAGCTCTGATGGTGGTTAAAAAGGCGGTAAAGATGGCCTCTCGATCGGGTATACCCATATTGGGGTTAGTGGAAAATATGAGCTATATTAAATGCCCTCACTGTCAGGAAGAGTATGATATTTTTGGCCCAAGCCATGCGAAAGAGTCTGCAGCAGTAATCGGGGTTCCTCTGTTGGGAGTGGTGCCTATAGATACGGAATTAACCCGTCTTTCGGACCAGGGGAAAGTGGAAGAATATTGGGGAGAGGTCGACCTTCGTATGAATCTCTTTTTTGCCCTGTGTGATAATTCCTGCTGAATGCCCGGCTCCAAAAGATGACCGGTTCGGTTATTAGAGGGTAGAAATCTTTTCTAGAAGAGGTGGGAAATCGGATGGATAATGAAAAAGTGATAGACCATTTTACGAATCCCAGGAATATTGGAGACCTGCCCGATGCCCATGGAGTGGGAACCCATGGAGATGCTGACTGTGGAGATTATTTAGTAATTTATATCAAAGTGATCCGGGATAGAATTTCGGATATAAAGTTTAAAATATACGGATGCAGCACTCTGATTGCTACTACCAGCATGCTTACGGAAATGGTAGAGGGTAAAACCCTAAAGGAAGCTGCACGCATCACCGGTGAAGATGTGGTAAATGCACTGGGGGGGCTTCCGGAAGATAAGACCCACTGTGCTAATTTGAGTATAACGGCGCTTCACTTGACTCTGCAGGATTATAAAAAACGGAAGAGTCTAGGATGGTCCCGTTTTTAAAGAAATTATGGCAGCTCTGACAAAGCTTTTATTTTTATGTTTCTTATGATAGTATAAAAACAGACGGAAAAATATGGCTAAGGGAAAAAGATTAAGAAATAAGCAGGTGAGACTTTGAAAGAGGAAGCGAAGGTAAAATTTCACAAGTACTTGAAGTCAAAGGGGTTAAAACTTACCCGGGAAAGAATAACTATTTTAGACCAGGTATTTTCAGTACACGATCATTTTGATGTAGAAGATCTGCTTTATATGCTGCGGAAAGACAAAAAACAGGTCTCCAGGGCATCGGTTTATCGAACCCTGAGTCTGCTGGTGGAAAGCGGCCTGGTTGAAAAGGTGGATTTTGGAGAGGGTAAGGCTTATTACGAGCATGTTTTTGGCCATCTGCACCATGACCATCTAATCTGTAAAAGCTGCGGCAAAGTGGTGCAGTTTGAAGATCAGGTTATCGAGAAAAGGCAGGAGGAAATTTGTAAGGATTACGGGTTCCGCCTGGATTATCACACCCTAAATATATTTGGATTCTGCCCGGAATGTCAGAAAGAATCATAACAGAGGAAGATATTTTAAAAAAGGAGCTCTAATACACTATGTACAGGATTAACATTCCTGGTTTCAAAGATTTAAATATTAAATACCTGGTATCAGACTTAAACGGAACTCTTACCAATAAAGGTATTATAAAAGAAACTACAGCAGCCCTTATGAATAAAATATCCCAAAACTTGAAAGTATATATTATTACGGCTGACACCTATGGAAAAGCAGGGGAGGCCTGTCGGACATTGAGTGCGGACCTTTCCATATTAAGGACCGGGAAAGAGAAGGAGGAAAAGGCTTCCTTTGTAAAGGAACTGGGAGGTCAGGAGACGGTAACTTTAGGTAACGGTGCCAACGATGAATTAATGCTGGAACAGGCGGCTTTAGGCATAGTTGTTATAGGGGAGGAAGGCTGCAGTACCAGGGCCCTATTAAAAGCAGATATCGTCGTTAAAGACATAGATGATGCTTTGAGAATGCTTTTGGACCCGGAAATATTAAAAGCCACCCTGAGAGCATAGTGATTGAAAGCAAACGTACACCTGGAGAAGAAAGGTGTTTTTTTCTATTCAGTTTAATTTTTCCTGCGTTACTAAAACATACGCAAACAGGGGGTATAAATGTTTAAATCAGGAGTAGTTGCCGTTGTAGGGAGACCTAATGTGGGCAAGTCCACATTATTAAATTTTCTAATTGGGCAGAAGCTTAACATCATTTCCGATAAGCCTCAAACCACCCGGAATCGCATAACCTGTATTCTTACCACTGAGGAAGGCCAGATTATTTTTCTGGACACGCCCGGGCTGCACAAACCGAGAAATAAACTAGGTGAGTACATGGTGAAGGTAGCCATCGACTCCTTAAGGGAAGTGGATGTCATACTCTTTTTAGTGGAAGCTTGTCATCGTCCCGGTAAAGGGGATGAATATGTAGTGGATCTGCTGAGGGAGGCACAGACACCTGTTTTTTTAATTCTTAACAAAATTGATATGCTAAGCCAGGGGGAGCTAGAAAGTTATGAGAAACTCTACCGGGGCTTGTATGACTTTGCAGAAGTTATTCCGGTTTCGGCGGTATCTGGGACCAATGTTCCTCTGATCTTACAAAAGCTGCTGGAGTACCTTCCCGAAGGTCCCCAGTATTACCCGGAGGATATGATTACTGAACAGCCGGAACGTTTTGTGGTTTCTGAATTAATCCGGGAAAAGATTTTGGAGCTGACCCGGGATGAAGTGCCTCACTCCGTGGCAGTGGAAGTGGAGGAGATGAAGGAACGGAAAGGTAAAAATATGGTCTATATCCGTGCCAACATATATGTGGAAAGGGAATCACAAAAGGGTATAATTGTAGGTAAAGGGGGAAAAATGCTCCGGGAAATCGGGGGTAAGGCCCGTCAGGACATCGAAAAGCTCCTGGGTTGCAAATCATTCCTGGAACTATGGGTTAAGGTTCAAAAAGACTGGCGAAACAAGGATAGGACCCTTAAGGACCTGGGATATTCTTGATGCTCTACAGGTAAAGTTCAGGGATTCCTGATTTATCGAGAAAACTAACGTTTTCAATCCAACATGCTTAAATTTCTGTCTGCCCAACAGTATCAAAATACTAAGAGATGCTTTATTTCCTAAGCACAAATCCGGAGAAGGCAGTGACTTAAATGAAACACCTAAAAACTGAAGCCCTGGTGATCAGATCTCAAAATTACAGTGAGGCTGATAAACTGTTAACCCTTTTAACTCTGGAAAGAGGTAAGGTGCCGGCTATCGCCAGGGGAGCCTGTAAAACAAAAAGCAAGCTGGCTGCTTCAGTGCAGCTTTTTACCCGGGGGGATTTCCTGCTCTATATGGGAAAAACCCTGGCAACCGTAACCCAGGGAGAGATTCAGGAATCCTTTCATTCCTTAAGGTATGATCTGTTCAAGTATGCTTATGGTCAGTATTTTTGTGAACTGACGGGGCGTGTGCTGGAGGAGGGAGAACCCTGTCCCCAGGAATACCGCCTGCTTTTATCTTCCCTGGAAGCGATGAATAATGACACGGCTTACCTGGAAGTATTGGCCCGTTCTTTTGAATTAAAGCTCCTTAAAATATTGGGTTATCCTCCTTACCTGGAGTGTTGTTTGGCCTGTTCTTCCCAAGAGGGGCCTTTCTGGCTCAGTTTTCGAGAGGGGGGCATATTTTGTTCTCAGTGCAGCCTGCGGGACCCCGGGGCAAAAAAAATTTTACCCGGCACCCTTTCTCTTTTGATGAAACTTCTGTCTGCTGATTTTAAACTATTAAGGGCTTTAAAAATGTCTTCCCATCAGCGAGGAGAGATTCAATCCATAAATAAGAAACTTTTAAGTTTTAACCTGAACCTGGGGGGCAGTAAAACCTTAGCTTTCCTGGAACAGCTGGGCAGTTAAACTCTCTTATATTAATTATCCAGGCAGGTTGAGCAGACAACAAGACAGGGGGGACGGTTCTCCTGTCTTGTTGTTATTAGGAGGCTTATTTAATAAGACAAAAGAACCGTCCCCCTGTCTCCTCCCCTGTCTTCTTGTCTTATTCTTATGGAGGATAAAAAACTCAAAGTTACATAAACTATGCTCAAACGGATTATAAAGGAGGAAAATACCGTGTCTGTAACACTGGAAAAAATAGACCTGCTCCGGGATCGTACCGGGGCTACTTACAAGGAAGCGCGGCAGGCTCTGGAGGGGACCGGAGGCGATGTGGTAGAGGCCCTGGTTCTTCTGGAGGAAGACAACAAGTCATGGATGGAGGAGGGGCCTCACGTGGAATTTATGGCAAAGGTTAAAAATTTTTTGAAGAAAAGCACTGATACCCGAATTACCGTGAAGTCCCATGAAAAGACTGTGGTAGAAATTCCAGCGCCTCTGGGAGTGGCTGGAGCCGTGTTTTTGCCCAAAGCTGCCGCCCTGGGAACTCTTCTTTTATTGTTCACCAAATATTCCCTTCAACTGGAAAAGAAACAGCCGGAGAACGGCGATAATCAAAATCAAGAACAGGCTTGACATTTCAATCCTTTTTTGTTAAAGTGAATGAAATTAATTCCCTTATGCAATGCGGGAAAGGAGTAACCAGCAGAGTTTTACAGCGAGCCGGGGGAAGGTGAGAAGCCCGGTAAAGGAAACTGGTGAAAGGCATTCCCAAGCATATATCAATCAAGGGGGGCCCTTTTGTTTTCTGGGCCAAATAGGGTGGAACCGCGGGAAATCCTCTCGTCCCTATATGAATGTCTTAGGGATGTAGAGGGTTGTTTTTTTCTTTTTAGGATTAATATTAGTGGAGGAGATGGTTGTATGAACTTTCAGGAAATTATATTAAAATTGGAGGATTACTGGGCAAAGAAAAACTGTATTATCTGGCAGCCCTATGATGTGGAAAAGGGTGCAGGGACTATGAATCCCGCTACATTTCTGCGTGCTTTGGGACCTGAGCCCTGGAATGTCGCCTATGTGGAGCCTTCCCGGAGGCCCACTGATGGAAGGTACGGGGAAAATCCCAACCGCCTGCATCAGCATCATCAATACCAGGTGATTTTAAAACCGGCACCCAGTGACATTCAAGATCTTTACCTGGAAAGCCTCTATGTTCTGGGGATTGACCCTCTGGAGCATGATATCCGTTTTGTGGAGGACAACTGGGAATCCCCTACCCTGGGAGCCTGGGGTTTAGGTTGGGAGGTCTGGTTGGACGGTATGGAGATTACTCAGTTTACTTATTTTCAGCAGGTAGGTAGTTTCGATGTAGAAGCCGTTCCCGTAGAGTTAACTTACGGACTGGAGAGGATCGCTATGTTTATTCAAAGAAAGGAAAATGTTTTTGACCTGGAATGGGTAAACGGCATTACTTATGGGGACGTTTTTCACCGGGCTGAGGTGGAGCACTCCTACTACTGTTTCGAAAAATCAGACCCTGGAGTCCTTTATAATTTATTTAACATTTATGAGAAGGAGGCCCAGCGCCTGCTGGAACAGAACCTGGTTTTGCCCGGTTATGACAGCGTGCTGAAGTGCTCCCATACATTTAACCTGTTGGATGCACGGGGGGCCATCAGCGTTACAGAGAGGACTGGATACATAGGAAGAGTAAGAAATTTAGCCCGCCTTTGTGCTCAAAAATATTTAGCCCAGAGGGAAGAGTTGGAATTTCCCCTTCTGAAGAAGGAGGTAAAGGCCAGTGAATAAAAAAGATCTGCTTTTGGAGATTGGAACGGAAGAAATCCCGGCCCGGTTTATGGAACCAGCCCTGAAGCAAATGGAACAAATAGGCACAACTTTATTTCAAGATAATCGCATAGAATTTGATAGTGTAAAGGCGTATGGCACTCCCCGTCGTCTGACCCTTTTCATGGAAAGAGTAGGGGAAAAGCAGGCGGACCTGGAAGAACAAAAGAAGGGCCCTGCGAAAAACTCTGCCTTTGACTTAGAGGGTAAACCTACCCGGGCTGCAGAGGGCTTTGCAAGATCCCAGGGGGTTGCCGTTGAAGACCTGGTGATCAAAGAATTCCAAGGGGGAGAGTATGTTTTTGCCATCAGGAAGGTGAAGGGGCAGGATACTTATAGCCTCCTCCCCTCAGTGCTGGAGAATTTGATACACCAGTTATACTTTCCCAAGCCGATGTACTGGGCATCAAAAGAATTTCGCTTTGCCCGGCCTATACGCTGGCTTCTGGCTTTGTACGGGGAAGAGGAAATACGTATCCGTATTTCCGATCTGGACTCCGGTAGGTTCACTTACGGCCATCGTTTCCTGGCCCTTGGGCCCTTTGAGGTAAAGGATATTTCGGATTACTTCCGAATCATGGAAGATTGTTTCGTGGTGTTGGATCAGGAAAAAAGGAAGAACATGATTCGCCAGCAGGCCCAAGAAGCAGCTCAAACCCTGGGGGGAAACCCTTTTATGGAGGAAGACCTTTTAGAAGAGGTAACCTACCTGGTGGAATATCCCCGGGCAGTTGTAGGGGAATTCTCACCGGAGTTTTTAGAAATTCCCAAAGAGGTTCTGACCACCAGCATGCAGTCCCACCAGAGATACTTCCCAGTGGTGGATCAATCTGGAAATTTGCTCCCAAATTTTATAACCATCAGTAATGCCAAAGAGGATATCAAGGGCAACATAAAAGTGGGAAACGAAAGGGTCCTTCGGGCCCGGCTGGCGGATGCCCGATTTTTCTATCAGGAGGATCAGAAAACCACTCCGGAGCAATACGTTGATCAATTAAAAAACGTCCTTTTCCAAGAAGGACTGGGCACTCTTTATGAAAAGACCCAAAGGATTGTTGGTCTTTCAGAGTATATGGCCGACCGCTTAGGGCTGGGACCGGGAGAGAAAAAAAATGCTGCCCGTATCGCTTACCTCTGTAAATATGATCTTTTAACCAATATGGTTTATGAATTTCCTGAGGTCCAGGGAATCATGGGTAGGGAGTATTCTGCCCTGGCGGGAGATACGGAGGAAGTTTCCAGAGGAATCTATGAGCATTATCTTCCCAGGTTTACCGGTGATGACCTTCCACAAAGCATCTCTGGTTCTCTGGTGAGCATTGCCGATAAAATAGATAACATTGCCGGTTGTTTTGGTATTGGAATCCACCCGACTGGTTCTCAGGACCCTTATGCCCTGAGAAGGCAGGCACTGGGTATCATTTACATCATGTTGGACTCCAAAATTTCTCTGAAACTTCCGGAGCTGCTGAGCGCAGCAGTAGATTATTACAGCACACAAAACTTAACTAAGGAAAAAGAGGGGATTATCTCCGAAGTTATGGAATTTTTCCGACAGAGAATCCGAAATATTTTCCTGGAAAAGGGACTGCGGTATGACCTGATTGATGCGGTGCTTAGTTCAGGCTTTCAAGTGGTAACTGATGCCTACAGCCGAACGATTAGCCTTTCCAGGGTAATTGATGATCCAGCCTTTTCCCGGCTGATGACTGCCTATACCCGAACGGCAAATTTGGCCAAAAACTCCCTGGATAAGGAGCCGGTTGACTCCGGACTTTTGGAAGATCCGGCAGAAAAAGAGCTGTATGAAGTGTATAAACAAATCTCTGAAGAAGTTTCTATAAGGTTATCGTCTAAAGACTATGATGGAGTCTTGGAGCAGTTGGCCCGGATGCAGGAACCGGTGGATTATTTCTTTGACCAGGTGATGGTTATGGTGGACCATGATCAGGTAAGGAATAACCGCTTGAATCTTCTGAGAGAAATAAGAGATCTGTTTCATGAATTTGCTGATTTTGGAAAGATTGTTATAACCCATAATTAATTTAAAAATATTTAAATTAAATAATTTCTTTTTTACTTAAAATAAGCAGGATATTATTTAATAAATATAGTATACTAATTTATTAAATTTAATTAAACAGTACATCATATTTACCGAGGGATGGTGGTAATGGTCGATTTGACGGAAAGACAGGCCAGAATTATTGAGATTGTGAAGAAAAGTGGCCCCATATCCGGAGAGGATATAGCCTCTCAATTAAAATTAAGCCGGGCTGCCTTAAGGCCTCACCTTAGTGTCCTTACCATGTCCGGTCACCTGGAAGCCCGGCCCAGGGTAGGGTACTATTATACTGGAAAAACAGAGAATTCCTTAATTACCAAAGCCCTTCGAAAAATCAAGGTGAAGGAAGTGAAGGCTATTCCAGTGGTGGTGAAAGAGGATACATCTGTTTATGATGCTGCTGTATCTTTAATTTTAGAGGACACCGGGACGATATTTGTGGTTGGAGAAGATGGATATTTAGCCGGTGTGGTATCCCGAAAAGATTTCCTTAAGAGCTGTATCGGGGGAACCACTACCAGTCAGATGCCGGTAGGATTTATTATGACTAGAATGCCTAATATCATTACTACGGAACCGGATGAGGATGTTCTGGAGGCGGCCAAGAAAATTATGGAGTACCAGGTGGATTCTCTACCCGTAGTTCGGCAGGTAAAGGATGGAAAATTAAAAATTATAGGAAGATTTACAAAAACCAGTATAACCAGGCTTATGACGGAGCTGGGTGGAGAAATGTAAAGGAGGTTTTTTTTGGTGGACCATTTAGAACTGCCTGTGGTATACGTAGTATCAGATTCAATAGGGGAAACGGCAGAGTTTGTGGTAAAAGCAGTGGCCAGCCAGTTTAATTCTGGCCATGTGGAAGTGAGAAGGGTTCCCTTTGTTTATGAAATAGAGACTATTTTGGATATTGTGGAGGAGGCTGGAGAGTTTAACAGCATTATAGCTTATACACTGGTTCTTCCTGAACTGAAGAAATCTTTGGAAACAGCTGCTGAAAAGAAAAAGATTCCTGCGGTGGACATACTGGGTCCCATGATGAATGCTTTTACAAGCATTATGAAAGACGGGCCCCGAATGGAACCAGGTTTAATGAGGCGTCTGGACGAAGAATACTTCCACCGGATAGCGGCCATTGAGTTTGCTGTAAAATATGATGATGGGAAGGACCCCCGGGGTATGCTCAGGTCAGATGCGGTGCTTATTGGCGTATCCAGGACTTCAAAGACTCCCCTGAGCATGTACCTGGCTCATAAAAGGATAAAGGTGGCCAATCTTCCTCTGGTTCCGGAAATAGAGCTGCCTGAGGAGCTGTTTATGATTCCTTCCCATAAGATTGTGGGGCTGACCATAAATCCACAGCAGCTTTACGATATTCGAATCGAAAGGCTGAAGACCCTTGGGCTTACGGCTAATGCCAATTACGCCAACATGAAAAGAATTATTGAAGAGCTGGAATATGCAGAAAAATGCATGAAAAAATTAGGCTGCCCAATATTTGATGTATCAAATAAAGCAGTGGAAGAAGTGGCAAATTATATATATCAATATATAAAAGAAGGGAGAAAGCTGGATGGACGTTGAGAAATTGGTGTATTTATTTACCGAGGGTAACGCGCAGATGAAACAGCTCCTGGGGGGCAAGGGTGCAAACCTGGCAGAGATGACCGGCATCGGCCTTCCTGTTCCTCCTGGTTTTATAATCTCCACCAAAGCCTGCAACCGGTACTATGAAATAGGTGATGACTTAATGAAAGAAGTCCGGTCGGAGGTGGAAGAGGCCCTCACAAAGGTTGAAAAGGTGCAGGGTAAAAAATTTGGTGATGTTAAAAATCCGCTGCTCCTTTCCGTCAGGTCCGGTGCGGCAGTTTCCATGCCGGGAATGATGGATACCATTTTGAACCTGGGGCTGAATGACCAAACGGTTAAAGGATTGGCGGAAGTGTCCGGAGACGAACGATTTGCCATGGACTGTTACCGGCGCTTTATACAAATGTTTGCTGATGTGGTCATGAAAGTAGGCCATGCTTTTTTCGAAAGGGCCCTGGAGAGGAAAAAAGAGGAGAAAGGAGCTGGGGATGACACCCAGCTGAATGCTGATGACCTGAGAGAACTGGTGGATGATTATAAAGAGATTGTTAAGGCAAAATCATCCGCAGAGTTTCCCCAGGAGCCCATGGAGCAGCTGATGCAGGCTATCAGGGCAGTTTTTGACTCCTGGAACAACCAGCGGGCTATTGTGTACAGAAAAATACATAAAATTCCCGATGAACTGGGAACGGCTATTAATGTACAGGTTATGGTTTTTGGAAACCTGGGTGACGACTGCGCTACCGGAGTTACCTTTTCCCGGGATCCCTCCACTGGGGAAGCAAAACTATACGGAGAGTTTCTGGTCAATGCCCAGGGGGAAGATGTGGTGGCGGGAATCAGGACTCCTCTGCCTATTTCTAGGTTGAAGGAAATTATGCCGGAATTATATAACCAGTTTAATGATATCAGCAAGCGGCTGGAGGAACATTACCGGGATATTCAGGACATAGAATTTACCATAGAAAAAGGACGGTTGTTTATCCTGCAGACCCGGTCAGGAAAGAGGACTGCCAAGGCTGCGGTAAAAGTGGCGGTGGATTTTGTTAAGGAAGGGATTTTTCAACAGGAAGAAGCGATTATGAGGGTGGAGCCAGAACAAATAGACCAGCTTTTACACCGGCAGATTGACCCTAAAGTCCAGCTAAAACCTATTGCTAAAGGCCTTCCTGCCTCTCCGGGGGCGGCCTCAGGGAAGGTAGTATTTGATGCTGATGAAGCGGAAAAAATGAATCAGCAGGAGGAAAAGGTAATCCTGGTGAGGCCGGAAACCACTCCCGATGATATCCATGGAATTGTGGCTGCCCAGGGGGTTTTGACCAGCAGGGGAGGGATGACCAGTCATGCTGCCGTGGTGGCCAGGGGTATGGGTAAACCCTGTGTAAGCGGTTGTGAAAGTGTCAGTATTGATTTGGAAAAGGAAGTATTTATGGTGGATGGGGTAACTTACTCCAAAGGGGATATCATCTCTATTGACGGCGCCACGGGCAGGGTTTTTGCCGGAGAAGTCCCCTTGATTGACATTCAATTGAGCGGAGAGTTCCGGGAGTTACTGGGATGGACGGATGAAATAAAGGCCCTGGGGGTCAGGGCTAATGCTGACAATCCAACGGATGCCGCAAAAGCACGGGAGTTTGGAGCGGAAGGAATCGGATTATGCCGGACAGAGCACATGTTTATGGCCCAGGACCGGCTTCCTATTGTGCAGGAAATGATTTTGTCGGAATCTGAAGTGGAACGTCAACGGGCTTTAGATAAATTACTGCCGTTCCAACAGGAAGACTTTTATGGAATCTTTAAGGTGATGGAGGGCCTTCCGGTAACTATACGGCTTTTAGACCCTCCCCTGCATGAATTCCTCCCGGATACAGAAGAACTGGTGGAGCAGCTGGTAAAGTTAAAGCTGACCCAGGGGAGTACTCAAGAAATTAATGCCAAACAGAGGCTGCTGAAAAAAGTAAGATCCCTTTCTGAGTATAACCCCATGCTGGGTCACCGGGGGTGTCGGCTGGGCATCGTTTATCCGGAAATATATGAAATGCAGGTGAGAGCCATCTTCCAGGCAGCGGTTCAGCTGTTTAAGGAAGGGGAAGAAGTCCTCCCGGAAATTATGATACCGCTGGTGGGTCACGCGGAGGAACTCCGCTTGATGCGGGAACTAACAGAAGAGGTGGCACAGCAGGTCCTTTCTGAACAAGGGGTTACCATGAATTACAGTGTGGGGACTATGATTGAACTTCCCCGGGCCTGTTTGGTAGCTGATCAAATTGCAGGGCACGCTGACTTTTTTTCCTTTGGCACCAATGACCTGACACAGACTACCCTGGGATACAGCCGTGATGATGCCGAGGGCAAGTTTCTTCATGAGTACCTGGCTAAGAAAGTAATTGATGAGAATCCTTTTATTACTATAGACCGCGAAGGTGTGGGTTCCATGATAAAAATAGCCGTGGAAAAGGGCAGAGGAAATAAACCCGGCATAAAGATGGGAATCTGCGGTGAACATGGCGGAGACCCTGATTCTATTATATTCTGCCATGAAATTAATTTAGATTATATAAGCTGTTCCCCCTTCAGGGTACCCATTGCCAGGCTGGCCGCAGCCCAGGCAAAGTTGGGGAAAAAATCAGGGGGTTATGGAGACTAGAGTTTTGTTTTGATAGCATATAAAAAAGGACTGCCCTGAAAGTATAAAAAGATTTCAGGGCAGTCCTTTTAAATTTACCGCTGGTTATTCAAAAATTCCTTTGATTAAATCAATTATTCCGCCGGTTATGTTTTTGAAGAACCCCCCGATTGTCCTACCCGCAATCACCACAAAGTTTGTCCTGTCCACATCTTGATTTGCTAAAAGATCCACCCGATTAAGTTCTTCATCCTCCAGCATTACAATTATTTCACCAACCTTATCACCTTTTTGGATGGGAGCGGATATTTTATCATATCGAATTACTGTTTCCAATTTTTCAACTTCTATAGGAGTGATTACTGCCCCCAGAAGTTCAGCGGTAGAAGCTTCAACTTCTTTGCTTTTTCCGTCAGGGAGGGGGGCCTCTCCTACCACTTCTCCCTTTTCGGCGATGGTCCTGAGAGTATAGTTTGCAAACCCAAAGTTCAGCAGAGCCTCCGAAGAGGCCAATCGGATCGGATCGCTGGGAGAATTTAAAACCACAGAAATCAGGCGAAGGTCATTTTGTTTGGCTGTCCCTACCAGGCAGTATCCGGCTTCATTGGTCCAGCCGGTTTTTAAACCGTCTGCTCCCGGGTATCGCCCCAGCAGTGGGTTCCTGTTGCGCTGGAAAATATCATTAAAGGTAAAATCCAGCTGGGATTCCAGTTCTAAAATTTTGGGATGATTATTAACAATATAAGTGGCCAATGTAGCGATATCCCTGGCTGACATATAATGATTATCATGGGGAAGGCCGGTAGAATTTTCAAAGCGGGTTTGTGTCAACCCCAGCTCTCGGGCTTTTTCGTTCATTTTCTGAACAAAGACAGCTTCGGAGCCATAAAGATGTTCTGCAATGGCTACACAGGCATCGTTTGCGGAAACCACAGAGATCCCCTTTAGAAGATCTTCTACCGTAACGTCCTGGCCGATTTCCAAAAACATTTCCGAACCCTTCATTCTCCAGGCATTTTCACTGACCACCACAATATCATTCCAGTCGGCTCTGCCTTCTTCAATGGCTTCAATTGCCAGCAGCAGGGTCATGTTTTTGGTAATGCTGGCCGGGGGGAATGGCGTATCAATATCTTTTTCATAGAGAATTTTTCCGGTGGTAGCTTCCATAAGCAGGGCGGAATGGGCATCCACATCAAAGGGAAGGTCTGACTGCTGCTGCGGTTCCTCCCCTTCGGAATCGGGTTCTGGTTCAGCCCATGCCGTGAATGTTCCCAGACTCAAAAAAACCAGGGAAAAGACTAAAAATATAACCGACCATTTTTTCATCATTGTCATAACAAATTCCCTCACTTTGCTGTTTTTATTATACACTTGTCCACTAAATTGACCCCTACGCTGCTCATAAAGTGGCGGCACCACCGGAAAGGATGAAAATAAGACAGCGGAACCGTCCCCTTGTTTTATTTTCAAGATAGATTGTACCGTAATTAGAACAATATTCTTACTTAAATAATATTGTATAATATCTTTAATAATTCTATAAACATAAAATTATTAAAATTCCTTAAGCAGGAAATCGACTCTTTTAATTGTATTATATATAAAATACTGTTTGTATTAGTTAGACATTCACGATAAAAATCCTTTTTAATATAAGACAATATTATATGTTTATGTAAACTTTTTTGGGGAGGGAGAAAAATGTTAATATTAGGGATTAATGGAAGTGTCCATCAGCATGGAAATACTGCGGATCTCCTTACATATGGACTGGAGGAAGCAGCAAAAATGGGTGCAGAAACAGAATTAATTTTTGTACAGGAGGCTCTGGATGAATTCAAGCAGCCTTATTGTACCGTTTGTGAACCCAGATGTCCTGGTGTCTGCTATGAAGGGAAAAGGCTGGAGGGAATGTACAATCTCTTACGGGAATGTGACGGAATCCTCTTGGGAAGCCCTGTTTATTTTGGTACGGTTACAGCCCAGTTAAAAAGCTTTTGGGATATGTCCCGGAAGCTGAGAAACGATAAAGCCCTTTTAAACACCGTAGGGGGAGCCGTATCAGTGGGAGCTGCCAGGTTTGGTGGACAGGAGACTACGTTACGGGCTTTGCATGATATGATGCTGGTACAGGGGATGCTCATTGTAGGGGATGGACACGGGTCTGTGGACCCCGGTCACCAAGGCGCTTGTGCTCAAAGGCCGGCGATTAAAGATGATTATGCCATTTCTAGAGTGCGCATCATGGCCCGGAGAGTGGTGGATGTGGCCAAGGCTACCGTGGTTTTGCGGAGAACATAATACTATATAGTAGGGCAGCGGCTTACTTTTTTAGGGGAGGGAAGGGCATTGGCCGGGGGTAGAATTAAGCTGCTCTGCGTCGCACCCTTTTTTTACATGGGTTCGTCAGGTCAGTCCGATATGATGATCAGTTTAAGGGAAAAAAGAGAACGGCTGGAGGATCAAATTCTTTCTCCTCTGGCGGCTCATAGCATCAGGAGTAAAGGCCGCCGGGAATACGAAGAAGAGTGTTCGGTCAGGACTGCATTTCACCGGGACAGGGATCGCATTATCCATTCCAAGGCCTTTAGAAGGTTAAAACACAAAACACAGGTGTTTATTTCCCCTGAAGGGGATCATTACCGTACCCGATTGACCCATACCCTGGAGGTAGCTCAGGTTGCCAGAACTGCTGCCCGGGCCCTTACTCTAAATGAAGATCTTACCGAGGCCATCGCTCTGGGCCATGACCTGGGACATACACCTTTCGGTCATGCTGGAGAGATGGCACTGAACAATGTTTATGGAAAATTTAAGCACAATGAGCAAAGCCTTCGAATTGTTGAAAGCCTGGAAGGTGGGAAGGGATTAAACCTGACCTGGGAGGTCAGGGACGGAATTTTAAATCATACCGGAAATTCTCTTCCTTCTACTTTGGAGGGGCAAATTGTTAATATTGCGGACCGTATTGCTTATATAAACCATGATATTGACGATGCACTCCGGGCAGGGATATTAAAAAAGGAGGAATTACCTGAAGAAGTTTGTGTAATTTTGGGAGATACCTCTTCCCAAAGAATCAATACCATGGTCAGAGACCTGATTGAAAACAGTGTGAACCAACCAGAGATTCAGATGAGCCCAGAGATACTAAGGGTAATGTTGGGTTTACGGGAATTCATGTTTGATAATGTTTATGTAGGATCAGAAGCGAAAAAAGAAGACCGAAAAATAAAGAAAATGTTTAAGAATATTTTTAATTATTTCATAGAAAATCCTCAAGAAATACCCTTGGACGAAGGTACTCTTCGGGGGAAAGATCCTCTGGAAAGAAGGGTATGTGACTATATCGCCGGGATGACCGATACATACTTTATTACTCTTTACCAGAAACTGTTCATCCCCAGACCCTGGTCCCTTTAGTATTTATTACACTGCCACCTGTAGTACCAGGCACTACTGTTTTCTATAGATTTACAAGTAACCAGAAAAGATTTCTAAGTTTGCTATGATTTTGACAGATAGAGAATAAAAAACAATTATTGGTATATAATAATGACTGTTAGATGTTTTTTTCTACTTATTATTTTTGTTATTTGCAGGAAAAAAAATAGATTATGTAGAATATATTTTTAACGACACAGGATACGTGTTTGTCTAGAGAGGCTAAAGCCAGGAAAGAGGAGGTAAAATCTTACCAATACCTGGTTGTGTAATACCGTTGGCAGATTAAATATTTAACAGTGTTTACACCTCGTCTCTTCTATTATGGGATGAGGTTTTTTGGTGAACTTTCTCCCAGGCAAGCTCTGAGGCTTCTTCGTTATTAAGAAGGGATTTAGTAAAAAATAACCTGTTAATGCAGGAATTTGTCATTTTTTGACGAATATGTAGAAACTTATAAACATTTTGGTTCCAGGGGGTTTTATGGAAAATTTAGTGCCGGAGGAAACCATAGAGGAAATCAGGCAGCATTTTGATTTGGTGGAGGTCATATCTAATTATACTGTTTTAAAAAAATCCGGCCGAAATTATCTGGGCCTCTGTCCTTTCCATTCAGAAAAAACGCCCTCTTTTACCGTCTCAGCAGAAAAGCAATTGTATCATTGTTTCGGATGTGGGGCCGGTGGAAATTTGTTTACGTTTATTATGGCGTCTGAGAATTTGACCTTCAAAGAAGCAATTACATTTTTGGCAGGGAGGGCCGGGGTTTCTTTGCCTGAAAGGCCTTTGTCCTCCGGGGAAAAAAAATTCAAGGTTTTGAAAGAAGAATTGTTAAGAATTAATGAAGTTAGTATGAAGTTTTTTTCAGAGGCTCTTTTTAGCAGGAAATATGGGAGTGAAGCGCTAAATTATTTAAAGAGGAGAGGGCTGAAGGAGTCAACTTTAAAAGAATTTAACATTGGCTATTCCCTTGCCTCCGGGGAAAGCTTGTTACTGTATCTAAAGAAAAAGAGGTTTGCTGAAGAAAACATTGAAAAGGCCGGGTTAATTATCGGTAGGTCCAGGGGTTCCGGTTACTATGACCGATTTAGAAATCGTATTATATTTCCTATTTTTAATCAGCAAAATCAGGTGGTTGGTTTCGGGGGAAGAATTATGGATGATTCTCATCCCAAATATCTTAATTCCCCGGAAACTCCCCTTTACAATAAAAGGAGAATCCTCTATGCTTTAAATTTTTCCCGGTATCACATTCGGGAAAAGGACGAAGCGGTTGTTTTTGAAGGGTATATGGATGTAATCACCGCTTATCAGGAGGGGTTGAAGAACTGTGTGGCCTCTCTGGGAACCAGCCTGACGGAGGAACAGGCAGAAACTTTAAGGAGAAATACCTCCGGTGTGGTAATTGCCTATGATTCTGATGCGGCGGGAGAGGCAGCTGCCTGGCGGGGTATGGATATATTAGCGAAAGCAGGATGCAGGGTTAAGGTAGCTCAACTGCCAAAGGGCATGGATCCTGACGATTTCATCAAAAAAAAAGGAAAAAGAGCATTCGAAAAAGAAATAATAGAAAAGTCTTTGCCCCTGGTGGATTACAAATTGGAAAAGATCCAACAGGAAATAGGTGTGAAAGCCTTTAAAACACCGGATGAAAAACTTCTATATATGAAAAAGATTATACCTGTCCTGGCTGAACTGGATAATCGTGTGGAAATGGACGTGTATCTTCAAAAGGTAAGCAGCCAGATTGAAGTCCAGGTAGATTCGCTGAAACTTGAATTAAAGAAATTCAGGAATGCTCAAAGGAGACCTAAGTCTTTTCGAAAAAATGAACCTGAAATTGAAGTTAATAAAGAGAATCCTCCTCCGGCAGCGGAGAAAGAGATTTTAGCCATAATCCTGAAACATCCTCAATATATTAGTGAAGTAAAGAAATGGTTGAAAAAATCCGATTTTTGTTATGCTCCCTTTAGAGAAATTGTAGATAAATTATTTGAAGCAGGGGAAAAAGAGAAAAAATTTACGGAACATACTATTTTGAGTCTTTTTCCAGGTTCTGAGCAGCAGAAAAATGTAGCCACATTGATTCTGGATGTAGAAAAAAATCCAGACTGCCGAGAAAAAATAATAAAAGACTGTATTAAAAAGATAAAGTGTTCCAATCTCAGTTTAAAAAGAAGAGAAATAGAAAAAGAGATTTCCAAATTAGATAAACAGCAGGATGGAGAAAAAATTAAAGAACTACTGGTGGAATGGACTGAACTAAAACGCCTGGAAAAAGATTATTAGCTCAGTGATAGGATATCTGATAGGGTCTTTTATGGAAGGGAGTAGTTAAAATTGACGGAAAGAGATAGAGATATAAAAAAGGTTCAAAAAGTGCTGATTGAGACAGGCACTAAAAAGGGTTCTTTGACATATCGAGAGATTATGGAATATTTACAGGACTATGACCTGAGCCCCGAGGATATAGACGAGTTTTATGATAAACTGGCTAACCTGGGGATTGAAGTAATTGACGGAGTGAGCAATGGAACCAAGGCTGCTGAGGGCATAGAAAAGGATGATATAGAACCAAATATTGAATTAACAGTACTGGAAGGCGTTAGCGTAAATGATCCGGTTCGGATGTATTTAAAAGAAATAGGAAAAGTGTCCCTTCTAACTTCTGACGAAGAAGTAAGGTTGGCCAAGGCTATGGAAGATGGAGAGGAAGAGGCCAAAAGGAAACTGGTGGAGGCAAACCTGCGCCTTGTGGTAAGTATTGCTAAAAAGTATGTGGGCCGGGGGATGCAGTTTTTAGACTTAATCCAGGAGGGGAACCTTGGCTTGATTAAAGCTGTAGAAAAGTTTGACTGGAGAAAGGGATATAAGTTCAGCACTTATGCTACCTGGTGGATTCGTCAAGCCATTACCCGGGCGATTGCTGATCAGGCCCGTACCATAAGAATTCCAGTGCATATGGTGGAAACCATTAACAAGCTGATTCGGGTGTCCCGACAGCTGGTACAGGAGTTGGGGAGAGAACCTTCTCCGGATGAAATCGCACATGAAATGGATATCAGTGAAGACAGGGTCAGAGAAATACTAAAGATTGCACAGGAGCCTGTTTCCTTAGAAACCCCCATAGGAGAAGAGGACGACAGCCATCTGGGAGATTTTATTGAGGACCAGGAAGCTCAGGCCCCGGCAGATGCCGCAGCCTTTGAATTATTGAAGGAACAGTTAGAGGATGTATTGGATACCCTGACTCCCCGGGAGGAAAAAGTACTGCGGCTGCGGTTTGGCCTGGATGATGGTCATTCCAGAACCCTGGAAGAGGTGGGGCAGGTTTTTGGTGTTACCCGGGAAAGAATCAGGCAGATTGAGGCAAAAGCTCTAAGAAAATTGCGTCATCCCATGAGAAGCAAAAGGCTGAAAGATTATCTCGAATAGATTAGTTTTCTAATAGTTCATATTTCCTCTTTATTTATAATCTATCTTTATGCATAAAGAATGGGTTTCTGGATAAATAAGAGTAGTATTGGCGTAAGCTTTTTACTGCTCTCTTATTTTTCTTCCTTCAGATAATCTGTTACGCCAGTTTATATCAGGTTGATATCAGGTCTTGACTTAAAGTAAATTATCCTTTATAATCTTAAATGCGATGATAATGCCATTTGTGTTCCTCAGTAGCTCAATGGTAGAGCAATCGGCTGTTAACCGATAGGCTGTAGGTTCGAATCCTACCTGGGGAGCCATTTTACGGGCCCATAGCTCAATGGCAGAGCTCCCGGCTCATAACCGGTTGGTTCCAGGTTCGAATCCTGGTGGGCCCACCACTTATTAGAAATTAGAAGTTAGAGGTTGGATGTTGGAAAACACTCCATATCTCTACCAGGACAGCATCTATAATCAGGTTAGTTGTTGGAAGGTGTTTTGTGAAGTGAGAAGAGGGAATAGACAGGATGGTTTTTTCCGTCTTGTTAAGCCCCGATTCCCACATCTCAAATCCCACCTCCCACATCCCATAACGGCCCCTTGGTCAAGCGGTTAAGACACCGCCCTTTCAAGGCGGTAACACGGGTTCGATTCCCGTAGGGGTCACCATGGGCGAATAGCTCAGCTGGGAGAGCACCTGCCTTACAAGCAGGGGGTCACAGGTTCAAGCCCTGTTTCGCCCACCATTGTTTTTAAAGGGTTTTTGCCCTTCAGATATGGTGCCTAAAAATGCACACATTTGATATTTTTATGACTCATTGTTACCAAAATAAATGAGTGTAAGTTCTTTTTTCTAAACAGGAGGCTAACAGATTCATTGAATCTGAGGCCTCTTTTTTTATTTTTAAAAATCCCTTGACATTATAACTACTGTTATATATAATAACAGTAGTTATAATTAATAACGCTAGTTATAAAGGTGGTGATTCCATGAATCAACCCAGTGTTTATTCATATTCACAAATAATTGATGCTGCTTTGGAGCTAATCCGGGAACAGGGGTGGAGTGCGGTTTCCGCCCGGGCTGTAGCTAAGAAACTTGGATCTTCAACAATGCCTATTTACTCTCATGTGCGCTCTATTGAAGAGCTGGAAAAGGAACTTCGCATAAAAGCCCAGGGTCTTCTCAAGGAATTTCAGCAGCGGCAGTATACGGAACACACTCTTTTAAACCTGGCATTCGGTTATGTAGCTTTTGCCCGGGATGAAAAAAATTTGTTCCGGTTTCTCTATCTGGAGCGCCCGGAGAAACTAAATCCGGAGGATACGTCAGTGATGAAAGAATCTTTTTTTGCAGAATTCGGTGAGAATAGCGCAGAAGGAAAGGCTCTTAAAGAGATGCAAGAGTCCGGCCAGGAAGCGCTGGTTCAGTATACCTGGATTTTTACTCACGGCCTGGCCATGTTGGTAAACTCCGGTGCCTTTGATTTAAACTCGGATAAGGCTATTCTTCGCTTTCTCATGAATGCGGGCGAAGCGTTTTATCTCTGGGGGATTAATAAAGCAGGAGATGATCTAGAGAATAAGGATGACTAAAAATTATTGAAGAAATCATTGGGATGTTGGCCTTCCCAAACAGGCATAAATATATTTTAAACAATTGTTATTTCTGAGGAGGATTAAAATGGAATATTTAGTATTTAGCTTTTGGTTTATCATTATTCATACAGTTGCATACACGGCTGCAGGAATGATTGCCTTAAAAATTAGTAAGGATATATACGATGGAAAGAGCCGGTTGATGGATTATCTTAGAGATATGGCCAATAAAAACGAAAGCGGCCATGTAACAAAATGGTTTATTCCCGCTCAACTGGTCCGAGGGCTTCTGATGTCAATTGTTTTATATCCAATTTTAGGTTTATTAGGAGAAACCTCCTTTGCCCTTCGTTTTGTGTTTTTGTTTGGCTTGATGTTCATATATACACACCTGTCTTGTGCAGCTCCCTGTGCCGACAATATCGAGGGATTTGTGTACATGAAGGACCGTTATTTTAAAAAGTCTACATTCATAAAGTTTCAGTTTGAAATGATTACTTATAGCCTCTTGTTTAGTTTATTAGCTGGTTGGCTCTTATTCTAAGAACTAAGCGTTCTATGGCTAAAGGGTTGGGCTTTACAGCACATTTTCGAATTATAAAGTTTCGCCTTTTTTAAGAAAAGAGGCTGACAGACTTAGAAGTAATCTGAAGCCTCTTTTTTGCTTAAAGATTAATAACACAAGGATATTCATATTATTTGGGGAATATAGGTAGAATATTAGTGTTAAGGGGGAAATCATGAAACTTACACCCCGCTTACAAACCATTGCGGATTCAGTTCCCAACGGCTGCATCGTGGCTGATGTTGGCACGGACCATGGTTATCTTCCTGTGTACCTGGTGGAAGAAAAAATCAGCCCCTATGTTATTGCCGGAGATGTGAACGAAAAACCCTTGGAAAAAGCCAGAGAACTGGTTTATTCTCTAAAACTCCAGGAAAAAATAAGTGTAAGGTTGGGGGATGGATTACATATTTTAGAAGAAGATGACCGGGTTGAAGTCATTATTTTGGCGGGAATGGGCGGGAAAACTATCTGTGGGATTTTGGAACACCAATCCGTATCAACTGCTGAAATAAAGCTGCTGATCCTTCAGCCAATGGTGGATATCTCCATGGTTCGCCGTTGGTTGGGGGAGAATGATTTTATCATAACAGATGAAAAAATAACCCGGGAGGGAAAACATTTCTACGAAATTATTCTGGCTGAACCCGGCACAGGTGAGCAGTTGGACGATGTCCAATTGGAATTGGGGCCAAGGCTGCTGGAGAAGAAAGTAAATGACCCGCATTTTAGAGGAATTTTAGAGCATAAGTTGAGAAAATACAAGATTATCCTGGAAAATTTAAAGCGTTCCAGGCAGGAAATTGAGCCACAAAAGTATAACTATTGGGTAAGACTGGTAGATAGAATCCAGGAGGAACTGGAATGCAGATAAAAACTTTAATTAAATATTTAGAAGAGTTGGCCCCTCCTTTCCTGGCCCTGGAAGGAGATCCTACAGGGCTGCAGCTTGGGTCTTTGAAACAGGAAGCTGCCAATGTGGTAGTAGCTCTGGACTTCAACCGGGAAGTGATGGATGAAGCTATAGAACAGAAGGCCAACCTGGTGGTTACCCACCATCCCTTTATCTTTCGTCCACTGAAAGCGGTAGAGCCGGATTCCCCTACAGGCAGCTTGATTTGTGATGCTATAAAAAGAGACCTGACGGTATACTCTCTTCATACGAATTTGGATGTGGCCGAAGAGGGAGTTAGCCGAAGGTTGGCAGATCTTCTGGCATTAAATAATCAGAAAGTTTTGAAACCCACTTTTACTCAAAGCCTGTTTAAAATTGTGGTTTTTGTACCTTTGGGATATGAAGATAGGGTAAGGAATGCTCTGGCAGAGGCAGGTGCAGGATGGATTGGTGATTACAGCCACTGTACCTTCAACCTGGAGGGAAAAGGGACATTCAAACCCCTGGAGGGTTCTAACCCGTTTATCGGTCAGCAGGGGAAGATAGAGAAAGTGTCTGAAATACGGATAGAAACTATCGTTTCGGAGGAAAACCTGAACAAAGCCATCAGCAAGATGATAAAGGCACATCCATATGATGAGGCTGCCTATGATGTATATCCGTTGAAGAATAAAGGAAAAATAATGGGATTAGGTATAATTGGTGATCTTCCTACAGAAAAGAGCTTGGCAGAGCTTGGGGAAGAAATAAAGGAGCTTTTAGGAGTGGATGGATTAAAAATAGCCGGTTTCAGGGAAAAAACTATAAAGAAAGTAGCGGTATGCGGCGGCAGCGGCGGCAGGTTGATAGAAAAGGCCGTGTCTGAAGGTGCGGACTTATTTATTACCGGCGACATTGGCTATCATCAGTTCCAACAGGGGGCTGACCTAAACATTGCCTTGATGGACCCGGGCCATGATGCAACGGAGAGGGTGGTGGTTCCTTTCTTAGCTGATTATTTGAGGGAAAGGATTAAGAAAGGCGGTCATACCCATCAAATTTTTATATCCAGGGTAGAAACCAGTCCCTGGAAATTATTGTAGAAGATAGACTTACTTCAGTCTATCTTTTTATATTTTAAGGGGGTTGAATTAAAATTAATGACATTGAGATTTTGTGGAGACTACAGGAAACAGAGAAGGATATGGTTAAAATTAAGAAACTGTTTCAAAACCGTCAGTCAATAAAAGAAGTAGAGGAAGCCAGGGCACTGCTGAAAAATATGATCAGCGGGATAAAATTGCTGGAAAAAGACCTTGCTGCCGAGAAAAAGGAACTTCGCCGTCTGGAAATGAAGGGGAAGGAAATTACAGAGGATATCCGGGAGAATAATGAAAAACTATATGGGGGAGAAATAAGCGCTACAAAAGAATTAATTCAGATAGAAAAAAAATTAAAAAAATTGTCTGAAGAAAACAGCGAAATAGAGGACCTGGTGATCCAACAGATGGAAGAGATAGAAAACATAGAAAAAGAACTGAATGAGAAAAAAAATGAGGAAAAGGAAAAACAGGCCTTTTTAAAAGAGCTGGAGGAAAAGGATAAAGAGCAGAGTAACAGTATAAAAGCCCAATATCGTAAACAAAAGGAAAGCAAGCAGCAGCTGGAAACACAGATTTCTCCTCAGCTTCTGCAAAAATATTCTCATTTAAAAAAGACGAAGGGATCGAATATTGTTGCCAAAGTAAAAGGCGGAGTCTGCCTGGGGTGCCAGGTATCCCTGTCCTCCTCTACCGTCGGAAGGCTTTATACCCCGGGAATAATTCTAACCTGTGAGAACTGCGGCAAATTAATATTTCTGGTGGACTGATATTTTCACAGGCTAAGTAGGGCAGCCCAAGTCTTTATCAAAAATTATGTTCTACAATATCTTGACAGAATTCCCGCTTAAAATAGTTTTTTGACAGGTTATTATTACTATGTTAATGTTAGAATTAGTGAAACAAAAACATATTATGGACAAGGGGGCAGGTCCATTGATAGACGGAAATAATACTTCATTAGGAGTCCAAAACCTGACTTATAAAGATACCCTGGTATACAGAAATGATTCCAATGTGGACAGGCTGACATTAAAAGAGAAAAAAGTTAGCGAAATATTGAAGGATTATCAAAGAATTCTGTTTAAAACACACTTCATAACCCCTGGTGAAAACATCGCCCAGGTAATAAAACAGTACACCGGTCCTCATTCAAAACCGGGAGACATTATTTTTGTTAGTGATAAAGCCGTGGCTATCAGTCAGAACAGGGTGTATAAAACAGAAGAAATTAAGCCGGGCTTTCTCGCCAGGCTTCTCTCCCGTTTCGTCTATAAATCACCATATGGTATGGGATTAAGGGTCCCTGAAAGAATGGAACTGGCAATTAAGATTGCAGGCCCCTTAAAAATAATTTTTGCTGCCGTTGCTGCTGCTGTAGGAAAAATATTCAAAGTAAAAGGCTTGTTTTATAAAATATTAGGCCATGAAATCAGGGGAATTGATGGTCATGAGGGCAGAAAGCCCCCATATTTTAATTGTATCATTCTACCGGCCAATCATCCCCATTCAGTAGCGGCAGAAATTGCCCGTGAAACTGGAAGGGAAGCCATTGTTGCTGATGTAAATGACCTGGAAGGGTACATCACGGGTTATTCTTCTGAAGACATTAAAAAAATAAATTTTCGAGAAATTCTCAGGGACAACCCTATGGGCCAGGATGACGGCTGCACTCCAATTGGAATTATACGTCCCTTATTTTCGAAAGATGCTCCAGTAAACGAAAATCAGTAGAGATAGTATTATTTACTACGTTTTGAATGGGGAAGAAAAGGAAATGTTCTGTACTATGGGTCAGGTCCGTTAAAGCTTTATAAAAGGGCCAAAATATGTTATAATAAGTGAAAACAGAAGTAGGCCGGATAGTCGCGGAGACAATGGTAAATTGTTTCTGAGGAAAGTCCGAGCTCCATAGGGCAGGGTGCTGGATAACACCCAGTGAGGGCGACCTTAAGGAAAGTGCCACAGAAATAAACCGCCTGCGTACTGGAGGTTAGAGGTTAGAAGTTAGAGATTAGAAAAAAGCTTTCATTATCTCAGAGGAATCCCGGATGCTGTTATGATTATGAGTATGCATCAGGCAGTTCCAACTTCCAACATCTAATTTCTAACCTCCAGTACGGGGTAAGGATGCAACGGTGCGGTAAGAGCGCACCAGCGGTTAGGTGACTAACCGGCTAGGTAAACCCCACCCGGAGCAAGACCAAATAGGAGGGGATGAAGCGGCCCGCTGATCCCTCGGGTTAGGTCGCGTGAGGTGTTAGGCAACTAACATCCAAGATAGATGGCTATCTAAGACAGAACTCGGCTTACAGGTCTACTTC
>PWJM01000183.1 GCA_003560915.1 Syntrophomonadaceae bacterium
CAGAAATTGTACCCAGGCTTACAACATCCAACTCCACCAACACTTCTTCCCTGTCCGTGCTTTCACAGCCATCAATAGTCTGGGTTGCAAAGTAAGAAGTATTGTCCTGAAGGGGTGTACTGAGCGGGAGAGGCGAACCACCACTTGCCGCTGCGTACCACTGAATATCATCTCCGATTACATCCAGATCTGCCAGGGTCGGATTGGCAGTTTCACAGAAATCCTGAGGACTTGGGGCAGTTGGTGCCGGTGGGTCGGGAATAAGGGTTACTTCCACTTCTGTACGGTCGGAACTTTCGCATCCATCCAGTGTCTGAGAAGCGAAATAGGACGTAGCATCGGTCAAAAGATCACTCCCGGCCAGCAGATTACCGCCTGTTGCCGCATTGTACCATTGTATATCTGTTCCGGTAGCTTCCAGGTCATCCACTGACGGGTTTTCCGATGCACAAAATTCCTGGGTGGCATCGGCTGTCGGTGGTGCTGTATCATCGATAAGTACCTGGACAGGAGTGCGATCTTCACTTTCACAGCCATCCACCACCTGAGCGGCGTAGTAAAAAACATTGTCTGTAAGTTCAACATCTCCCGCCAATGCAGTGCCTCCGGTTTGTGCGTTGTACCAAACGATACTATCCCCATCTGCAGTCAAGCTATCAATTCTCGGATCAACTACCTGACAAAACTCCTGTGGAGTATCGGCATTGGGAGCCGGGGGAGGATTGGTCAAACAATCTTCAAAAGCCAATGAAATCTGGCTATCAGCACCTGAACCGTAGTCAATGGAGAAGAAATAATCATCTCCATTAAAAACAGCAGTGATTAGATTGCCCTGCGCAAACTCTCCTGCCAGAGCTCCTCCATAAACCAGAATGCCAAGCGTATCTCCCTCTTGCGGTTCATAATCCAGATTAATTACAAGATCAGCGTCATTCAATGTCACTGAGCCGGTTACTGTGAGTTGATCGTGCTCCACACAGACTGTGGTTCCCTCCACATCCACCACAAATTCATCGCTCGAGGTAAATGAAAAAGAACCGGCAATCGTATCACAACCCGGCGTATTACCCGCAGAAAGTGCTATCCCACCGGCAGGACCGGGATTGGTATTGACACTTTCTTCGTAAAGATTGCCACCACCCAGGGTAATCAAATCACCATCTTCCGCATCGTCTACTGCAGTTTGAATGGTTACATAATTGTGCTCTTTGTTTTGGTTGGCTACACTTCCCGGGCCGACATTTGGAGCTTCCGGCGGGGTGATGCTTTGTTGATTTTGTAAATAGGGATAAGATACCAGGTTATTAATGCCCAGTGAGGCTGAGGTCCAGATGGCATCGAAGTCCCAGTTGGTGAAATTTGAAGCAACCAGCATGTGTGAAGTGGAAAGACCAGTTGCTGCTGAAGAAGAAGAACCTGTGTTTACTTCGGGATTGACTGTGGCATTATAGAAGCAATTGTCGCATTCAGAATCGGAACCAAGTTGCCCAATTGGATATCTGGAACTACTATTATTCGCCGATAAATGCACTTCACCTGCAGCGTAGGCATTGACTATTGGTGTTTGGTCAGTATCAGCATAAAATCCTACGACTCCACCGGCAGTAGAAAATAGCTGGGCATTATCCACAGTAACAATTGTGTAAACATCTGACATCGTCCCGGAAGATATTATGTTCCCGACCATTCCACCTACAGTTCCAGTGATAGCGGCATCGTCTCCCAATACCATTCCACCGGAAACAAAGCACTGACTCACATTACCTCCGGACATGCGTCCGATTAATGCACCCACACGGCTTTGGGCAGTAACGTTAACGTCTTCTAAGCCAAGATTCTCAATCGTAGCACAATCCGTGTAACCAAAAAAGCCAATCTCGTCATCTGATGGTCTGTTAATATAAAGATTTGAAATGGCATACCCATCACCATCGTAGGTTCCTGTAAATGCCAGGGTAGAATTCCCTATCGGACTCCAACCCTCCGTACCAAAACAAGACTCGTTTTGTGTAACCTCTGCATTTATATCGGAAGTTTGGATAAAGTCAGCACCCCAAATGGTAGCAGTTTCAGATATCCAGAGTAAATTAGGGAAGGAATCTATTTGATATACCCCGGCGATCAAATCGGGCTCCACGCCTGCTGCTGAAATATTTGCGCAGTCAAATTGAAGTGTCACCACATCATCATTCCCCGATCCGTAATCAATCTCAAATATATAATCGAACCCATCGAAGGAAGCTGTTACAAAATTGCCCTGGTCGAAGGTGCCGGTCAGATCGCCCTCGTAAACCAGTATTTCAAACTCATCCTGGTCGAATGGTGCAAAGGACAAATTAATGACCAGGTCAGCACCCCCAAGGGATGCGTCGCCTGTGACAGTAATGACATCGTAATCAGTGCTATTCGGGCAATCACTGTTTGGGCCGGCAATATCGATCTCCAGGGTGCTCGAACTTATCAGGGTGTAGTCACCATCATGAGTCACACAGCCAGGACTTGAGCCGGGTTGCCACACCAGACCTTTTGTATCGTTCAGCGATCCATAGGTGCCCGAGGTGACCTGGATGACATCGCCCGGACTG
This sequence comes from Syntrophomonadaceae bacterium, assembly GCA_003560915.1. Taxonomy (GTDB): domain Bacteria; phylum Bacillota; class Dethiobacteria; order SKNC01; family SKNC01; genus Contubernalis. The sequence goes on from PWJM01000183.1 coordinate 2,586, forward strand.
GCTGCTTCAATTGCATCTTCAATAGCAACTGCTAATGTGCAATAATACAAGTTTTCGGTAGTGTTACGCACAACCCAATCGGCCAACTCATTACAATTAAATATCTCAAAAGACTCAGTGGCTTCGTCAATGTTGTCCGACCAGAGAAAACCGGTGCAGAATACTCCATCGCATGCCTCAACCAGTATATCATATTCGCCATTGGGAATTGGATTGGTGAGATCCGCTGTATTGAAAGTAAAGGTGGTGGAATCAATACCCTCAACCAGTGTATCTGTTTCCATGCCACCCTCATGGATCAAATAAACATTGTACGTCAGCGGGTCATTATTGGGATCGGTTGCCGGGAACCAGCTAATTGTTACCTCTCCGTCATAAGTACCTGGTTCAGGTAAAATGAACGAACTGGGGTTGGGTGCCAGGTTGGGTAATTCTGTAAAATAAAACAATTCGGGATCACTTTCAAACGTACAGTTTGTACCATTTATCTCGTAATCAACCAGAACCTTTACCTCCATGCCATTATACGGCTCCAGGGGAATTTCCCTGGCAAAGTGGACATGTAAATCCGGGCAACCTGTTTGAGTCGTAAAAGTGGACCCGCTACCCTTGTACCAGGTTCCATTGTTGTCACAACCCTCATGGTATTTCAGGTTCCAGCGACGACTATCCAATGGATGACCGGTGTAGAGGATAATCCAAAAGTCATCACTTATATCAATGTTTTTGTTTCCGATTAAACCGTCCCCATTTGTAGAAAGGGGAATGACAAAGTGTTTAGAAAGGGAATTGTGATCATGGTCAAAATCATCATTGCGGCTGATAGAGCGCACCAACTCCACATCCGGGTGGTCCTGCCAGCCCTCATCCTCAAAAACTCCGCTCTCAAAATCATTGATATCATATCCATTACCAACAACGTAAACCTCCAGTACCCGGCTGCTTGGTGCATTTGCTTCCGCGTACAATTCTATAAAGAAGCTGGTTTGGGCGCCCATCTCAAACGGATTGGTAAAGTGCATAAGATCATAGCTCTCCCCCCAGGTATGTGAATCTGATGGTGGGTCGGTGATATCAAAAATAAAGGCTATTTCCGGGTAAATTCCATCGGGCCGAAGATTATCGAAGGACCATGTATCATCGGTTATGTTGGTGGCTGTTCTTTCAAGCGGATTGTTTGGATCGTCGGGAAAGGGTGTGCCATTTGTGAGAAAGTCCCAGTTTGGGTTCGTTTCACTTGCTGTTTGCGGCCGAATGAGAAACGAAACATCCATGGCAGTGGGCACCACCGTGTCCAGGTCAATATCCACTGAAAGTTCATAATCTCCAAAGTAGGTTATATCGAGTTCCGGCTCCAACTCCAGATTGGTAAAAACCGGATCTACACAGCATGTTTGCTCAAATCCAAAAACACTCAATACGGGATAGTCATTGCCTTCATCCATGCCCCAGATATCATCCGATCCATTATCGGTTTCGCATTGGAAATCCCAGTTGGTGAAGGTGGATTGTTGTTGCATTTGGGTGGTGGTACGGGCAATTCCAGCACCTGATGTTATAGTGGAAATATCGCTGTCATAAAATGAGTTGGTAACAGTACCTCCATTAGCAGCACCAAGTCCGTTTTTCATAAAATCTTCAAAAGCTTCCACTTCACCAGCAGCATAGCAATTCGAAACGGTTACACCGGTATTAAGCTGAGCAAACAGACCTCCTGCCAATTCTCCAGAACTTGAACCGTCCATATCCCCGGTTACCGTTACGCGGGCATAGGAATTAGATATACTACCTCCAAAAGCTACGCCCAATAATCCGCCAACACGACCATCACCTGCCGTTATAGTTCCCTCTGCAAAACATTGTAAAATGCTTCCATTATCCATAAAACCAACCAATAATCCGGCATTTCTATCTGCTGTTACATTTCCTGAAACCCCCAATTTACTGATTGAAGCCGAACCACCTTTATATCCAAACAATCCAATATTTTGACCTGATGGTCTGTTAATGTAAAGATTGGAAATAATATGCCCGTCGCCATCGTAGCTTCCTGTGAAACTTGTGGAAGAATTCCCTATCGAACTCCAACCCTCCGTACCAAAACATATCTCACTCGTCTCAGTCACCGCTGCATCGATGTCAGCCGTCTGGATGTAAAATTTATCCCAACGGTCAGAATCTTCCGCAATCCACAGTAGATTTTCAAAGGTTTCTATTTCATAAGCGGTGCTTTCACTCAGACCATCGCCTACCGTAGGAGCAGAAGCTTCAATGATACAGATAGATTCCAAAGCTCCCACGGTTGGAGGCGTGGATCTACTATTACCCAGGAAGTCTTCTTCAATCGGAGGTGTAACTGCAATACCTTCTATATCAGGATTTACCTGGAAGCCTGCAAACTCATTCGTGACATCAAAGGTGTTGATTTGATCTGTGCTGTTGTCATCTATACCCGATCCGGTAGCTGCTTGAAAATCGCCAAGTGTTTCATAACTTGTCCCGTCTATAAATGCTAAATTACTACCAAATTCACCTACTGAACTAAAATTATTATAATCGGCTGTCAAGTCTGAATTGTTGCTATTATACCTCACGGAAAAATGTCCTTGAGGTCTGCTCGATATATCGTTGGTTCTTTCGTTGTGGAATACATTGTTTCTTACAATTCTTGTATTGGTTTGATCTCCATCGTATGCATATGAATCACCTGATAGCTCGCCAGATATGCCCTGTATGATTACCGTATTAAACTGTACATAATCTGAACCACGAGAAAAGATACCTGTGAATAAATTCCTGGAATATCTGTCAGGTGTTGTTCCGTTACCCAATACAACAATATTATTAAAAACTTCCCGAACTCCGCCAGGACTGGCAAGGCGAATACCCTGAATGATTGCCGCCCCGTTATGACGCCCTATTTGAGAAATATAGTTACCACTGACTATAGCCGCACCAGAGAAAGACTCAACTAATATTCCTTCATTGTTAACATTGGTGCCACCCTCCGTTGCCATATCCAAATTTCTTATAACATTGCCTGAAACATTAAATGTGCCACCTGCAGGATTAGCTGGAGGATTACCTACTTTAAGACCAGTCATAGAGGACTGACTATTTCCTGTCCTGGATATATTGGCAATTGTGTTATCCAATATATTTCTAACTCCAGGACTATTTGATCGAATTTCAATATCGAAAAGGATACTTCCACTAGCTGAATTTTCAATATCTACAGATATGCTGTTAGGCTGCGTTATGCTTCCAATAATATTACCTCTCATCTCATCCAATAAACTGGCATAATTATCTACAAATATCCCCATAGTGGTTAGCGACTGATTGGGCGAGGTAGAAGTAATACTGATACCACCAATCTCATTATCATTCAGTTTTTGAACATTGATGGCTGGTGCAGAAGAATTTGGTTGCCTTAATGATATAAAATGAACGTGATCCATTATAGAAGAAGAAGGCTCTCCGTCATTTAAAAAGGTTATATTATCGTTTTCTGTCTGGCTACCTATTATGTTTCCTTCTATAATAAACTCACCACTAGTCGCACGAATAAAAGATAGTCTTGGAAACTGCTCTACTCCAAAACCTGAGCTACCTGCTGTTTCGGTTCTTTCCGTTGTGAAAGAAATATTGCTGATTTGGTTGTTACTAATCTCATTGACGTTAGAAGTACTGGAGCTTGCAAATCTGATCAGGTGCAATTGGTTGATGTTTCCGGTATAAATCATCTTCTCACCAACCGAAATATCCGGACCAGAACCACCAATGATGTTATTTATTACTTGATGTCCATCCCCTCTGTAGATAGCAATCGCAGCGGAATTATTTCCCCGAATGTCTCTTGTGCTGTTTCTTGGTTGGGTTTGATAAAATTTATTTCCATTAATTTCCCATGCCTGGTTTCCGGAATCACCAAGGTAAATACCGGCATTAAAACTCCTGAAATGGTCCCAGCCATTTGCACCTTCCGGTATATCAAAGAAATAATCGAAAATTTCATTACTACTGATAGTGTTACCTTCGTTGGGATTTCCATTATCAGCTCTCGAATAGATCCCCGCCCATGGCAGATTGCTTCCCGCCGGACCTATCTTGGAGTTTGTTATCGTATTGTCACTATTGCCGCCTATTCCAAAAAACACGACCGCACGAGCGTTGTTGTGGTCATAAGACCAATTGTTTGAAAAAAAAGGCGCTGTGCCCTGCACCGTAGATCCTTGCAGGTCAGTATGGGTTACAGTATTATTGCTTGCTCCATTACGAAATGTAATCACGGAAGCGTTTTGCGTTGTGCTCTCATTTATCAGCGTGAGGGTGTTGGTCCCTGAATTATCACCAATCGTTACGTTGCTCACGGCATTTAAATCAATCAGCGGAGCGGCTATATCGCCGGAAATACTCAAGCCTGATTGGGTTGGAAAAATCACCAGACTGTTCCAGCCTCCGTCATTCAAGACTGCTGAGGCAGTTTCTGTGGTATTATCGTTTATTGTTACAACTATGTCGTTGCTGCTTGATTGGGTATTTGCATTGATGGCGTCGAAAGCTTCTTTTAAAGTAGGATATCCCCCATCTGCACCAGCCGACCCGGAAACTTCAACGATTGTTGAGATAAATTCAATCCAGTCAGCATTCACACCCCCGGTAGAACTTCTCCCTTTAAAATGAAGGAACTCGCCCTCTGATCCGGTAACATCAAACTCAATTTCTTCCCAGGTGGTCCATGATCCTGTAGAAGGAAAAGTAAAGCTTGGACCCCCGGAAATACAAATGTCATCACTTTGTGCGCTGATATCATAGACGCCCCCCCCACTACCAGCTGCATAGCGAAATCGGACCTTATCGAAATCATTGGTAGCTTCTACAATAAAACCAGAATTGTCACTATTATTAAATCCGATATAACCTAAACCAGTATAACCAGCGCTATTGGTAACTATAACACTCCCGCCACATAGCACGCTATTAGCAGGATTACCGAGATCAAGTTGCTGTGCATAGGAACTAGCCGGCGCAAATGCAAAGAGGCATGTAATTGCAAGCAGCAAGGTCATCGTCAACATACGCATTCTGGCCGATCTGTTGCAGGTTGAATTTGAAGCAGCTGAATTCGTCAGCACGGTCACTGGTCCTGTTTGACCCTTCAACTTTCTAAAGTCCTTCATAATAACAGTATTGAGGCATGCAAATGCAGTAGAATATGATCCTGAAATTGCGCGGGCAATTGTATTTTTCATCTTTTGGGGTTTTTCATGGAAGGACAGACGGCTGGCCGAAAATATCGATACGGCGCGGTTTGTTACTGCCCTAAATGTACTTTTGGGTGATTCTACCTGAATTCTTTGATTGGACTCTGATGTTATTGTA
>PWJM01000175.1 GCA_003560915.1 Syntrophomonadaceae bacterium
GTGCCCTGCAGGGCACCATATGCTTTATTATAAAGGAGGTTTGTTATCATGCTGTTGGTTTTTGATATAGGAAATACCAATACGGTGGTAGGGGCTTATCAGGGAGCAAATCTTAAGTATAACTGGAGAATCGCTACAGACCGACAGAAGACCGTAGATGAATACGGCATGCTGATGAAAAGTTTATTTGAATTCCAGGGAATAAAAATGAAAAGTGTCAAAGGAATTGCTATTTCCTCCGTAGTCCCTCCTCTGACACCGACATTATATGCCATGACGGAAAAGTATTTTTTACTGAAACCTCTGGTGGTAGGTCCCGGTATCAAGACCGGTTTAAATATCAAAATGGAAAACCCCCGGGAGGTGGGGGCAGACCGCATAGTCAATGCCGTGGCTGCCCATGCTCTTTATGGAGGGCCCCTAATTATTGTGGATTTTGGGACAGCGACTACATTTTGTGCGGTTTCCGACGGAGGCGACTATCTCGGAGGTGCTATCGCTCCGGGGATTGGAATATCCACGGAAGCACTTTATCAAAAAGCGGCCAAGCTTCCCCGGGTGGAGTTGGTTAGGCCCCGAAGTATTATCGGGAAAGATACAGTTAGCAGTATGCAGTCAGGTATATTTTTTGGATTTGTGGGACAGGTGGAAGGTATTGTCACCCGAATGGCCGAATCTTTTTCAACACCCCCTACGGTGGTAGCAACCGGGGGTTTTGCCTCTTTGATAAAACAAGAATCCATGGTTATTGACCATGTTCATCCCTTTTTGATTTTGGAAGGGTTAAGGATAATTTATGAGAGAAACCATTCCATAAAAGACAGAAAATAACCCCCACCCAGAGAGCTAGAAAGTCAAATGTTATATAATTGTAATAAAAAAGGGTTTTTTTTGAATTTAGCGAATATTTTAAATATAAAAAAATACCAAAATAAATAATAAAGGGGTAAGGAAGATGGGCGCGCAAAAGAAGAAAATTTTAGGGGATTTGGCTAACGGTATGGCTAACATCACTGCCGATATTCAAACCATGCTGGAATTGTCATTTCAGGCATTTCTTAAAAACAACGAGAATATTTTAAATGATACGAAACCAATCATGGAGAAAATTGATGACCAGGTAATTGAATTGGCCGTAAAGGTGCCGGTGCTGGAGTTGGAAGAGAAAGAAGAGATTACCAAAATTTTATCTGTGATTAACAGCCTGGAAAGTATGAAGTACAATGTTGTTAAAGTCATGAATCAGACCTCTTCAAAAATTTATGATGGAGTTTTGTTTACGGAAAAAGCGGTAAGTGAACTGAAAAACCTTTTTGGTTTAGTGGTGGAACTGGTCAATGATTTAAATGATGTCCTGATTACAGAAAATCAGGTGCTGATAAAGCATATTATAGACCAGGTAAAAGTAATAGAAGAAGAAACCCAGAAATATGCTACGGAACATGAAGAAAGGTTGGTGGTAGGCCAGTGTCTGCCTAAATCATCAACACTTTATTTGTTAATTCTCGATTCCTTACGGGATATCCTTTGGTATGTCAAGTCTATCTCCAAAGAGCTGTTGTATTAATTTAAAGATTTATTGAAATATTATGTTGGAGTACAGCCTTTTTTCAAAGGCAACCTTGACACTGATTAAGGATAGGCAGCTAATAGGCTTGTGTTGAGGCTTGGTATAATTGAAGTTAGTAAGATACAAAATATCAGTAGAATATTAGGGATAACTTTCCGGCATAAGCCGGATTTTTTTTAACAGTAGATTTCTAGGTACATAAACTATATAATAAAAAAAAGTGCTGGAGGGATAAGATAGATGGGAAAGATAGCGGTGGTTGGTGGGGGGCCAGCCGGACTTTTTGCGGCGTTGGAAGCAGCTGAAAGAGGGCATCAGGTTACCCTGTTTGAAAAAAACAAAATCGGTGAGAAAATTAACTGTGCCGAAGGCTATTTTGATACATTGAAAATATTGGGAAAGCCTGAAAAGGGAGTTCTCTTTAAGGTCCAAAATATAATTGTACAGATGGAAAAACAATATATGGTTAACTGTGAAAATTTTAATTTATGGATGATAGACCGTGCACAATGGCAGGAGCACCTGGGAGAAAAGGCGAAAGAACGAGGGGTAGAAGTCAAGGAAAGGGTAAGGATTGGAGAAAAAGAGTTGAGGGACCTGCAGAAAGAGAACCAATGGGTAATTGACGCCAGTGGAGCTGCATGCGTTACCTCAAAAGTTTATGATTTTAAAGATATTTATAAAGAGAATAGTATTCAAGTGCTTCAGTATGTTATGGAGGGAGATTTCAGCCATATTGGTCAAAATATAAAGGTGGGACTTGAGCCGCACTGCATCGGTTACTACTGGATCTTCCCAAAAGGAAAAAATAGGGAAGGAATGGAGACGGCTAATGTGGGTATTGGTTTTTTCACGAAAAATGAGGGGCTGGGCTTGCGGACCGAACTGGAAAAAGTGTTAAAAAAAGAGGGGTTGGAAGACTATAAAATTCTCAAAAAAGCCGGTGGGCGCCTTCCTGTACAGATTTTGGAATTTTTAGTCTATGATAATATTATGCTGGCGGGAGATGCAGCGGGACTGGTTTCGCCCCTTCACGCAGGGGGGATTGACCTGGCCTGTATCAGCGGAAAGGTAGCGGTTCAGGAGGCAGAAAAGGGGGCAAAGGATTATTATCAACGTCTATGGAAGATTGTTGGCCCCAAACTGCAGATGGAGCAGGATTTGCTGCTGTTCTGGAAGAAGTTGGATTATACTGCCTTCGAGGAGATTTTTGGCCTTGCCCTGGGGGGAGAAAGTAAAATTACACCGGCTGTGTTATGGAAGTACCGGGGACTTTTAGGGCGGGAGCTGAATACTCTAAAAACTTTTCTTGCGGGAGTGATTAAAATGGATTGGCAGGGGAAGTGCCGGGAGGGAAAAATACCCTTTCAATTTCTAAGCGATTAACCTAAACACTCTCCAGGCAAATATTTTTTTCAACAAGCTTTCTTATGGAATAGAACCCCCCGTTAGGTGAAAAATACCGACAGGGGGTGTTTTTATGAAAGCAGCGATTATGGGGGCCGGAATATCGGGCCTGGCCTGCGCCATTACTCTGGAAAAGCTGGGAGTACAGCCGGTAATCTTCGAAAACAGGAGCCGGGCAGGGGACCGTTTTGTAAACGGGGAGATTCTCCTTTCAGCATTGAACCGGCCGGTAAACGATTGTATCGCATACTTTTCTGAGGAGTTCCAAATATATTTAAAACCTGTAGGAAATATCCGAAAAGTGGTAGTATACTCCGAAAATGAAAGAGCGGTTATTGAAGGACATTTAGGGTTCAGCAATATTCGCGGAAGGAACCCAAATTCTTTTGAAAGTCAACTGGGACAACAGGTAACCTCAGAAATCCATTATAATTCTTCACATACCTACGAACAGCTCTTACAGGAGTATACTCACGTGGTTCTAGCAACTGGGGATGCTGCCTATGCCGCCAGGATCCAAAATTTTCAGGAGGATCTCACCGTTACCCTGAAGGGAGCTACGGTGGAAGGAGACTTTAACCTTTTCACCGTATATGCCTGGTTGGATTACCGGCTGACCCCGAAAGGATATGGGTGGTTAATACCCATATCAGAGAAGGAGGCCAGTGTGGTTATCGGTTACCCGGACTATCCTGAAAACCGTGAACCATCTCCAGAAGTCCTATGGGAACGTTTTTATGAAAGGGTGCGCCGGGACCTCGGCCAGGATTTAAAAATTGTAGACCGTTTTGAGGTCAACCGGTATATTTTTGGATTATCTGAGCGGCCTCGGGTGGGGAATACCTTTTTTGTGGGCAATTGTTTTGGTTCTATCATGCCCTTTTTGGGATTTGGGCAGTTCCCCGCTCTTTTAACAGGAATATACGCAGCTTATGACCTGTGTGGGAAAGGGCATTATGAAGAATTGACACGGCCTCTGCGAAAAAGTTACTATAAAGGCCTGTCCCTGCGCCGAGCCCTGGAAAAGATGGATAATCCGAAGCTGGATATTATGGTGAAGGGCATGGATACTCATTGGGGTGGAAAAGTATTGAACAGCAGTTTCGATTATCTTAAATGGATTGGCCTCTTTTTAAAGCCCCTGGTGGCATCGGAAGGACGCCGGGTCTAACATTTTACCAACCCGCTCAGTTTACTTATAATAAGTTTTACATGGGATAAGAAACATAAAAAAACTGTTATATAGTATTAGGAAAAAGAAAATCAATAAACTTTTCAGCCGTGGGCTGGGGTTCGTGGTTGGCCAGCCCCGGCCGCTCATTGGCTTCAATAATAAAGTAATCCGTGGCGGAAGGCTCTGATACCATAAAGTCCAGGCCCACTACCCGCATGGTCAGGATTTGGGCTGCTTTTTCAGATACCCTTCTCAGATTATCTGAAACCTGGGGGGTTACATCCTTAATTGTTCCACCGGAGTGAAAATTGGACAGCCGGCAAACCTGCAGCTTTTTCCCTGGTGAAAGAATATCCTGCAGGGTGCAGCCCTGCTCCTTAATAAAATCGGCGGAAACCTCATTTAAAGGAATTCGGGACTCTCCCCGGGTAGTATCAAAAAGCTCTTTATTTCTGTGCTTTATTAACTTTTCCACTGAGCTCCGGCCGTCCCCCACTACAAAGGCCGGAACTCTTTCAATGGCGGCTACAAACTCGTAGTTTATAACAATAATCCGTAAGTCACTGCCCTCCACTTGTTCTTCCAGCAGTACTTCTCCAAAATACTTTTTAGCATAATCTACAGCTTTCAGCAGTTGTTCCGGGGTTTTTACTCCCACGGTAATCCCTTTACCCTGTTCTCCGTCCAGGGGTTTTACTACAATATTGTTTTGGCAGATTTCGAGAAATTTAAACCCCTCCTGCTCACTGCTCCAGAGAGACTGCCGGGGGACTTTCAGCCCTCCCTCCCTAAGCAGTTTCAGGGTTAAATATTTGTTCTGGCATACCATAGCGGACATGGCGGGAGTTTTGTCGGTAAAAGACTCCCAACATCGGACAGTCTCCCCCCGAAAGCTTAGTGTAAAGTAATTAAAATGTTCATCTATAACTTTTATTTCAATTCCTCTACGCCGGGCTTCGTTGATAAGAATCTCTGCATAAATGTTCATGGTTTAGGCCCCCCCTGGTAAAATTCTTTATTAATCGTGTTTTTCTTTTTCACCGCAAACACCGGAATCTTCCTGAAGCCCAGGGATTTATAAAGTTTCAGGGCTTTGCGGTTATCATGTATTACAGACAGGTCCAGGTACTCCCTGCCCTTAGCCAAAAAGTGCTCTGCTACCGCCCTGACCAGGGCCTGGCCCATACCCCTGGCCCTGACCTGGGGATCTACTGCCAGGCACCAGAAACTGGAACCGTTGTCAGGATCATTAAAGGCCTTTTTGTGGTCAATTCCCATGATGCTCCCAATTACCCTGCCCGGATTCTTTTTGTTCTCCAGGTCCTCTGCCACGTAATAGCAAAAAACCCGGGTCTTTTGGTTATTCATAATGGTTTCTTCAGGGCTTTCCATCATTCCGCAGTCTCTATAAATCCGGTTTATAGCCCGGGCATCCTCCCGGTCTTTCAATATCCTGATACGAAATTTCCTGCTTCTGCGTTTGGGCGCACGGTAATTATAAAGCCAAAGCCTGAGAGTATCTGAAGGGTCCAGAAAAAGCAATTCCGGGGCTTTAGATAAAAGCACGTGATGGTTGTGAATGTAAAAAGCAATATCCCTTCGGTTTTCCCTTTCCTTTTGCAGCAGCTCAATAATTTTTTCATGGCTGCAGAAGGTTTGACCAAAAATTAAGTTACCCCAACCACAGTCCAAAGCTACATTTTTTTTCATCTTCCGGGTTTTCTCTGGAGGGATTTCTTCCCCCCAGCTCTGCATAGAAATGTCGCTCATACGGTTTAACCGGTTGTTCACGGAAGAAGTTTTCTGGGCCATGATTATCCCTCCATTTTTTGGAGCCAATACTCCAGAACAGCCATCTGCCATACCTTATTCCCACCCAAAACAGTCATCTGGTCTTGGGGGCGTTCCAAAAGGCTTTCCAGGTAGTGCTGTTGGAAAATGTTCCTTTGGCGGGCCCGATGGGACAAAAGCATATCCCGGGCGAATTCCAAGAATTCTCCCTGGAGATATTTCAGGGCGGGGACGGGGAAATAACCTTTCTTACGGTAAATAACTTCCCGAGGCAGGATTCTTTCCGCAGCCCTCTTTAAGATGTGTTTCCCTCCAGAGGATACTTTCAAGGACGGGGGAATCTGTGCTGCCAGCTCCACTACATCATGGTCCAAAAATGGAACCCTGGCCTCCAGTCCCCAGTCCATGGTCATGTTGTCTACCCGTTTAACCGGGTCTTCCACAAGCATCACCGTGCTGTCCAATCGCAGGGCTTTATCAACGGGGGTATCAGCTCCGGGTTTTGAGAAGTGATCCCGTACAAAATCAATGGAATAATCCCTGGAGGGATGGTATTCCTGGCTCAGGGTATCCAGGATTTCCTGGTGTCCTCGGTCGAAAAAAGACTGCCGGTAAAGATTTACCGGATCCTCTGAGCCCTCCATAATTTGTGGGTACCAGTGGTAGCCGGCAAAAATTTCATCGGCTCCTTGACCGCAGAGCACAACTTTTGTGTCTTTGGTCACTTCTTCGGACAGCAGATGAAAGCCCACGGCATCATGACTGACCATGGGCTCCGCCATGGCCTCCAGGCAACGCTTTACCTGGGGAAGCAGTTTGTTGGAGTTAATAAAGAATTTGCTGTGTTGGGTATTGTATTTTTCAGCAATGATATCGCTGTATTGAAATTCGTTTCCGTTTTCACCATCTACGTCCTCGAAACCAATGGAATATGTCCTCAGCTGGGATGTGTTCAGCTCTGTCATGAGAGCTACAATCAGGCTGGAGTCCAACCCTCCGCTCAAGAGCGCTCCCACCGGTACGTCACTGACCATTCTTCTTTTTACACTTTCTTTTAACGTCAAAAGAATGGCCTCCATCCATTCTGCCTCACTCATATCCAACCGATGTTGATAGTCAACAGACCAGTATCTTTTTAACTTTTTAGTGCCTCCCGGCTCCAAAACCATGACATGCCCCGGTTCCAGCTTTCGGACGCTTTTATATATGGTGTGAGGCGCTGGTACTACCGCATGAAAACTGAGGTAGTAATGCAGGGCCTCCCGGGAAAGAGTTCGGTCTACTATCCCGGTGTCATTCAAGGATTGCATATTGGAAGCAAAATAGAAATTCCCATTTTTCTCGGTATAGTAAAGGGGTTTTATTCCCAATCGATCTCTACCCATAACGAAACGGTCTTTTTTCTGGTCATGCAGACAAAAAGCGAACATCCCGTAAAGCTTTTGGACGAACATGTCACCCCAGCAGTGGTAGGCCTTTAACATGACCTCGGTATCAGAATTGGAACGGAACCGGTAACCTTTATGTTCCAGCTCTTTCTTCAGTTCTTTATAGTTGTATATCATTCCGTTGTACGTGATAACTAAGCCTAATTCAGGATCAATCATAGGCTGATTACCCTGTTCTGATAGATCAATAATTTTCAATCGCCGGTGGCCGAAACCGTAATTTTTATCCACCCGGATATCTTCGTTATCGGGCCCCCGGTTGGCCAGAGCCGGAAGCATAGACCTTAATTTTTCTTCATCTACTCCTTCACCCTTGTTTGAAATGGTGCCACAAATACCGCACATTTTAGAACAACATCTCCTCTTTACAGATTACACTAACTATATTATATAATAGAACAGGGGAGGGAATAAAGTTTGTTGACCGGGGGTGAACCAGTCTTAAATATGCTAACCATCAACAAGGAGGAAGCACCCTTTGCATTTACAAAAATATCCCATGAGGCTGGCATATGCTCAGATATTCTTACTAATCAAGATTTTAGGGGTCCATAATTAAGTAAGCTGTCCCCCGAATTAA
>PWJM01000020.1 GCA_003560915.1 Syntrophomonadaceae bacterium
GACTGCCTGGAGAGGGTATGAATGAGATAGAGGAGACCATTCAATTTTTAAACCGGTCCGGTATTGATGGGGTAAAAATTCACCACCTGCAGATTATTAAAAACACTGAGCTGGCTCAAGAGTTCTATAATGCCCATATTCGAACATTTTTCTACCAGGAATACCTTGAAATCCTGGTCCAAGTGCTGGAACTCCTGAGTCCAAACCTGGTGATACACCGCTTAATGAGTGAAGTAACCGACCCAAAACTTCTTATTGCACCCCACTGGGAACAGGGCAAAACTCAGCTCCATCAGGAAGTAGAGCGTATGCTGAAAAATCGGTCCTCTTACCAGGGGGCCAGGTTAAATTCATGATTAATATAGAGTTGGACAAATCTTTTTATTGACAATCTCTTTTTTTTACAATATGATATCATTGTACGATATCGTATTACGATTATGGAGGGAATTATGAAAGAACAGGTGTTGAGAAAGCTATTTTTGGGTTTTGTCCAGGTGCACATCCTGTACCATGCAGGGAAAGAACCAATTTTTGGTTTGTCCATGATTGAAGAGCTGAAGAGTCATGGCTATGAAATTAGTGCCGGCACCCTATATCCACTGCTTCATACCATGGAATCCAACGGGCTGCTGCAGAAACATCAGGAGGTAGTAGAGGGAAAAGTAAGGAAGTACTACACTCTTACTGCTGCAGGGCAGGAAGTATTACTGCAGGCCCGGTCTAAAGCTGTAGAATTGGTGAAAGAAATTCAGGAGTAAATAAATCACCTGGGGAGGTGCATTTATGTTTTTATTAAGTGACGTTACTTTTAAGAACATAATAAACATTGAAAAACTGAGGATTCCACGAAATAAAATTACCTGTATTGTTGGGGAGAGCGGCAGTGGAAAGACCACACTTCTCAAACTGTTGAACCACCTGATCAGCTGTGATAGCGGAGAAATTTGGTGCCAGGGTAAAAATCTTAAGGAAATAGATCCGGTACTGCTTCGCCGAGAGGTAGTTATGCTTTCCCAGGCCCCATTAATCTTTCCTGGAACCTTAAAAGACAACTTATTAATCGGTTTGGACTTTTCAGAAAAAAAACCGGTGGAGGACAAGGAACTTTTTGAACTGTTAAAAAGCGTGAAGCTGGATAAGGACCTATCGGCAAATGTTTCCGAGTTTTCAGGAGGAGAAAAGCAAAGACTGGCACTCTGCAGAATTATGCTTATGGAACCGGAGGTATTTTTGCTGGATGAACCCTCCTCGGCCCTGGACGATGAAACCGAAGAGCTGATTATTGAAAAGATGGTAAGCTTCACCAAGAAAAAAAATAAAACTCTGGTTATTGTAACCCACTCCAAAAGAATTGCCCAGACCCATGGGGAGCTTACTGTTACCATGGATAAAGGAAAAATTATTCAGGTAGAGGAGGCGGTAAAATGAACGGGATCATTGAAATCGGTGTAGCTCAGCTTCTGGCTGCATATGTTTTCCTGGTTATTCTTTTGGCCATAACCCGGAGACAAGGGATTGGCAGAGAAAAGGAGATCCTGTTATCCTCTTTACGGATGACCATACAATTGATTATCATGGGATATGTGTTGGTATATATTTTTCATGTCAACCATTTTTTACTCTCCATTGGAATCCTGGTTTTCATGGAGTATTTTGCCATACGCAACATTTACAGCCGGATTAAAATTAAGATAAACCAGCGTCTGCGAAGGGTAATTACTTTGTCTATGCTATTCGGTACAACATTGACCATCATTTATTTCCTGCTCATTGTTATCGGGCTTAAACCCTGGTATGAAACTAGATATTTTATCCCCATTGCCGGGATGATTATCGGCAACTCCATGACAGGTATTTCTCTGGGGGCAGAACGGCTGATTGATGGAATAAAGAGCCGAAAAGAAATGGTAGAAGGAGCCTTGATGTTGGGAGCTACTCCCGAAAGGGCCACTAAAACCATCGTAAATGATGCCTTTACTGCAGCTATAATTCCTACCATAAATTCCATGGTGGGTATGGGCATTGTCTTTCTTCCGGGAATGATGACCGGTCAGATTCTATCAGGAGTATCACCTCTAACAGCCATTGAGTATCAGATTGCCATCATGCTTGGGATCCTGGGCAGCGTTTCCCTTACCGTTTTTGCCATGGTTCAGCTGGGTTATAAAACTTTTTTCAACGAGAGAAGCCAACTTGAACATGGGGAGCTGTAGAAAACGCCTGTTTTTCTTAGAATTTTTTTTGAGATTGCCCCGAACCTTTTAAAGCTAAGGTGATAGATACAACCATTGAAAAAAAACGCCTGATGAAGTAAGCTTATAATTAAATAGAATTTTAAGGAGAAACCATGAAAATTGGAACCGGATTATATTTACAGCTGCTGGAGGAGGACCCCGAATTTTATTTAAACCACTTCCAGCACATTGAAATTCAAGATTTTGTGCTGCCTGACAATATTGATCTCTATGCCAGGGATATCATAGAAAAATATCAAAAGATTTTAAAAGACTTTAGGGGTTCTCTTTCTCTGCATGCCCCTTTTAAGGAATTATCACCGGGCAGCATGGATTCCATGGTCAGGGGCCTGGTGGAGAAAAGGTTTTCCGCTGCTCTGGAATTTGGAATTGAACTGGGATGCAGCACAATGGTGGTTCATTCCTGCTACAATACTCTGATGAATTATCCTGGATACGAAGATAACTGGTTGGAAAATTGTTCCCTGTTCTGGGACAGCTTTCTTCCAAAGTGTGAAAATGCCGGAATCACTATGGCGCTGGAAAATATCTGGGATAAAAATCCGGGACATATATTGAAATTATTAAATACTTTTGACTCTATGTATTTTAAGGCCTGTCTGGACACCGGGCATGCCAATATATTTTCTCCGTATGGACTGGAGCATTGGGCAGATGTCCTGGGGGAAACCCTGGTCCATGTGCATATCCATGACAATCATGGGACAGAGGATGAACACCTGCCTGTGGGAAAAGGGTCCATCAACTTTAAAGGGCTTCTTCCGCCTAAAAAAAATGGATCTCCCGTGATTATGGTTAATGAAGCCTACGGAAGCCTGGAAGATAAAAAATCCTTCGTAGATTATATGAGTTCTTTATACAGAAAAGGAGGATAAAAATGGGCAGGACTGTTATTGTAGGAAATGGAGTTGCCGCTGTTTCCGCCGCTGCTTCTATCAGGGAAGTTTCTCAATCAGAAGAAATTATTATCTGTAGTGCTGAGCCTTATCTGGCTTATTATCGTACCAAGCTGTCCAATCTATTAGGTACTATTTTTTCCCCTCCTGAAATATTTATCTATCAACCATCTTGGTATGAGGAAAACCGGATCGAAGTAATGCTGGGACAGATTGTGAAAAAGGTAAATTTGAAAAATAAGGAGGTTATAACCGAAAATGATGATAATTTACCATATGATACGCTTATCATTACTACGGGAGGTAGCCCTCGGCTTCCCAGGATAGATGGACTAAATAAACACGGGGTATTTAACCTGCGCACCTGTGAGGATTCCTTTAAAATTAAAGAATATGGAGAAAGCCGCCAGGATTTTATTATTGCTGGCGGTGGCGTTCTTGGCCTGGAAATCGCCGGGGCATTAAAGAAGTGGAAAAAGAATGTCAAACTGTTGGTACAATCTAATCAACTTCTAACCCGCCAGCTGGATCCAGAAGCGGCCGGTATCATTGATGGAATGGTGAGGGAACAGGGCATAGAAGTTTATTACAATAGTGAAGCAGCGGAAATATCAGGTTCCCATAAAGTTAACGGAGTGTACCTTAAAGAAGGAAATCTTGTCAGCGGCGAAGTCGTCATTTTTGCCGCAGGTATCCATCCGGAGGTTGGCTTTATTGAAGAATCTCATATTTTAGGGAAGGCCGGCATTGCGGTAGATGAAAATATGAGGACGAAAGACCCAAACGTATTCGCTGCGGGAGATGCAGCTGAATTTCAGGGGATTGTCCAGGGAAGGTGGCCGGTGGCAAAGATACAAGGAGAAATTGCCGGTTATAATGCAGCAGGCAGAGAAGTTTTTTACCTGCAAATTCCTCCTTATAACCTGGTCCAGACCCTGGATATGCAGATCTATTCCGTGGGAGTTGTGAGTAATGAAAACGTTGAGGCATTTTCCAGCGGGAATTCCAGTTCAGGGTTTTTTAGAAAACTGTTTTTTTCCCAAGGAAGGCTGGTTGGCGCCATTTTAATTGGAGATGTAGCTTATAGTTATGTTATGAAAGAAGCAGTGTCATCGGGGAATGATTACTCGAATCTGATAAATAATCGTACTTATACAGAAGAGATCATATCCAAAATGGTTGAAGAATATCAAAGCCGAAACAGAAGTATCTAATAAGAAGATTATTTAAAAAGAACCGCCCTTTTCTTACATGAAAAAGGTGGTTCTTTATTTAGGTTGTTTCGAGAAATGAAGCCAAGCCACCCGTGCTTCCGGCTATTTTAATGGATAAACTTAATAGTAAAGGGGTATTTATACCCTTCTCCGTTGCTGGCTTTAATGGAGGCAGTAATCACCATCACCAGGTAGGCAATGAAAAGCGCGATAGAGGTAAATATGCCGATGATAAAAATAACCAGTATTCCTGATATGATAGCATAAATAGTGATAGAAATTTGAAAGTTTAATGATTCTTTTCCCTGTTCATCCACAAAATCATAATCCTCTTTTTTAATCAACCAGATCACCAGGGGGCCCAAAATATTTCCGAAGGGGATTCCCAACAACAGGGAAAGGCCCGTCAGGTGACAGAGCATACCCCAAAGACGTGATTGTTTTTCATGATTTTCCACAGCTAATTCCTCCTTACTCAATTATTGTATCGCAAAATTTTAAAAATGATGAATATCTCACATTAATATTATCAAAAAACTCTTCCGGCAGGGAAAAATTAATTAGATATATTTTTTCCCAATCCTGGCAGCCAGCAATACCGGATCAAAAACCGGAGAGTAGGGGGGAGAGTATGATAAATCCAGGTTAAAAGCCTCATCAAGAGTCATGCCGTTGTGTATAATGGATGCATAAACGTCAATCCGCTTTACCGCCTCCACCGGTCCTGCCAGCTGTGCTCCCAGGATCCTGCCGTCTTCTTTATTTACTATAATTATTGAATGCAAAGGGCCCATGCCGGGAAAATATTCTGCTTTGCTGGGAGAGGAAAAAGTATATTTTATAGCCTTAGGGAAGGTCTTTTCTGCTTCCTTCAGGGATAAACCTGTGCGAGAAATGCCCAGGTTAAAAAATTTGGTAATGGCCGTTTCCATGATTCCTGGAAATTCCATGTTCCCTCCGCAGATGTTGATTCCGGCAAAATACCCCTCCTTATTGGCTTTTAAGGCTAAAGGAGTATAGGCGGGTTTCCCTGTAATTATATTGGTTGTCTCGGCACAATCGCCGGCTGCATAGATATATGGATAGTTGGTCAGAAGGGTTTTATTTACACTGATTGATCCTTTAAGGCCTGTAAGAATCCCAGAATTTTCAATGAAGCTTGTATTAGGGCTGACTCCAACAGCAATCAGCACAAAGTCAAAATCTAACTCCCCTTTATTAGTAATGACGTTAACTTTCCCCTTTTGTTCTTCCAGGGCTTGAACTTCCGTGCTCAAGTTTAGTATAATTCCTTCCTTCACCATTTCTTTTTTTATTAAATCCGAGAGTTCTTTCTCAAAAGTGTTAGCCAGATCCTCACGGCGGTGCAGCAGGTGTGTGTTAAGGCCCCGCATCTGAAAGGCCTCCAGCATTTCTACCGCAATATACCCGCCACCAATCACTGCACAGCTTCGAGGTTTTTCCCTTTTTATGAAATCCATTAAATCAGCAGCATCCTTTAGCCCCCGGAGAACAAATACTCTTTTCGAAGGTTTAATCTTTATCCCTGCCGTAGTGGGGGCTGCCCCGGTGGCTATGAGCAGGGTGTCAAAAGGTTCAGTTATTGTTTTATCTCCAACCCTTACTTCTAATAATTTACCTTCCGGATTTACCGCTGTTACCTGGTGATGTAATCGCAGGTCAATATTCCTATCTTTTATAGCAGATTCAGGGCTTATGTGTAACAGGTTCTGAAATTCTGGAACCAGGCCGCTTATATAGTAAGGAATACCGCAGGATGCATAGGATATAAACGGGCCTTTCTCCAGAACAATGGCTTCCCACTTTGGTTTTAACCTTTTGATCTGACTGGCGGCACTTAATCCCGCTCCATTCCCACCAATGATAAACACTCTTTTCGACATTGACTTCCCTCCCAGGTAGAATAAGTTAACATTTAATAGAAGTAATTTCATTTCGTATCATGAACCATGAGTCGATGATTTTTTTAATTATAACATAAATAAATGCTTTAAAATTTATTGTGATTACTAAATTCGCCGTAAAGCCAATGACTTTTATCATGGCAAAAATCAATTATTAGGCATTTATCGCCCAAAGGCAGTGATATCTAGTTTAAAATAAGACAGGAGAACCGTCCCCTTGTCTTCTTGTCTTGTTTTACCCCTTTTCTTATATTGACATTGGACTGTAGATATTGTTAGAAAAATTTTATATTATCCAGGCAGGATTTTATAGGGGGAAAGGCAAATAATGATTATTAGTTAAAACTATTTAATATTAAACTTATTTAAATCTTAAAGGAGGAATTGTATGAAGCCGGTACTGGTTAAAGATAATATATATTGGGTAGGTGGAATAGATTGGGAGGTAAGAGATTTTCATGGGTATAAAACCCAAAGGGGAAGTACCTATAACGCTTACCTGGTTATGGATGAAAATATCACTTTAATTGACACCGTTAAACACTACCTGTTTGTTGAGATGATGGCCCGGATTTCACAGGTGGTAGACCCTTCAAAAATTGATTATATAATTTCAAATCATGTTGAGATGGACCACTCCGGAAGTTTACCGGAACTGATGAAGGTGGCTAAAAATGCCAGACTTTATACCTCTCCCAATGGAGAAAAAGGATTGAAAGCCCATTTTCACAAAGATTGGGAATTTAACGTGGTAAAAAGCGGAGATAGTTTAAGCCTGGGGAAGAGGAGCCTGAGCTTTGTGCAGACTCCCATGGTTCACTGGCCGGATAATATGGTAAGTTATATGCCGGAGGAAAAAATTCTTTTTTCCAATGACGCTTTTGGACAGCATATAGCAAGTTCAGAAAGGTTTGATGACCAGCTTCCCCTGGATATTGTGATTGAAGAGGCACAAAAGTACTATGCCAACATTGTGCTGCCTTATGGAGCTCAAGTGCAGAAGGCTCTGGAGGCGGCTTCCGGACTGGAGATTGAAACCATCTGCCCCAGCCATGGACTGATCTGGCGTTCTAAGATTCCTGCTATATTAAAGGAATATGTGAAATGGGCAGGCAATGAAACTCAGGAAAAAGCTGTTATTATTTATGATTCTATGTGGGACTCTACGAAAAAAATTGCATATGCGGTCCAGTCTGCTTTTGAAAGCAAGGGGATCAGCACTCAAATGAGGAGTCTTAAGAGCACTCATATTTCCGATATTATGACCGATGTAATTACTTCCAAATATATTTGCGTTGGCTCTCCAACACTGAACAATGGAATTCTTCCTTCTGTTTCCGCTTTTCTAACTTATATGAAGGGATTGTCTCCCAAAAACAGAGTCGGGCTGGCCTTTGGTTCGTACGGTTGGAGTGGTGAAAGCGTAGGTGTTGTGGAGGAAATTCTAAAAAGCTGTAAATTTGAAATGCTGGACAATATCAAGATTCGGTATGTTCCTGGAGAACAAGATTTACAGGAAGTGACGGATCAACTGATTCAAACCCTTTAATCGGGCAATTCAATTTTATTTAAAAAAAGCCTAAAATTATATTATTACCCCTTTAGAGAAATATTTTTTTCCAAAGGGGTAATAATTATGTTCAGGGGGCCTCCCTCATCATA
>PWJM01000128.1 GCA_003560915.1 Syntrophomonadaceae bacterium
AGCCATTGTGGATTATGATGGGTTAATTGTGAGAAGCCAAACGCAGGTTACCGCAGATATTATCAATGCGGGAAAGAAATTAAAAGTGATTGGCAGAGCAGGGGTTGGAGTAGATAATATTGATGTTGCAGCAGCAACGCAGAATGGGATTATGGTGGTAAATGCCCCTGAGGGCAACACCATTGCGACTGCTGAACACACTGTTGCCATGATGCTGGCCCTGGCCAGAAATGTTCCTAAGGCCAACATTTCCTTGAAAAATAAGGAGTGGAAAAAGAGCCTGTTCATGGGGGTAGAGCTTTTCAAGAAGACCCTGGGGGTATTCGGCCTGGGGAGAATCGGCAGTGAAGTGGTAAAAAGAGCCAAATCCTTTGAGATGGAAGTTTTGGGGTACGACCCCCATATCTCTGAAGAGAGGGCCAAGAAAATTGGAGTCACCCTGTGTGATCCTGATGAAATTATTAAGAGGGCAGACTTTTTGACACTGCACACTCCCAAGACCAGCAAGACCTATCACTTTATCGGTGAAAGGGAACTGGCCATGATGAAAGATGGAGCCCGTATCATCAACTGTGCCCGGGGCGGACTGATTGATGAGAATGCGCTCTATGAAGCAGTAAAAAGCGGGAAGATTGCTGGAGCAGCTTTGGACGTATTTGAAGAGGAGCCGGCAGTGAGCAATCCACTGTTGGAGTTAGATAATGTGATTGTGACACCTCACCTGGGGGCTTCAACTAAAGAAGCTCAGATTGGTGTGGCAGTACTGGTGGCAGAGCAGATGGTTAACGCCCTTTTGGGACAGCCTGTGGCTACCGCGGTAAACGTGGCCATTATTCCGCCTGAAACACTGCATGACGTAAAGCCCTTTATTCCTCTAATGGAAATTATGGGAAGCTTTTACACCCAGGTATATAACGGCCAGATTGAAACCATTGAGGTTGTTTACAGCGGAGAGATTGCCAATTATCCGGTGGCGCCATTGACCACCTCCCTGCTCATTGGTTTTCTGAAGGTGATGCTGGGGGATATGAATATTAACTATGTAAATGCTCCATCTATTGCTGAACAAAGAGGCATGAAAATTTCTGAAATTATCAGCAAAACGGTGGACAACTTTACCAATCTAATCACTGTTAAGGTAAAGACCAAGGAAGAAACCAGAACCATTTCCGGCACCCTGTTCAGCAAAAATGACATTCGCATCGTGCATATAGACAGGTTCAATATTGAAGTGGTCCCTTCCGAATACATGCTGGTCATTACCTATGTGGATAAGCCTGGTGTTATCGGCCGAGTGGGCACCACTTTGGGAAGCAATGATATCAATATCGCCGGCATGCAGGTGGGAAGAACCTCCATCGGTGGAGAAGCGATAATGGTGCTACAGGTAGACAGCCCCATAACCGAAGAGGTTTTGGGCAAAATCACTACACTGGAAGCCATCCTATCCACCCGGTTCGTTAAGCTTTAATAAACCTTTAGAAAGCTTGGAGGTAAATAGGATCAATGCCGCTTTATGAATTTAAGTGCCAGGACTGTGGAAAGAAAATCGAAAAGTTCTGTAAGATGGGGGAAGACGGTTCCAGTTTTCAGTGTCCCTCCTGCAGTGGGAAGGTGAAGAAAATGCTATCCACCTTTAGGAGTTCATCAACCTCAGGCGGTTCCGGCGGCTGCGGCCCCTGTACTTCTTCCAACTGTAGTTCCTGCGGTTAAGCATCTAAGGAACACAAATGAATATATTTTTTAGAACACCCTTTAATATTATTAAGGGGTGTTTTTGTCGTACGGCAGACGGCATGGTAGGCAGCTGTTTTTCTAACAAATCGCTGGAATCCATAGGGAAATTGAATAAGCTGGGGGTAATAGCCTTTGAGGCCTATTACATTAGAGAATATCGATTCATATCATATTTTACTATCTGTTATTTCTAACTTCTGTATAACCATGATTTACGGGGGGACAATAACAAAAAGAAAAGACTGAAGGAAGGTTAGAGAAATGCATATTTCCGCTCCCGGAATCATTTTGCTCACACTGGTTACCGCCTTAATTTACCTTGGTTTTCTGCATCGGGTTCTGGACAGAATGAAACTTACCAAAGAAACTGCCCTGGTTATCCTTCTGCTGATGCTGGCCGGCCTTTTCATCCCCTCTATTCCCCTGGGAAACAATGTATTTATAAATGTTGGAGGCGCCCTGGTTCCCCTGGGGATTTGCCTGTATCTTTTAATTACCGCGGACACTACCCATGAAAAAGGCCGGGCCATAGCTACGGCACTCCTGGTAGTGGTGGTTGTATACTTGAGTGATAAAATCCTTTCCATCAGGCCCGGAGGAGCCTTAGACCTGGACCCGATATATTTTCCAGCCATAGCTGCTGGAATCATCGCTTATCTCTGGGGCAGGTCCAGAAGGGCTGCCTTTATCGGTGGAGTTCTGGGGGTAATTTTATTGGACCTGGTGAGTTTGTTGGAGATACAGCTGAAAGGCCTGCCCTTTACAGAAATGGTTATTGGTGCGGGAGGAGCTTTTGGGACCGTAGTCATCGCCGGGATGCTGGCTGTTCTGCTGGCAGAAGTGGTGGGGGAAACAAGAGAAAGACTTCAGGGAGGGCCTAAACATGGTTAAGAAAAATGATTTGACAAAAAAACTTTTGTACTTGTTTTTATATATCGTGCCGGTCTATATTATTCTCTTATTTCTAGGGATTGGGATATTAAGTGCCCAAGAGCTGGAATTGATTGTTTTAAAACCGTTGCAGGATTATAATTATGATGAACTGACCGAAGAGGAAATTTCCCAGGGAAAATATTTTGAACTGCTGGATGAACAGGGCAGGCAGATTACTATCACCGGTCGTAGGCTGTACGTAGATGACGAATACATAGCCGAAGATAATAAGCACTACAGGGTTTTTAAGGTGGAAGGATATAAGGCATATGCCCGGCTTCAGGGAATTGTGAAGCTGAATCCCCCGGCCTCTCTATCTCAGAATTTATCCATGGACTCTGAAGTTAGAACCCGGGTAGTAAGTACACCGGGACAAGAATTAGAACAGGAGAAAGAGGGGGAGTTGAGAAAGGCTATTGCTATTTATCACACCCACAATGCAGAATCCTACGTGCCTACGGATGGCACACACAGCATTGACGGAGAGGGCGGTATTCACGAGGTAGGAAGGGCTTTTCAGCAGGCCCTGGAAGCCAAAGGGATTAAAGCAATCTTTTCCGAAGACCTCCATACGCCCCATGACCACGGAGCATACCGCCGTTCCCGCCAGACGGTGCTGGAACTTTTAGAGCAGGAACCTGACGCCATCTTTGATGTGCACCGGGATGCTGCACCCCCTGAAGCCTATGCCACCAAAGTAGATAGTGTGCCGGCCACACAAATATTGTTCGTAGTGGGAAGGCAGAATCCCCACATGGAAGTAAATAGAGAGTTTGCCCTGGATTTAAAATCCATCTCCGACCAGATTCATCCCGGACTGGTCAAGGGAATTCTTCTGGCCCAGGGGAATTACAACCAGGACTTAACTCCCCTGACACTGCTTTTGGAAGTGGGGGCCCATACCAATACCCGGGAATCTGCTGAAAATGGAATTACCTTATTTGCAGATTCCGTAGGTCATTACTTCTACGGAACGGAGGGAGAGGTGGAGGGAGAAGAAACCCCTCCCGGCCAAACGGCTGCCCAGGATCCCCCTGCAGGTGGACGGGAAATTTGGGGAGGTATAGTCCGAATTGTTTCCGTGGCCATCCTGGCAGGGCTGTTGTTTTTCCTGATCAACGTAGGCACCTGGGAGGACTTCAAAAGGAAATACGCCCCAAGGTATGAAATACTTAAGAAAGAATTCTCTTCCGCCTACGAAGGAAGAGGTGAGATTATCGGAAATACCGTGAAAGAAGTTCAAAAAGAAGCAAAAGATTTTGCAGCGCATCTCAGACAGGCAGGAACCCGGGGGAACTTTAGGAAAAATTACCTCCCACGATTTGAAAAATTGAGGGATGAATTATCCTCTGCCTATGAAAGAAGGGGAGAAATTAAAGACCATACCCTTAAAAATGTACGGGATGAAGTGAGAAGATTTATGGAGCAAATCAGGCGGAAGGTAAAGTAATTTTTTTAATAAATTTATTTATAAAAACGCTGTTATTGACATGATAGCGTTTTTTTGATTGTTCTACCGTTCCCTTTTGTCACCTTTAAAAGTCAAAAAAAAGAACGGTTTGACCTAATTAAGGGGACACCAGGTAATTAAGGGGACACCATACTTAATTTTCGTAACTATGGTAAAGGGAATCACCTAATTCTTCAAAATTAAGTATGGTGTCCCCTTAATTACACGATTGTCATAACGAACCGCCGTATACCGAACGGTACGTACGGTGGTGTGAGGGGACGCTGGGTAAATTAATTACCCAGCTCCTACTCGATTTAAGATTCCTTCTTTTTCTGGGCCCCGCTGTGAGGATCTATATAGTAGTCCTCCTGATAGAGTAATTCTGATATGGGGACGATGGTATATCCTTCGGCGGTCAGTTTTTCAATAATTTCCGGCAGGGCTTCGGCGGTATATTTGCCGTTATTATGGAACAGGACGATGGCACCGTTGTGGACCTTATTTGTTACCCGGTTAATAATGGCTTCTTTGCCGCCTTCTTTCCAGTCCAGGGAGTCGACGCTCCACTGAATGGTTTTGTAGCCGCATTCCTCCAGGGCTTTAATGACTTTATTGCTGTATTCCCCAAAGGGCGGCCTAAACAAGTTGGCTTCCTGTCCACAGATATCCTTAATCAGCTGGTGGGTCCGTTTCACCTCTGTTTTTATCTCTGAGTCAGACAGGGTATTGAGATGGGGATGAGTATATGTATGATTTCCAATTTCGTGCCCCTCATCAGAGATTGTTTTAACCATGTCCGGATATTTTTCCAGCCAGAAACCCGTTAAGAAAAAAGTGGTCTTTAAGTTATTTTCCCTCAAAACCTCAAGTATTTTTGGTGTGTGTTCCGCGCCCCAACAGGCATCAAAACTGATGGCCACCTTCTTTTCCGGAGTATCCACGTAGTAGATGGGCACCAGTCGGTCCTGCCCGGTGACCACGGTCACGATATTCTGGGGGAAGTCCAGGAATATGGAAAGCCCCAGGGAAAGAAGGACAATGGCTGCCAGGAGAGCCTTTCTCCTGCTCCTTTGGGTAAGGCCAGGCTTCATAAATACAAATTTAATTCTGTTCACCTCCTTTTTGCGATAAAAGCTGTTAATTATTATTATTTTTTGCAGGGCAAAAATATGTTAAATATAATTTTTGTGAAGATACTCTTATGCTTCAAAAAGGACGGTTTTTTGTCTGATCTGGTAATTTGGGCAGGATTTTTGGCCTTTGTGTCGAACTGTCATAAGGTTATAGAGGTTATAGACATATAGGATATTGTTTAGGGGAGGCCGGAAAAAGTGATTTGGAATGATAAATACGAATGTATGGATAGGGAAGAACTAGAAAAAATTCAATTGGAACGGCTGCAGCAGACGGTGGAGAGGGTATACAATGCAGTGCCCTATTACCGCAAGTTAATGGAAGAAAAAGGGGTAGAGCCAGGGGATATAAAGACATTGAAAGACCTGAGGCTGCTTCCCTTCATCGCCAAGCAGGATTTGAGGGAGAATTATCCCTTTGGATTGTTCACAGTTCCCATGTCCGAAGTGGTGCGCATCCATTCCTCTTCGGGCACTACCGGGAAGCCAACGGTGGTGGGTTATACCCGAAAAGATATTGATTCCTGGGCGGAACTGCTGGCCCGTACACTGACCTGTGCCAATACTTCAAAAGAAGATGTGGTACAGGTTGCTTATGGCTACGGTTTGTTTACGGGAGGCCTTGGGGTACACTACGGTGCAGAACGCATAGGGGCTTCGGTTATTCCCATTTCCGGGGGAAATACTCAGCGTCAGGTTATGCTTATGCAGGATTTTGGCACTACAGTGCTGGCCTGTACCCCCTCCTATGCTCTGTTTATGGGGGAAGTCATCCAGGAGATGGGGGTTAAGGACAGTATTAAGTTGAAATCCGGAGTGTTTGGAGCAGAACCCTGGTCTGAGAATATGCGAAGAGAAATTGAAGATAAGCTGGGGGTTATGGCTATTGATATATACGGCCTAAGTGAGGTAATCGGCCCCGGGGTTTCCAGCGAATGCCCGGTTCAGGAGGGGCTGCACATTTTTGAAGACCACTTTATCCCTGAAATTATTGATCCGGTAACCGGGGAATCCCTGCCGCCGGGCTCCAGGGGAGAGCTGGTGTTTACTACGATTACCAAGGAAGCGTTTCCGGTAATTCGCTATCGCACCCGGGATATTACTTCCTTAAACTATGAAAAATGTGAATGCGGCCGAACCATGGTCCGTATGAACAAGGTTACCGGCCGGACTGACGACATGATAATTATTCGGGGGGTTAACGTATTCCCCACGCAGATTGAGAGTGTTCTCCTGGACATTGGAGAAACGGAACCCCATTACCAGTTGATTGTAGACCGTAAAGGCAGCCTGGATTCCCTGGAGGTTTGGGTGGAGGTTTCCGAAAAGCTGTTTTCTGACAAAGTGAAGGGCCTGGAGGTCCTGGAAAGGACCATTGCCCATAAAATAGAAAGCATTTTGGGGATTTCGGGAAAAATAAAACTGGTGGAGCCCAAAACTATCCCTCGCAGTGAAGGGAAAGCTCAGCGGGTTATTGACAAGAGAAAGTTGTAAAGAAAAAGTTTCTAAAGATTTGGAGGGGTAATAAATGATTGAAGATATAGCTCGGAAGGTGATCTTCGATATTAAACCTTATATACCCGGAAAACCCATTGAAGAAGTGGAACGGGAACTGGGAATTAAAGATGTAATAAAGATGGCTTCTAATGAAAATCCCTTTGGGCCTTCCCCCAGGGCAGTAGAAGCTATGAGGGCATCTCTGCAAAAGATCAGTATGTATCCGGACGGGAATTGTTTTTATTTGAAGGACATGATAGCCAATTTGCTCTGTATAGAGCCTGATAACATCATCGTAGGAAACGGTTCAGACGAGATATTAAAGCTTATTGCGGAGGCATTTTTGGAACCGGGAGATGAAATCGTGATTGCTCAGCCTTCTTTTTCCGAGTATGAATTTGTGGGGAAAATTATGGGGGCTCGATGTGTTTTTGTACCGCTAAAGGATTTTACACACGATTTGGAAGCTATGGGACGGGCAGTCACGGAAAAAACTAAAATTGTTTTCGTCTGCAATCCAAACAATCCTACGGGGACCGCGGTCACCAAAGTAGAAGTGGATGAATTCTTAAAAAATCTAGACCCCAGGGTGCTGGTGGTTTTTGACGAGGCTTATTATGAGTATGTAGAGGATGAAGAATACCCCCAGACTTTGGAATATGTGGCGGAAGAACAGAATGTTATTGTGCTTAGAACCTTTTCCAAGATATATGGTTTAGCAGGGCAGAGAGTTGGTTATGGCATTGCTAAACTAAATATTATCTCCGCTCTGAACCGGGTCAGGGAACCCTTTAATGTAAACTTGTTGGCCCAGGTAGCGGCTCGTGCAGCCCTGGAGGACCAGGAGCATGTGGAGAAAAGCCGTCAAGGGAATCGGGAAGGAAAGGATTACCTGTACCAATGGTTTGAAGAGAAGGGAATTTCTTATGTCCCGACCCAGGCCAATTTCATCTTTCTAAAAGTAGGGGCCGATTCTCAAGAGGTTTTCAAGGAAATGATGAAACTGGGAGTAATTATTCGGACTGGAGATATTTTTGGCCATCCGGACTTTATCCGAATTACCGTGGGAACCATGGAGGAGAACAGACGGTTTACAGAATCCCTGGAAAAGGTTTTGAAAGAACTTGGGAGTAAGATTTAAGAAAGATTAGCTGAAAA
>PWJM01000178.1 GCA_003560915.1 Syntrophomonadaceae bacterium
ATGTATCTACATCTAGATAAAAGGAGATGAATATCTCTCGCGATACTTACATATATAAGGAAAGAAAAGAGATTGTCTTCATCTAATAATAATCAGCATATGATGAAGAAGCTTTATCCTATCCATAGAAAGCGCCGGTGATAAATATGCCCCAAAGCGTGTTGCCCTCCCGGCAGAAGAGGGGGCTTTACTTCTCTCTGGGTTTCAGCCTGATTACGGTTATTTTAATCCTTTTCTTTACTACCGATGAAGAAACCTGGGTTGGGCTGCAGAAAGTCCAGGGGGAATTCCTTTTGCTGGCCCTGGCGGTGATTGTAGGGGCCTGGTTCATGGAAGGTGCCCGCATTCGTTATATTGTGGCCTCCCTGGAGGAAGGAAAAAAAATAGGCTTTTTCACCGGTACCCGGGTTTTTCTTTCTGCTTTCTTTTTTGCGGGAATCACCCCCATGACCCTGGGTGAATGGCCTGCCCTGATTTATTATCTTCACAAGAGCGGGGTTTCTATAGGAGAATCTACGGCCACCATGGTAATCCGTACCGCCCTCACCAGATTTCTGTTTTTGGTTCTGGCCATGGTCCTGTTGATTGTTTACGACGGCCGTGTGGGAGGCGGGGACACCATGAACACTTTTTTCCGTTCCGCTCTGGGCCTTTTAGCCTTTACCTCAATGATTTATTTTGTAGTTCTTCTCAAGCCCCGGATCATCTGGACATTGCTCCGGACATTAAAGCGGATCCCAATCTTGAGAAGGCTGGCCTCTTCCCAGAGGCTTCAGGGGAAGGTGCAGAGGCTGAGGGAAGAGGCAGAATTGTTCCAGCAGTCCCTGGCCCAGCTGAAGCGTGCCAACCGGACCCGGCTGATTGTACCGGTTCTGCTGACCTTCGGCTACTGGTTCAGCTATTTCCTGGTGGCCCCGGTGCTCCTTATGGGGTTGGACTTGACTTTTGATTTCTGGCGCATCCTGGTGTGGCAGGTGTTTATCATCCTGATTATTGGTTATTCTCCCCTGCCGGGGGGCAGCGGTGTGGTAGAGCTAACCCTGGCTACCTTTTTCAGCCGGTATGTGCCCTCCAGTATGATCGGCATATTCGTGGTAAGCTGGCGCTTTTTCACGTACTACATGTACCTGATGGTAGGGGGATTTTTTGCCACCCGGCGGATATCCCGCTAAAGCCATCAGGGTCAAAAAAAAATTATATTTTGCAGGGATTTTTAAAATTCCGTCGAATAAAGGTTTATAGGTAAATACCATAAAGGTATTGCCTTTGCCTCAAAGAAAAGGTGGTATTTTTTGCCGCAAAAACCGAAGAAAGACAGCGAAGAGCAAAAAAGAATTGACATGCGCCCCCTTAGGTATATGGGGCTGGTAACTCAGCTGGGAATAACCATTGTACTTCCGCTGGTTTTTATGATTTTCTTATCTCAATGGATTATGAATAATTATATCGATAGTGTCTGGGTATTAATTATTTTAATTTTGTCAGGCCTTTTTGTGGGCTTTAGAAACGCATACCGTTTAATTATGAAGATGAGGTTTTAACTATGAGAGCTCCGGAAGCCATTTGGATTCAAATCAGCATGACCTGTATAAAAATCAGCCTGGTGGTTATGACCGTGTTGTTCATCAGACAGGATTATCCGGCCGTATTAGGCCTTCTTTTAGGTACTGTGGCGGCTCTTGTCAAGTTTTACCTCTTGGCCGGTGCATTGTCCAAATCTATCGATATGAGTTCCAGCAAAGCTTCTACGTACATTTATTCCCGTTATGTCACCAGACAGCTTTTTACCGGGGCGGTCCTGATTGGTGCCCTGCTGATAGACGGGATTAATTTTTTTTGGGCTGTGGGAGGGATTTTGCTTCCCCAGATTGTAATTGTAGGAGGGCAGGTTTTTTCCTCCATTAAAACCATGATCAAGTCTTCCCGGAAAACGGGGTAAGTGCTGTTTTTTAACCCTGGGCCTAGATTAGCCATGGACAGGACTGCTAACACAGGTATGCGGCCCCATTAAAAGAGGCTTTAAATGCTGTATTTATATAAAAATTAATTATAAAGGAGGGAAGAAGATGATCAATTTTTTCAACGCGGCAACTTACGTAGCTTCGGCTGAGAACGGCCTGACTTTTGAGCCTGCAGTAATGTTTGAAATTAACGGGTTTCAGATTGTTGAAACGGTCACCACTACATGGGTTATCATGGCAGTACTGGTTATATTATCTATTTCGGCCACGCGAAACATGACCATGGTTCCCAGGGGACTGCAGCACTTTTTTGAAGTAGTTATAGATGGCATTCATTACCTGTTAGACAGCACCATGGGACCTGCACGAAGGGGTTTTGCTGCATATATGATGACTCTGGCCCTGTTCCTTGTTTTTGCAAACCTGACAGGGCTCATAGGCATCAGACAGCCCACAGCCGACCTCAACACTACATTTGTTCTTTCAATCTTGACCTTTCTCTGCACCCAGTTTTATGCATTTAAAGAGAAAGGTCTCGGGAAGTATATTAAGGAAACATTTTTTTCACCGGTACCGCTTTTGTTTCCTTTATTCCTGGTGGGAGAGCTGGCAAACCCTGTTTCACTGGGGTTCCGTCTCTTCGGCAATATGCTGGGCGGACTGGTCATGATGGGCCTTATTTATCACTTTGCTCCAATTCTGGTACCCATACCACTGCACCTGTATTTTGACCTTTTTGCCGGCCTGATTCAGACATTGATCTTCGTGATGCTGACCATGACCTACATCACCATGGGGATGGATTAACCGGCTGCTGCGTCCCCGGGATCTCCAGGGGATACAGCCAATAATATTCATTTTTTTATTGAAGTTCTGAATATTTTGAAAGGAGTGAACGCCTTTCTACTATTAGGACGAAAATAGCAAGCTTATCCAATTTATAGTTTAATATTACTTAGTTAAGAAATTATTACTAAAAAATTTATATTTTTTAATTTAAAGGAGGAATATTTAAAATGATCGATAGTTTAACCATCATTAGAGCTGCTTCCGCTTTAGGAGCAGGATTTGCCATGATCGCCGGTATTGGCCCTGGGATTGGTCAGGGATACGCTGCAGGTAAAGGTGCTGAGGGTGTAGGAAGACAGCCCGAAGCCAAGGGTGACATTTTAACTACCATGATTCTTGGACAGGCTATTGCTGAGACCACCGGTATTTACGCTCTGGTTGTTGCCTTAATTCTTCTTTTCGCCAATCCGTTCCTGTAAAATAGAATCCAATGGATAAATGCAGGATACAGAATGTTTACTTTAACCATACTGTAGAAGAAAGGGGGAAAGAAGTGTGGTCACTTTTGATATTAACTATGTATTTCAGCTGGCAAACTTTCTCATTCTCTTCCTACTCTTAAGAAAGTTTTTATACAAGCCTATTGCTGGTTACATGGAACAGCGCCGGGAAGAGATTAGTAATGCCATTGAACAGGCTGAAAATGATAAGGAAGTAGCCCGGAAGACCCGGGAGAAATATGAGAAGCAGATCTTGGAAGCCAAGAAGGAAGCTGCTGAAATTCTGAACCGTGCCAGCAAGCAGGGGGATGATATGATCAGCCAGTCCAAGGTGGAAGCTAAAAAGCAGGCTCAGAATATCATAGAGCAGGCCAAGAAAGAAATCAATCTGGAGAAGGAAAGGGTATTTATGGAACTGCGGGACGAAGTAGGCCGCCTCTCCGTGGATATAGCCCAAAAGATAATTGTTCAAAATATTGATTACGCTTCTCAGGAGAAGCTGATTAAAGATTACTTGGCAGAGGTAGGGGAGGTATCATGACCATACAAGCGGTAGCCAACAAATATGCTTCCGCCCTTCATACCGTTGCCCGGGAGAAAAACAAAGTCAATGAAATTGAAGAAGACCTTCAGATCGTTATAGATTTTCTCAAAGAAAAGAAGAAAATCAAGGCAGTTCTGGAACATCCCCTACTGGACAGAGATGAAAAGAAAGAAATTATAGCGGATATATTTAAGGGCCTGGAAAATCCAGAAGTGATGAATGTGTTGAAGCTTTTGGTAGACAGGAAGCGTTTTGATATTGTGGATGCAATGTTTATGGAATATGTGAGGCTGGCAAACTACACCAGGAAAGTGGCGGTGGCCGAAGTGACCACAGCCATTGATCTCAGTGACCAGCTGCAGGAAGCCCTTCAGAAGGCCCTGGAAAAATATACGGGCAAAGAAATCCGCCTGATTTTAAAGACAGACCCCTCCATTATCGGTGGAGTGGTGACCAAAATCGGGGATTCCGTTATGGACGCCAGCGTTGTCCGGAGGCTTTCCAGGCTGTACCAACAAATTACTACTGCCAGTTTAAGTCTATAAGAAATGAGGTGACAAGGGAGAATGAGTGTTAGGCCAGATGAAATTAGTTCCATTATCAGGCAGAGAATAGAAAGCTATGAGGAAAAGTTAGAACTGGTGGATATCGGTACCGTAACCTACGTAGGGGACGGTGTTGCCCGAATCCACGGGTTGGATAATTGTATGGCCGGTGAGCTTCTGGAATTCCCGGGAGATATCTTCGGCATGGCCTTGAACCTGGAACAGTACAGCGTAGGTTGTGTTATTCTGGGTAGTTACGAAAAAATTAAAGAAGGCGATACGGTAAAAAGGACCGGCAGAATTGCCGAGGTTCCCGTCGGCGATGAGCTGGTGGGCCGTGTAGTGAATCCCTTGGGACAGCCGATTGACGGCAAAGGACCTATCAATGCCAAGAAATTCCGTCCCATTGAGACCATCGCCCCTGGTGTTACCCATCGTCAGCCCGTTAAAGAGCCCGTACAAACCGGGATAAAAGCGATTGACTCCATGATCCCTATTGGAAGAGGTCAGCGGGAGTTAATCATTGGTGACCGGGGTATCGGAAAAACTGCTATTTGTGTGGACACCATTTTGAATCAGACGGATTCTGATTTGTTCTGCATATATGTAGCTATCGGCCAGAAGGCCTCAACAGTGGCTTCTGTGGTCAATCAATTAGAGGAATCAGGGGCTATGGAGTACACCACCGTGGTTATGGCTTCCGCCAGTGACCCGGCACCCCTGCTGTATATCGCTCCTTATGCCGGTTGTGCAATGGGAGAAGAATTCATGCATGAAGGAAAACATGTGGTCTGCTTCTACGACGATCTTTCCAAGCAGGCGGCTGCTTATCGTGAGCTTTCACTGCTCCTGAGGCGTCCTGCCGGTCGTGAAGCGTTCCCCGGAGATATTTTCTACGTCCACTCCCGACTGTTGGAGCGGGCAGCTAAAATGAACGACGAGCGGGGCGGCGGGTCCCTGACGGCCCTTCCGGTTATTGAAACCCAAGCCGGTGACGTTTCTGCCTATATCCCTACCAACGTGATTTCCATCACTGACGGCCAGATTTACCTGGAGGGTGATCTGTTCTTCGCCGGGACCCGACCGGCTATCAGCGTAGGTTTATCGGTATCTAGGGTAGGGGGCTCAGCCCAGATTAAGGCTATGAAACAGGTAGCCGGACGTCTTCGTCTTGACCTGGCCCAGTATCGTGAACTGCAGGCTTTCACCCAGTTTGGAACCGACCTGGATAAAGCTACCCAGGCTACACTGACCCGGGGTGAAAGAATGGTTGAATTGTTGAAACAGGACCAGTATATGCCCATGTCTGTTGATGATCAGATTATGGTTATTTACGCCGGAACCCAGGGATATCTTGACGATATTCCCGCATCAGAGGTTTCCCGTTTTGAGAAGGAATTCCTGAAGTTCATGGAAATGAACCACCCGGACGTCGGCAGTACTATTAAAGAAAGTAAAGCTCTGGATGATGATACCGCCGATAAGCTGAAGAAAGCCATCGGAGAATTCAAGAGCCAATTTGTGGTGGCCGATACCGAAGCAGTAGCCCAGTAATGCGGCGATGGATAAAGAAAAGGTGGTGAATGTATGAAAAGCTTACGGGAAATCCGACGACGCATTAGAAGTGTTAAAAGTACCCAGCAGATTACCAAGGCCATGGAAATGGTGGCGGCAGCAAAGCTGAGAAAAGCTCAGGATGCTGCAGAGAACGCCCGTCCTTATGCAGAGCAGATGAAGGAAATTATTTCCAGGCTGGTAGGGGCAATGCCCAATATGCAGCATCCCCTGGTGGAACAGCGGGAGGTTAAGAATTCCGGCTTTCTGGTAGTCGCTGCGGATCGAGGCCTCTGCGGAGGCTACAATACCGGCCTGCTGCGATTTGCTGCAGGAAATATTAAGGACAAGGATAAGACACAGATTATAGCGGTAGGAAAAAAGGCCAGGGATTACTTCCGGCGCCGGGAGTATAACCTCTATTCCGCCCATCTGGACATAGAGGACTATCCCGAGTGGAAGAGGGTCCAGCAGATTGCCCGGGAGGGAGTAGAAAGCTTTAGCAGTGGAGAATGTGACGAGCTTTACCTGGTATATACCGAGTTTGTTAACGCCATGAGGCAGATTCCCAGAATTGTTAAGCTTCTGCCCATGGAACCAGTTAAAGAAGAGCAGGAGGCTCAGAAGGGGGCCAAAGCTCTTTATCATTTCGAACCTGATGAAGAGGCCATTATCGACAACTTCCTGCCCAAATATATCGAGAGCCTGGTCTATCATTCCATGTTGGAAGCCAAGGCTTCCGAGCACGGAGCTCGGATGACCGCTATGGGCTCAGCAACGGAGAATGCCCAGGAGATGATTGACAGCCTTACTATCGTGCTCAACAGGGCACGTCAGGCGGTTATTACACAGGAGATCCTGGAGATCAGCAACACAGCAATGGCCATGGATTAGTACATTTGTAGAAAGAAGGAGGGAAACGAACAGTATGAGTGATAATGTTGGTAGAGTGATTCAAGTGATCGGACCGGTTGTTG
The DNA here is from genome assembly GCA_003560915.1 of Syntrophomonadaceae bacterium. Taxonomy (GTDB): domain Bacteria; phylum Bacillota; class Dethiobacteria; order SKNC01; family SKNC01; genus Contubernalis. The sequence goes on from PWJM01000178.1 coordinate 6,871, forward strand.
ACGTTGAATTTCCTAGCGGTAACCTGCCCGAGATTCACGACTCGATTATAATAGAAATGACTGAAATGAACATCGATATAACCTTGGAAGTAGCCATGCACCTGGGAGACAACTCAGTGCGCACTGTATCCATGTATCCTACTGACGGAATGGTCAGAGGCATGGAAGCCAAAGCCACCGGCGGACCCATCACCGTGCCTGTGGGCAAAGGGATGTTGGGACGTCTGATTAACGTTATCGGGGAGCCCATTGATGAGCTGGGCCCCGTAGATACAGATTCCTTTTATCCCATTCACCGTAAGGCTCCTACCTTTGTAGAACAGGAGCCGGCCACGGAGATTTTTGAAACAGGAATCAAGGTGGTTGACCTTTTAATCCCCTACGCTAAAGGTGGTAAGATTGGTCTCTTCGGAGGCGCCGGTGTAGGTAAAACTGTTGTGGTTATGGAGTTGATTCGTAACATCGCCTATGAGCACGGCGGATTTTCCGTTTTTGCCGGAGTGGGTGAGAGAACCCGAGAGGGGAACGACCTCTGGTTGGAGATGAAGGAATCCGGAGTTATTAAAAACACTGCCATGGTGTTCGGACAGATGACCGAACCTCCCGGAGCCCGTCTGCGGGTAGGACTGACCGGGGTAGCTGTGGCTGAGTCCCTGAGGGACATGGAAGGACAGGACGTTCTTCTGTTTATCGACAACATCTTCCGGTTTGTGCAGGCCGGTTCCGAGGTGTCCGCACTGTTAGGACGTATGCCATCTGCGGTGGGTTACCAGCCTACCCTGCAGTCTGAGATGGGTGAACTTCAGGAACGTATTACTTCCACCAAGAAGGGTTCCATCACCTCCATCCAGGCTATTTACGTTCCCGCTGATGACCCCACTGACCCTGCACCAGCTACAACCTTTGCTCACCTGGATGCTACCACATACCTGGAGAGGAAGATTTCTGAATTGGGAATTTACCCCGCGGTGGATCCCCTGGCTTCCTCCTCAAGGATTCTGGA
>PWJM01000037.1 GCA_003560915.1 Syntrophomonadaceae bacterium
AACTGGCCAGTTCAAAGGGTATTCTGCTCATGGCCATAAAGCGTCCAAATATCACAGCCCCTGCCACCAGGAGCATAATCATGGCCGTAGTACGGGTAGAATCCCCCATGGCCTTTTGTAAACCATCCCAATTAAGCCGTCTCTCCAATGTCGTCAAAACCAATACACCAAAGGCACCCACAGCTCCCGCTTCGGTAGGAGTAAACCATCCGGCAAAAAGCCCTCCCAAGGAAATTGAAAAAATTACTATGACTTCCCATAGGCCCCCGCTTAAAGCCTGCAGCCTTTCTTTCCAACTAAAACGGGGTCCGGCCGGGCCCAATTCGGGATTGCGGCGGGCCAGCAGAAAAATAGTCAGCATATAAAGGGTCATCAGCAAAAGCCCCGGGATAATCCCGGCAATAAATAGTTTACCGATGGACTGTTCCGTAGATATTCCATAGATAATAAAGATTACGCTGGGAGGGATTAAAACTCCCAGGGCCCCGCCTGCCGCTACACTGGCGGTGGACAGAGAAGGGTCATAGTTATACTTTTTCATCTCCGGAAGGGCAATTGCCCCGATGGTTGCGGCAGTTGCCGTGTTGGAACCGCACACCGCCCCAAAAAGGGCACAGGTTCCCTGAGTGGCAATAGCCAGCCCCCCGGGGAGATGTCCCAGCATTTTATAGGCAAAGGCATAAAGCCGGCTCCCAAGGCCCGAATGAAAAGCTAGAAAACCCATAAAGACAAACATGGGGATAACGCTTAAATTGTAAGCAGAAAAGGTAGCGTACATGTCTTTGGCCACCACCCGAAATGCCGCTGAGGGAGATGCCAGGAATCCCAGGCCTACAAACCCCACCAGGGCCATGGCATAGGCAATGGGCATTTTTAGAACCAACAGTACAAAAAAAACAATTATTCCAATTAAGCCTGCAATGATTGGGTCCATTCCTTAACTACCTTTCTTATAGATTCTGTAAGCTTGAGCAGGACTACCAGGCACAATGTCAAGAAACCAAAGGCTACCACATAAATTACGGGATAAAAGGGGGTTCTGGTAGTGGGAGAAACCTCACCGCTGGCAATCATACTTCCAGCAAAATCGGCAATGTGCCAGGCAGATAGAGCCAGGAAAACCAATGAAACCACTCCAGTAAAAACTTCTACTACCCCCTGAACTTTAGGATGAAATTTTTCCAGCAAAAAACCCACAGCTATGTGAAAATTCTGCAGTGCACAGTAGGCAATAGCCAGCCCTATGAACATGGCTGTAAGAAATCCCACATACTCATAGGTGCCCAGGATGGGGCTTTTAAATATAACCCGGAGAATTACATTACTTACTACCAGAAACATTACTGCTACCATAATCCATCCGGCTATTTTGTCCAAAACCCTGCTGAGCCAGGTTACAAAAATGCTGTAAAACTCCATTTTAAAACCCCTCTATCATATTTCATATAAAAAAGATATTCTATACTTATAAAGGTACTGTCCCTTGCATGCTGCTTATTAGAATAAAAGTCAGTATGGGGGCCGGTCAAAGACCGGCCCGAATAAATGTGTTGACCTGTCGTATTTCTAAAGCCTACTTATAGACTTCGTTGTATTGGTCCGCCAGCCTCTTCACAATCTCCAGTGCCTCACTGCCTGACAGGCCCTTTTCCTCCATCTCCTTTAGAAAGTCATCCAGCACAGGTTCCGCCTTTTCCTTCCAACGAGCAGTCTCCTCATCGGAGAGAGTAATGACCTCCAGCCCTTCCTCTTCCACAGCATATTCCAAAGCAGATTCATTCTGCACATCCCAAAGGCCCATGGCTACCTCTTCAAAGAACTTTTCGTTGACCTCTTCAATAGCCTCCTGCAGATGGGGAGGTATGGAATTCCATGTATCGTGATTCATGGTCATGAAAAACAGGGTGTTGTACAAGAATGGAGTCAGTGTCAGATAATCAGTAACCTCTGCATGTTTCCATCCCTGCAGCACTTCCAGGGGTGAAAGATTTCCTTGCACCACACCTCTTTGCAATGACTCATAAGCTTCAGCCTGGGACATGGCTACGGGAGTAGCCCCCAAAACCTCTAACGTCTTAGCACTTAAACCGGTAGCCCGAATCTCCATTCCCTGAAGATCCTCTAATGTACGAACCGGCGTCTTGGAAAACAAATCTCCCGGTCCGGTGGCCAGTACCATCATCAGCTTAGTGTCCTGTACTTCTTCGGGATTTAGTTCCTGAATTCCCTCCCAGGCCACTTTGCTGGCAACTCTTGAATTGTTATACACGATTACCGGAAGTTCAAAGGCCTCCAGCAGGGGAAAACGACCTCTTGTATAAGAAAAACACGAGACCCCTATATCTGCAATTTCACTAACTACCCCGTCATAAATGGCTTCTGCAGCCAATAAGGTTCCCTGCGGATAGCTGGTAATTTTGACCTGTCCATCGGTGGCCTCCTCAACTGCTGCAGCCCAACCCTGGACCAGCTCTGTTTCCGCCGGATGAGTGGCGGGGAAAAAGTGAGCCAGGCTTAAATTTATGGAAACTCTTTCGCCATCCTCTTCAGGCGCTGTGGATGAACAACCTGCCAGCGAAACCAATACAGTAAGTACCAGCAGCAGGCTGATGCGCCAAATTAGACTTTTACGCAAAACAATACCCCCTTCTTATTTTTATTTAAATATTTTTCAAACACCGTAATTAGTTCCACTTTCCCTTTAATAAATCCTTTTATTTTTATAAAAATGCTGTTGTTTTAGCGGCGATATTTCTTATACTAATTCAGAAATAACTTTTTCATTGAACAATTGTATCAAATATGGGTCAAACTGGTGTCCCGCTAACTTTTCCAACTCTTCCTTAGCTTGTGCTGGACTTATGGCTTTCTTATAAGCACTTTTCTGGGTCATCACATCATACGCATCAACAACCCCTATGATTCTAGCATGTAAAGGAATTTCCTCCTCTTTTAATCCCCGTGGATACCCGCTTCCGTCCCACCATTCATGGTGAGCAAGAATCCCATCCGCAATATGAGACAGTTCCACAATGGAGGAAGCAATTCGATACCCGATTTCGGGGTGACTCTTAATTTTATCCCATTCTTTAGGGGTAAGAGACCCGGGTTTTGTAAGGATGGTTTCAGGAACAGCAATTTTCCCGATGTCATGGAGCATGGCTAAAAGGGCAAGGTCATCCAGCTGGCTTTCCGTCAAGTTCAGCTCTTTTCCCATCTTACGAGCCAGTTTTTCCAGCCGAAGGGTATGCTCTTCGGTTTCATGGGTTTTCTCCCCAAGGGTTTTTAGAAGGGTGGAGATGACCGAACTTCGAATGCTTTTGCTCTCCGTGAACTTGTGTTTATACATGTTGTCTTCCGCTTCCTTCAGAACAGTATATATATTTTGGTCCATATTTTCCTTAACTGCTACCCCTAGGGAAATACTGGTTTGAATGGAACCGGAATTAGATTGGCGGCAGGCGTCCCGGATTCGGGTGCTAATCTCCCGGGCATTCTCCTTGCTGGTCCTGGGAAGCATAATGATAAATTCGTCTCCCCCCCAACGGGACACAATATCCTCCTTTCGGCAGGAATTTTTTATAATCTTTGCCGCCCTTACCAAAAGCTTATCTCCCTCATGGTGTCCAAAAACATCGTTTACCAGCTTCAAACCATTCACATCCCCCATGATGATGCTGATGGGAAGCTGCCTTGCAGTATCCAGCCTTTTCAGCTCCTGCTCAAAGTAGGCCCGATTATAGAGTCCGGTCAGCTTGTCATTAAAACTTAGATAGATTAGCTGACCCTCAGATTTCTTCCTTTCAGTGATATCCCTGATAATGGCCTGTACAACCGTCTCTTCTTGAATTATTAATCGATTTAAACTTACATCTATATCTATAATTTTCCCATCCTGCCTTATATGCCTCCACTCAAACATTTGAGGTTCTCCCGCCTCCGCCAGACTAATTTTCTCCAGCAATTTTTCTTTAGACTCTCGGCCATCCGGCTGGCTGGAAGAAGAAAGAGAATAAGGGGTTTCACCAATAATTTTTTCTTTTTTTGCTTCAAATAACTCCAAAAATTTCGGATTGCACTCAATTAAACGTCCTTCTTTCATTAAAAGGATGGCATCGTTGGCAGAATCAAAAAGCCGTCTATATTTCCTCTCACTTTCCTGCAGGGCTTGAAATTCCTGTTCCCGCTGTCGAAGGGCTTCTTGGGCATCACCAACCTTACGATTTTCTCTCAGCAAAAATAAGACCAGTAAAAAAATCAATAAAGAAAAAAACAGCCCCAGGGAAACCATCCAGTTAAGCTCCTTCTGCAGATACCAAATGTACAAAAAAATAGAGCTCAGAATAACAAAAACAACTGCTGCACATATCATGACAGCTGTATTGGATCTTCTTTCAGTGGTCAAATGTTCACTTCCTCCGGCATAGTCACTTTATAAAATTTCTATATCTTAATTAATAAAACTATTTTCATAATTCAATAATTTTCTAGCAATTTCCTCTAAAATCTTATTGTTTTTTTAAATTTTTATTTTTAAGTCACTTCTAGCCTATTTTTTTCATTTTGAAAACTCTTTTCACTACTTGACATAATCCAGGACCTGATGTACAATTTGACTGGTGTAATGATAAGCATAGTGATGTATTTTGAAGCATTTTGTAATATTAATATTATATTTCCAAATTTCCATGTTTTTTTATGTATTATGTTTCAATATCACCATAAATAGGTCATTTCTTCAAGTTTAAAGCAGACCATCAAAGAATCAACAAAGCAGGATAAAAAAACTAAAGCTGGCAGCATCTTTTTCTTCCCTATTTAAAACACAGAAGGCGGTGTGTCACATTGTTGGAAATTAGATTTCACGGCAGGGGTGGGCAGGGAGCTGTTACTTCCGCCGAGCTTTTGGCTCAGGCGGCCATTGAAGAAGGAAAATACGCCCGGGCTTTTCCCAGTTTCGGACCGGAACGCCGGGGTGCCCCTGTGTCCGCTTTTTGCAGAATCGATGACAAACCTGTAACCCTGCGGACCAGTATCGACAGTCCTGATGTGGTAGTGGTCCTGGACCCTTCTCTATTCAATGCGGTGGACGTGACCAGGGGCCTAAAAAAAGACGGGTTCCTGGTGATAAACACCAAAAAAGAATCGAAACAGTTCATGTTTGAAGGGCTGAAGCAGCTGGCAGCAGTAAATGCTACCCAGATTGCCCAGGAAATACTGAACCGGCCCATTACCAACACGGTCCTTCTGGGAGCCCTGATACGGCTGATGCCCATTGTAAAGGTAGATTCCCTAATTTCCGCTGTTCAAACTCGTTTTAGCGGTAAAATTGCTAACCTGAACGTCCAGGCTTTGGAACGGGCTTATCAGGAAACCCAGGTACTATCTAATAATGGGGAGCAAACCTTAGAGTTGGTATCCCCAAAAAATGAATTTGCTGGAAAAGAGAAAGTAGGTAAGGCTGCAAAAGAGGACCTGGATTACCTGTGGACGGAACTGTCCCCCGGATGTGTGGTTCAACCCGGAAGTTCTCGGGATAACCATACCGGGGACTGGAGGTCCTGTTTGCCGGTGATACAGAAAGAGCGCTGTATCCAGTGCGGTCTCTGCTGGGCCTTCTGCCCCGATGCAGCACAAGTCCAGAAGCCTGACGGGTATTTCTCCGTGGACTTAGACTACTGTAAAGGCTGTGGTATTTGCGCCATGGAATGTCCCACCGGTGCAATTCATATGGAAAAGGAGCTTGAACTGTAATGGCAAAACGTGCTGGAATGGAAGTATCCATTGCCGCGGCAGAAGCGGTAAAACAAGCCAATGTTGATGTAATCGCAGCTTATCCCATTACACCTCAGACTCATATTGTGGAAAAACTCTCCGAGTTCGTTGCTGACGGTCAGCTGGATGCGGAATACGTCACTGTGGAGTCGGAACATTCCGCCATGAGCGTCTGCATAGGGAGCCAGGCTTCGGGTGCCCGTACCTTTACCTCCACCAGTTCTCAGGGCCTTGCCTTGATGAGCGAACTGGTGCCCATTGCGTCTGCCTTGAGGCTGCCTATGGTCATGCTTTTGGTCAACCGTTCCCTCTCCGGCCCACTATCCATCTGGAATGACCACAGCGATGTAATGTCCATCCGGGACAGCGGTTGTATTCAGATGTTTGTAAAAAACGGCCAGGAGGTTTATGACCACGTATTTATCGCTTACCGGATTGCAGAAAAACAAAACGTGCTGCTTCCGGTTATTATCAATATGGACGGCTTTATCCTTTCTCATACCTTTGAACCTGTGGAGTTGATGAGCTCCGATGAACTGAAGGGATATGTACCTCCTTACGAACCCAAATACACCCTTCACCCCGATCACCCCTTAACCATGGGGGCATATGCCACCCCGGCATTATACACGGAGGCGAAAAAAGCCCATGACGAGGTATTAAAAGCCTCTTACCCCTCTATCCTGGAGGGCTGGGAATCCTGGGGACAGCTCAGCGGCCGTCATTACCGGCCGGTGGAAGAATTGTTCTGTCAGGATGCGGACACCATCATAGTCAGCATGGGAAGCCTCAGCGAAACCGCAGCGGAAGCGGTAAAGTTAATGCGACAGCAGGGCCAAAAGGTGGGGCTGTTAGAGCTGAGGTTGTGGCGCCCGTTCCCCTTTGAAGAGTTTTCCCGGGCAGCTGCCGGTGCACAAAGACTGGTGGTTATGGACCGGGCTGTTTCCTCCGGAGGGCCTGGAGGGCCGGTAGCTTCGGAAATCCGTTCGGCCCTGTACGGAATCAAAAACCCTCCCCAGGTAGACAGCTATATCATCGGCCTGGGAGGCAGAAACGTCACCATCCAGGACTATGTAAAAATGATAGAAGGGGAAAAAACTGATTTAATCCCTGAAGCAAACGCGGCTTCAGGTTCCAGTTATGAAATCTTTGGAGCCAGGGGATAAAAATAAGCAGCAGATTGTAACAAAATGTAAGGAAAGGATTAATGCCATGAGCGATGCAAACGTATATGCAGTTAAAACAATGACTTCAAAAGAATATTTTGCCCCGGGCCACCGGGCCTGTTCCGGATGTGGACAGGCGGTAGCCGTGCGCATGGTCCAGAAGACCTTGGGGCGCAATGTGGTCATGGCCAGCGCTACAGGGTGTATGGAGGTGGTCTCCTCTCCTTTCCCCCAGAGTTCCTGGCAGGTACCCTGGATACACGTGGCTTTTGAGAACGCCGCCGCCGTGGCCAGCGGTATTGAAGCTGGACTAAAAGCGTTAAGACGTAAGGGGAAAATTGATGGTAGGAAAATCACCGTGGTGGCCATGGCCGGGGACGGGGGGACTGCTGACATCGGCCTGCAGGCTCTTTCCGGAGCCCTGGAACGGGGGCATGACTTCCTGTACGTCTGCTATGATAACGAAGCCTATATGAATACCGGGGTGCAGAGATCCTCTGCCACACCCTTCGGCGCTGCCACCACCACCTCTCCTGCCGGCAGTGTCAACAGCGGCCAGCTGACCTGGAAGAAAAACATGATGCGCATAACCGCCGCTCACGATATTCCTTATGCAGCCACCGCCTCCCCCAGCCATCCTTTGGACCTGGTGAATAAGGTCAAAAAGGGTATGGAAATAGAAGGGCCTGCGTATCTGCATGTTTTGAGCCCCTGTCCTCCGGGGTGGGGTATTTCGGCAGAGAACAGTATACAACTGGCCCGATTGGCTGTGGAAACAGGAATATTCCCCCTTTACGAAATTGAAGAAGGGAAACACCGAATGACCATGAGCACTGACAAACTGGTGCCGGTAGAGCAGTACCTGAAAAAACAAGGAAGATTTCGCCGCCTCAGCCCTGAAATGATGGAAATGATTCAGGAACGGGTGCGTAAAGAATGGCAGGAACTGAAAGAAAAATCTGATCTAAGCCATGGTCATAGACCGATTACTGCTGAGAATTTTCTTCTCCGGAGCCCGGAAGGAGAATCGGAAGCGGAAAAAATATTCAGGGTTAAAGCGGGAGCACCGGCATAACCGGTACAACCTTATAAACCTTTCCCCTTCCCCTGGATGATTAAATAAAAAAGGAAGAGGTCTTATGGACAAAAAAACCATTGACAGGGTGATAGAAAAATATCAAGGTAACCCCCAGGAGATTCTGGAAATGCTTTTAGATATTCAGGAGGAGTTAAGATATCTTCCCAAAGAGGCTTTGAGCTGCCTGGCGGAAAAACTAAACATGCCGGTAGCCAAACTGTACCGAATTGCCAAGTTTTATGAAGCTTTGAGCCTGAAGCCCATGGGCGACTGCCAGGTCCATGTCTGCACCGGAACTGCCTGTCATGTAAGAGGAGCTTCCCGAATCCTGGATGAACTGGGCCACCAGCTGGGAATTAAACCCGGGGAAGTCACCCCGGACCAGAGCTTTGGGCTGAAAACGGTAAACTGTGTAGGAGCCTGTGCCCTGGGCCCGGTTGTGGTGGTTAATGGAGAGCATCACGGAGATATGGCCGCCCTGAAGGTAAACAAATTAATAAAACAGTACGCAGGAGACCATAAACAGAAGAAAAAAAAGCACGCTTAAAACTATAATAAAAACATTACCTCAATGTAGAAAGAGGTGGATCTTTTGAACAGGTTGACTTCCGTATCGGATATGGAAAAGCTTCAAAAAGAACTGGCCTCCCGAAACCAGCCGGAACGGCCTGTGGTAACCCTCTGTCAGGGTACGGGCTGCAAAGCTTATGCCAGTGGAAAAATTTATAAGGCGTTTGAAAAGGAACTGGCTTTGCGGGGCCTTACTCAAAAGGTGAGTTTAAAATCCACCGGGTGCCACGGCTTTTGTGAACAGGGCCCCATTATAGTGATCCTTCCAGAGGAAATCTGTTACTGCCGGGTAAAACCGGAGGACATTCCGGAAATTGTGGAAAAGACCCTGGTGGAGAAAAAGACAGTAGACCGTCTGCTCTTTACCGACCCGGTAAGTGGAGAAAAGTTTGCCCATGAATCAGAAATACCCTTTTATAAATATCAGAGGAGAGTCATTTTTGGCAAAAACCGTCTTGTTGATCCCCAAAACATTGAAGACTATATAGGCTTGGAGGGCTACAGCGCCCTGGCTCATGCCATTACCCGCTTAAATCCGGAAAAAGTGCTGCTGGAGGTAAAAAAAGCCAATCTAAGGGGCCGGGGAGGTGCCGGTTTTCCCACAGGTATCAAGTGGGAGACCACGCGGAACGCTCCGGGAGAGAAAAAGTATGTAATTGTAAATGCCGATGAAGGCGACCCAGGCGCTTATATGGACCGCAGCCTTCTGGAGGGAAACCCCCACCTGGTGCTGGAGGGCCTGGCCATCGGAGCTTATGCCATTGGCGCCCGGGAAGGTTTCGTGTTTGTGCGCCAGGAATATCCCCTGGCCCTGGAGAACATCAACAAGGCTGTCCAGCAGGCTAAAGAATACGGGCTTTTAGGGAAAAATATCCTGGGTTCGGGCTTTGACTTTGATGTGACGGTGAAGCGGGGAGCGGGGGCTTTTGTCTCCGGGGAATCCAGCGCCCTGATCTCAGCGATTGAGGGCAGTGCTGGAGAACCTCGCCCCAAGCACGTTAATGCCGCCGTCAGTGGACTCTGGGGATCCCCCACCAGCCTTAATAATGTGGAAACCTGGGCCAACGTTCCCCTGATTATGAATAAAGGGGCCGGTTGGTACGGCTCCATAGGGAGCGACAAAAACCCTGGAACTAAAATTTTTTCACTGGTGGGCAAGGTTAACAACACCGGGCTTATTGAGGTTCCCCTGGGCACTCCCCTGAGAAACATCATCTATGATATCGGTGGAGGAATCAAGGATGGGAAAAAATTTAAGGCAGTCCAGACCGGTGGCCCTTCAGGTGGTTGTATCCCTGAACAGCATCTGGATGTTCCTGTAGATTTTGACCGGCTGAGCCAGATGGGCTCCATGATGGGATCCGGCGGCATGATTGTCATGGATGAAAAGAGCTGTATGGTGGATGTAGCCAAATATTTCATGCAGTTTTTAAAAGAGGAATCCTGCGGAAAATGTATCAGCTGCCGGGCAGGCATCAAAGAAATGCACGAAATTCTGGAAAGAATTACACTGGGGGAAGGCTGTGAAAAGGATCTGGAACAGCTGACAGATCTGGCCTGGATTACTGAAAACGCTTCCCTCTGTGCCCTGGGCCGTACCGCTTCTAACCCGGTCATCAGCACCCTGAAATATTTCCGGGAGGAATACAAAGCCCATATCCGGGAGAAACATTGTCCTGCCGGTGTCTGTAAAGCCTTGATCCACTATTCCATTGACCCGGAACGGTGCAACGGCTGCGGCCGCTGTCAGAAGGTCTGTTCCGTAGAGGCCGTAGAAGGGGAAAAAGGTGCTCCCATATCAATCAATAATGATTTCTGCATCCGCTGCGGCATATGCCAGGAAGCCTGCCGGTTCAATGCGGTGATGGTAGAATAGTTAAAAAATATATGACTTGTGAGGGTTGGATATGATTACTTTAACCATTAACGGAAAGAAATATGAAGCTCAGAAAAATCAAAATCTGCTTCAAGTAGCCCTGGACAACGGAATAGAAATCCCTCATCTCTGCTACCATGAAAAACTTTCCCCCTATGGCGGCTGCCGGCTCTGTCAGGTAGAGGTAACCAAAGGGAAAAAGGTGGAACTGACCACCTCCTGCACCTACCCCGCAGTCCAGGGGATTCAAGTAGAGACAGAAACACCCCGGGTCCAAAGGGCCCGCCGTCTCATGATGAAACTGATTTTACCCATGGCTCCAGAATCCCCGAAGATTCAGAAGCTGGCCCGGGAATTGGGGGCGGAATACATCCCCTCCAGCTGCCGCTCCCGTGAAAAGGGGGACAGCTGTATCAAATGCGGCCTTTGTATCAGAGCCTGTGAAGAACTGGTAGGCGTCAGCACCATCACTTTTTCCTCTAAGGGGCCGGAGCGGAAAGTGGTCCCGCCCTTTGAAGAGGAACCTGAGAGCTGTATCGGCTGCGGGACCTGCGTCCACGTCTGCCCCACCGGATGCATCACCATGGAGGACCTGGGACGGAAAAGAAAGCTGGAACGCTGGAAGAGAATATTAAATATGAAGGTTTGTAATGATTGCAGCAATCCCTATATTCCAGCTGCCCAGGTGGACTACTACCTGAAAAGGACCGGGGATACCACCCTGACAGAGTGGTTCGACCTGTGCCCCGACTGCCGCTAAAATACTATATATGGCCTTCCGCATAGGCAGTTTTTATATCCACGTTCAAGGCAGTTTTATTGCCTCCAACCAGAAAGCACAAAATGGCCATTACGGCTGTTTTGTGCTTCCTTATTAACGGCAAGAGATAAGGAGACAAGGGGACGGTTCTTGTGTCTCATTGTCCTTTAAAAAGAACGGACAGGCCAATCTGCCTGCCTTGTTCTGGCTTATTGGGAATAAGACAAGAGAACCGTCCCCTTGTCTCCCCTATACATCCAGCAGCTCAAAACCGGTCTCAGGGTCCACTTTCCTGCAGGCGGAACTGCCGGTCAATTCCAGCATCACAACTTCTCCGATCTTCCAGACCTCCACTCCCTGCCGGGTACAGCCCGTTACGGTATCCCGTCCCCTACCAAAGGCAGAATGTAAATGGAGTTTGGGTTTCCCCTGTTGGTCTAAAAAAAGAGTGCCAACTCCTAAGGCCTCACTTACATCTTTCAGCAGGGTTACCATAGGGACAGGCTTTGCTTCTTTCCCATCTTCGGGGCCCACGATTACTTTACTGTCCTTTTCAGCTCCCCCCAAAAAGAAAACCAACGCTCCATTGACCTGATGGTTATCCGCAAACTCCTCAATGATATCCGGTATCCTATCCCCGTGTTCCAACCTTAAAACGAAAACCCTCCCTACACCGGCTTCAGAATATTTCACAAGCAGCTCTCCCTTTTAAAATAAATTTTCAATACTACTATAGCATATTATTTTAAATAACATATCATATACTATCTGGAAGGTATTTTTATATATTTTCCTGCAAAAATAAGAAGGAGGCATCTAAATGTCTGAAGAGAAAAAAATGAAAACAGAAGGAACCGAAGCCCATGGGTTGGGGAAATGTCCGCCAATACCCCCGCTGCCGCCCATCGATAAAGCCAAACCCATAGACCTATGCGTTCAGGTAGCTTATGCCAGATTTATTAAAGACTTTTTTTCAGTTTTTAAATTTATTGAGATCCCTTCGGCAATCTGCCGCTGTGAGTGTGAAAATGTAGAAGTTACCAATCGAACCGTTACCTTTACCTGTGACAGCGTAATTATCTGTATTGAATTCATTATCTGCTTAAAGTTCTTCCCCCTGACCGGGCACCCTTATTGTCAAACCTTCCCGGCCTGTTTCAGAAGAACCATCCCATTCTTCAAGTTCAACCATTTTCCCAAGGGATATTCCATTTCATTGGAAGAATTTCAACAGGCAGAAGGAGTCTGTCTGGAAGTAGATTTCATCGACTGCTTCTGCAATGCTTTCCCCTTTGACTGCACTACCTTTATTTACGTAAACCTCTTTTTTAAACTTCGGGTAAAACTGTTCCAGGAACGAAATGTTATTGTCAGAGGGGATTTCTTCGGCGGCCCTGTAGTTAAACTGCCTAAAAAAATCGACCCCTGCGGGCCGCACCGGTTCGTGTGTGGTTCCCAGGAAGATGATGACCCGGCCGGTGAAGATAATTTCAAAGAAAGCCTTGATAAATTACCCCTGGAAGCAAAAGAAGAATACCAGCAAAAACTGATGGATTATATGAAAAAAATAAGGCAGAAAGAATAAATTAATTTTAAGAGCGTGCTAACTGAATTTTCCTTGAGCACGCTCTTATAATCTTCTCAAAATCTATTTTTTCAGCCTATCCTCATACTTCTTCTGGAATTTTGATATTTTTGGCGTTATAACCGCACAGCAGTATCCCTGTTCCGGATTTTGCCGGTAGTAACCGTGATGATAATCCTCTGCAGGATAAAAGTTAGTAAAAGGCACCACCTCAGTGACTATGGGATTGTTCCATAAATTTTGTTCGTTCACTTTTTTAACAAAATTTTCCGCTGTTCTCCACTGGTCCTCCGTATGATAAAAAATTGCAGAACGGTACTGAGTGCCTACATCGGCACCCTGGCGGTTTAATGTAGTAGGATCGTGAACATTGAAAAACACTTCCAGCAGTTCTTCAAAGGAAATGAGGTGGGGATTAAAGATAATTTGCACAGCTTCGGCATGCCCCGTGGTTCCGGAACATACTTCACGATAAGTTGGGTTACACCCTTCTCCTCCCGTATAACCAGGCACCACCTGAATAACTCCTTTAAGCTGGTCAAAAACTGGTTCCAGGCACCAAAAACATCCTCCGGCAAGAGTAGCAGTTTCCCTCTGCTGATTTTCCTGCAATATTCTCATCCCCTTTCAAAGAATAAAAAATTATTTACACACAGCCTCTACAACTATTGTTCTCCTTCATTACAAAATTATTTATGCGCCCTCTGAAACTACTACTTGTTCAAACGCATCTTTTTCGGTATCCTTATATTTAACCCTTACCAAAATGTGCCGCCGTAAAGCCCTGGCTTTAGTCATGGGTAGGCTCAAGTGGAGCGGGAAAATAAATGTCTAAGTCTCAATGAATCAATGAAAAAGAATCAATAAAGAAAAAACTTAATGGATAGGATATAAAACTATGACATTAAAAACAAAATGCACTTTATGTAATGCAAAGGTAACTTTATATCAAGAGTTTAATCAAAAAAAATACTACAAATGCAGTAATTGTTTATCCATACTTTTAGACCCCATTCATTATGTTACCAGAGAGAAAGAAAAAGCCCGCTATCAAGAACACAACAATGATGTAGATGACCCGGGATACCAGAGATTTGTTTTTCCCATAGTAAATGAAATTAAACAAACCTTTAATCAAGGCCATAAAGGATTAGATTTCGGGGCGGGAACAGGGCCTGTAATTACAAAACTGTTACGGGATGAGGGCTTTTCCATCGAGCTGTATGACCCTTTTTTTTGGAATAATGATGAGGTGTTAAAGTTCAAGTATAATTATATAATCTGCTGCGAGGTGATCGAGCATTTCCACTTCCCTCAGAAGGAGTTTACACTGTTACGTTCTCTTCTTAAGCCCGGTGGGATTTTATACTGTATGACTGAAATTTACTCTGAAGATATTGATTTTATCAATTGGCATTATAAAAATGACCCCACCCATGTATTTTTTTATCATAAGGATGCCCTTAAATGGATTCAAGAACATTTCCGTTTTTCAGAGGTAAAGAAAAAAAACAGATTGATTGAATTTCACTTTTGATCCTTAAGTTTGGCAAGAGCATCCGCCAGGGCTGAGTTAATGGGCTGCTCTGCCTTTTTTTGTTGTTTTAGATATTGGGACGCTTCTTTCTTTGATACTTTACTGCCTTCCGCTTTCTTTCTTTTGTCAAAGGCAGAAAGCTTTTCCCTGAAACCGCATTTGCATACAAATATCTGTCCTTCTCCCTGGCCCCGAAGTTCTAATTTTTTGTGACATTGTGGACACCTGGCATTGGTTATTCTAGAAGTTCCTTTCCGATACCCGCATTCCCTGTCCTGGCAGACCAGCATTTTTCCTTTCTTCCCCTTAACCTCAAGCAAATGTTTGCTGCATTGCGGACATCTGTTTCCCGTAAGATTGTCATGTTTAAAGGACTCTTTGCTGTTTTTTATTTCTTCAACAACGATCCTGGCGTAATTCTTCATCTCGTTAACAAATTGATTTTTATGAAGGGTGCCTTTAGCAATAGTACTCAGTTTCTGCTCCCACTGTGCAGTCAGTGCCGGGGACTTCAGGTCCTCAGGCACCAGGCCCAAAAGCTGTTTTCCCTTGGAGGTGACAAAAATATTCTTTCCCTGCTTTTCTATCAGAAAACTATTAAAGAGCTTTTCAATGATATCTGCCCTGGTGGCAACGGTTCCCAGCCCTCCGGTTTCCCCAATGGTTTTAATTAATTGCTTTTTTTCACCCGCCATGTATTTTCCCGGATTCTCCATGGCTGACAGCAGGGTACCTTCATTAAAGGGTGCCGGCGGCCTGGTCTCCCCCGTCGTCTGCACAATTTTAGATATGGTTAGCATATCGTTTTTATTCATCTGGGGGATGATCTGCTCCGACACATCCTCCTCTGCCTCCTCCTCATCTTCAAAAATATTCTCATATACTTCTTTCCAGCCCTGGGCAATCACCGTTTTCCCTTTGGCCGTAAAGAGCTCTTCACCAATTTTAGCCTGTATAGTAGTCTGCTCATACTCAAACGGCGGACTTAAAACCGCTAAAAAACGCTTTACTACCAGGTCATAAATCTTCCTTTCCCCGTCACTTAATGAACTAAATGTAACTGCCTGTTCAGTGGGAATAATGGCATGATGGTCCGACACCTTACTGTTATCTACAAAGGATTTGTTTGGTTTTAAGGGTTTGTTTAAAATTTTAGCTGCTTATGAGGCATAAGGCCCGTATCCAAAAGCCTTAATTCTGTCCCGTAAGGTATCTACCATGTCCGTGGTAATATATCTGGAATCCGTCCGGGGATACGTTAAAACCTTATGGTTTTCGTACAATCTCTGCATGATAGAAGAGGTTTCTTTAGCAGAAAAATCATAAATTTTATTGGCGTCTCTCTGGAGTTCTGTTAAGTCATATAAAGCGGGGGCCGATTTTTTCTTGTAAACCTTGTTTACCTGGATAACCTCAGCACTTTTATGATTTTGTAATTTTACAAGTAATTGATCGCACCGTTCCTTGTCGAAGGTCCTAAAATTTTTTGTTTGGCTGTCCTGCCAAACCAGTTTTAAGCCATTGGCTGAAGCTGCTATCCCATAAAATGCCTTGGGCTTGAAGTTATTAATCTCTTCTTCCCTCTTCGCAATAATGGCTATCGTAGGGGTTTGGACCCTGCCACAGGACAGCTGAGCGTTATACTTGCAGGTTAAGGCGCGGGTAGCATTAATCCCTACCAGCCAGTCAGCTTCTGCCCGGGCTGCTGCTGAAGCATAAAGATTATCATACTCTTGACCATTTTTTAAATTGTTAAAACCCTCCTTAATAGCCTTATCGGTGACGGAGGAAATCCAAAGGCGCTTTATTGGTTTCTTTACATTAGCCTTTTCTATAATCCATCGTGCAACCAGCTCACCCTCCCGGCCGGCATCAGTTGCAATAACAACCTGTTTAACCTCTTTTTTATTCATCAGGCTTTTAACCACATTAAACTGCTTTCCACTTTGTTTTATGACCACAAGCTTTAGTTCAGCAGGAAGCATGGGCAGTGTTTCTAAGCTCCATGCCTTATATTTCTCACCGTAAGCTTCCGGATCTGCCAGGGTAACCAAATGACCCAGCGCCCAGGTGACAATATATTCGTTCCCTTCATAATAACCGTTTCCTTTTTTCCTGCAGTTTAAAACCCTGGCTAAATCCCTTCCCACGGAAGGCTTTTCCGCCAGTACCAGTACCTTGTTCATGAAAACAATCCTTTCCCACTAAAATATTTTTTCTGTTATGCCTGAAATATGAGTTTCAAACCGTTAAAAGGTTTTAATAATAACCTCTTTATATTTTAGCATATTTTCCGAGAAAAAAACGGGTTATTGAAACCCCGCCTTAACCGTGCATTTATTAGTTTACTCCTCTTCTTCCTCTTCTTCCTCTTCTACTTCCTCTGTTTCCTCTTCATTTTCTTCCTCTTCACACTCTTCACACTCTTCACATTCTTCTTCATCTTCCATTTCTTCTACATTTTCTACTGCCTCGTCGTTTAAATCTTCACCATCTTCTGATTGTCCGCCGCATCCTGCAAAAAGACACCCAAATGAAAACAGCAGGATAAGGGCTATGATCAAGTATTTTTTTTTGAACATTTTACTATTCAACCCCCTGTTGATTTTTGCACGGTCCATTCAAATGTTTATGCAGAGGTATGATAAAATATAACAAGCGGCATTCCCCGCTGCCGTAAGATACCCGTTAAAAGAAAAGAATTGCGCCCGGTGGAACAGATTTTTCAATCCCAAAAATTAGGGTTTTTAAAGGATATGGGCAGTAACATAGAGAAGTAAAAAATTATATTATCGTTGAAAACCTGTTTCGGAATCAAATAGAAGATAATTATTACTGCTTCAAATAAATTTAGGAGGGTAAAATACCTTGCCAAACAGCAGTACCATAAGCAGGGGACAGCCAATAATTTTTGGAGAAGTTCTTTTCGACCGTTTTTCTGATTCCCAAACTGTCCTGGGGGGAGCGCCCTTCAATGTGGCCTGGCATCTCCAGGGCCTGGGCCTGGATCCCCTCTTTATCAGCCGAATCGGACAGGACAGTTCAGGCAGAAAGGTTCTGGAAATAATGAGTTCCTGGGGAATGGACACCGGGGGCCTCCAGCTGGATTCTTTATATCCTACCGGCACAGTGCAGGTTGACATAAAAAATGAAGAGCCCCATTATACTATTATGCCGGATCAGGCTTACGATAACATTGATTCAGTCCTGGCGCTGCAGGCAGCGGAACAAATTGTGCCATCCCTTCTCTATACCGGTTCCCTGGCTTTGCGGAGCGTAACTTCCCGCCGGGCCTGGCAGCAGCTGTCCGAAAATACCGGACTTCCTATCTTCACCGATATTAATCTTCGGGAACCCTGGTGGACCCCTGAAATTTTGGAAGAAATACTAAAACAAGCGCGGTGGGTTAAGATGAATGAACAGGAACTGGCCGCGTTGATTCAAAGGGATCAGGTGGATAAAAACAATATTGCAGAGGTTTCTTCCAGGATGTGCAGGGAATTGAACTGCTCCCTGTTAGTAATCACCCGGGGGGCCCGGGGGGCTCTCATGACCTCCGGTCAAGAAACCTGGCAGGGGGAACCGGTGACCGTAAAAAAGCTGGTAGACACCGTAGGTGCGGGAGATGCTTTCAGCGCCGTAAACATTGCCGGCATCATCCTGGGATGGGAACCTCCGGTCATCCTGGAGCGCTCCCTGGAATTTGCTTCTAAAATCTTGGAAATCCGCGGTGCCACTACAGATAATATTTCCCTCTATAATGATTTTACCCGGAGGTGGAAAATTTGAGTAAGAATAAAGAAAGGCTTTATATTATATTAATCAGTGTCCACGGCCTGATTCGAGGCAGCAATCTTGAATTGGGGCGGGATGCAGATACCGGAGGCCAGACCACTTATGTGGTGGAACTGGCCAAGGCCCTGGCCCAAAATCCGGAAGTAGACAGGGTAGACCTGCTAACCCGCAGAGTAATTGACCCTAAGGTAGACGAGTCTTATGCTCAGTTGTTTGAAGAGATTGCTCCCGGTGCAAATATTGTTCGCATTCCCTGTGGACCCCGGCGTTACCTCCGCAAAGAAGTGCTCTGGCCTTATATGGACAGCTTTGCAGATGGAGTCCTGCGCCATCTACGTTTGGTACGAAGGATCCCCAATTGGATTCACAGTCATTATGCCGATGCAGGTTATGTGGGCGTCCGGGTAGCAAACCTGCTGGGAATCCCTCTTATTCATACAGGGCATTCCCTGGGCCGGATAAAAAGGCAGCGCCTGATGGCCAAGGGAATGAAAGAACAAAATATTGAATCCCGTTATAACATGACCCAAAGAATCGAAGCCGAAGAAAATACTCTGGAAAACGCTTCCCTGATGGTTGCCAGCACTTACCAGGAAGTGGAAGAACAATACAGCCTTTACGATAACTATCAGCCTAAATACATGAAGGTTCTTCCCCCGGGGACTGATCTTGAACGTTTTCGCCCCCCCAGGGAGAATGAATCCGACCCCCCTTATAAAAAAGAATTGGCCCGTTTTCTGGCAGACCCTGACAAGCCCATGATCCTGGCCCTATCCCGGCCGGATGAACGAAAAAACATATCTACCCTGATTGAAGCTTTTGGAGAAAATCCGAAGCTGCGGAGCATGGCCAATCTGGTGATTGTAGCAGGTAACCGGAATAAGATTCAAGATATGGAGAAAGGGCCCCGAAGGGTCCTGACATCCCTGTTGATGCAGGTGGATCAGTATGACCTGTACGGGTCTGTGGCCTACCCCAAGCAGCACCAGGTCACAGATGTCCCGGACCTGTACCGCCTGGCTGCCAAAACCGAGGGAATCTTTGTAAATCCCGCTGTTACCGAACCTTTTGGTTTAACTTTAATCGAAGCTGCCGCCAGCGGCCTGCCTATGGTAGCCACCGAAAACGGCGGCCCCCAGGAAATTGTGCTTCACTGTAAGAACGGCCTCCTGGTGGACCCTCTGGACAGCAAAAAGATGGGGGATACCATGGTGGATGCTTTATCTGATCGCAAGCGCTGGCAGCAGTGGTCTGAACAAGGAGTAAAGGGTTCCCACCTGCATTATTCCTGGCCGGGTCACGTAGAGAAATACCTGAAGGCATGCCGTAACGTGCTGAATAAAGAATACTGGAAAGAGTCTATGATAAAAAAAGGCATCAGCAAACTTCCCACGGTAGACCGCATTCTCCTCTGTGATATTGATAATACCTTGACCGGAGATGTGGAGGGACTGCGGACTCTCCTGGAGATGCTCAACGAGACTGAAGTCCGGGTGGGGTTTGGTGTGGCCACCGGGCGGCGGCTGGAAAGCACCCGGGAGATTCTGAAAGAATGGAATATTCCCCTGCCGGATATACTGATTACCTCCGTAGGGAGTGAAATCTCATACGGAAGGCCTCCCGTGGAGGATAGTTCCTGGCGCCGCCACATCAACTTCCGTTGGGACCCGGAAAAACTTAGAGAGGCTGTACGTCAGCTTCCGGGAATACGGCTCCAGCCCCAAAAAGAACAGCGGGAGCACAAAATCAGTTTTTATGTGGACCCGGATAAATGGCCGGGAGTGCGAAAAATTAGACGATTGCTTCGAAAGCAGAACCTGCAGGCCCAGGTCATTTATTCCCATGGGGAATTTCTGGACCTGCTTCCCATACGTGCCTCAAAAGGCCTGGCCCTTCGTTTTCTCAGCATCAAGTGGGGGATTCCACTGCAGCGCTTTCTGGTAGCTGGAGATTCGGGGAATGACAGGGAAATGCTGACGGGGAATACCCTGGCGGTGGTGGTAGGCAACTACAGCCGGGAGCTGGCTTCCCTTAAGGGACGGCCTTGTATATATTTTGCAGAAGAGAAACATGCCGGGGGAATTGTGGAGGGAATCCAGTATTATGATTTTTTCGGTGACATT
Source organism: Syntrophomonadaceae bacterium (assembly GCA_003560915.1). Lineage (GTDB taxonomy): Bacteria > Bacillota > Dethiobacteria > SKNC01 > SKNC01 > Contubernalis. The sequence goes on from PWJM01000037.1 coordinate 20,266, forward strand.
CGCATTCCCAATTTAGAAAATGGGGGTGAACCTAATTCAATTATTTGAAGCTCTAATTAAAGAAAACAGAGATTCCATATACCTTTTGCTTCGACATTACCTGAGCCTGAATCGTTCCTTTCTTCTGCAGTCCAGTGTCTGGGATGAGTACCAGAAGCTTATTCAAAAAGAAGGTACCGAAACAGCAGCGGCCCTTAAACCCCTGGAAAGCATTCTTGCCCGGGTGCAGGAAGCCGTTATAAACCCACCCTGGATTTACCTGGCCATCCGGCCGGAAATCGCCCGATGGACCTACGTCAGGCTTCACACAGAAAAGCTTCACTATAAAGAAACTTCCGTTTCCGAGTTTCTAGCTTTCAAGGAGAACCTGGTCACAGGGGATGGACACCAAAAATGGGCCCTGGAGGTGGACCTGGCTCCCTTCAACCGGGATTTTCCCAAATTAATAGAAAGCCGCTCTATCGGAAACGGTGTGGAATATCTAAATCGGCGCCTTTCCAGCCAGATTTTTCAAGACCTGGAGCAGGGAAGCAAAAGCCTGTTGGATTTCCTCAGAATGCACCAGGCCAGAGGAGTTCAGCTTATGCTGAACGAACGCCTTACCAATATTACTTCCCTGCGGGATGCACTCCGTCAGGCAGACAAGTACCTTGAAAAAAAGGAGCCGGAAACCAGGTGGCCGGAAGTGAGCAGGGCCATGCATTACCTGGGTTTTGAACCGGGGTGGGGGGACCATGTCGCTCGTATAAAGGACACCATGAACCTGCTTTCCGATATCCTGGAGGCTCCGGAGCCGGCAAATCTCAGCCGTTTTTTGGGGCTGATGCCTATGATTTTCAGCCTGGTTGTTTTATCTCCCCATGGTTTTTTTGGCCAGGCTAATGTTCTGGGAATGCCGGATACTGGTGGACAGGTGGTCTACATATTAGACCAGGTCCACGCCCTGGAAAAAGAAATGCGCTGCCGCCTGGAACAGCAGGGCTTGAATATCGAACCTCAAATTCTGGTAGTAACCCGCCTGATTCCCGAATCCCAGGGGACAACTGCCCATGAGCGGATAGAACATATTGAGGGAACCCAAAATTCAAGAATTTTAAGGGTACCTTTCCGTAGTAAGAATGGAGAGATAATTCCCCAGTGGATTTCCCGTTTCAAAATCTGGCCTTACCTGGAGGATTTCGCTGCAGAAGTGGAAAGAGAAATGCTGGCGGAACTGGGCAACCGTCCCGACCTGATTATCGGCAATTACTCTGACGGAAACCTGGTGGCTACCCTTCTTTCCAACAGCTTAAAAGTCACTCAGTGCAACATAGCTCATGCCCTGGAAAAATCTAAATACCTGTATTCAGACCTGTACTGGAAAGATAATGACCCCGAATACCATTTTTCCTGCCAGTTTACCGCCGATCTGATTGCCATGAATTCAGCAGATTTCATTATTACCAGCACATACCAGGAAATTGCCGGAAATAAAAGCAGTGTGGGACAGTATGAGAGTTATAATGCCTTTACCATGCCGGGCCTGTACCGGGTGGTTAACGGAATCGAAGTTTTCGACCCCAAATTTAATATTGTTTCTCCCGGGGCCGATGCAGAAATTTATTTTCCTTATACTCAAACTGAAAATCGACTGCAGGCCCTGCACGGAGAAATTGATGACCTGATCTTCGGAGGTGAACGAGACAATGCCCGGGGCCATTTGCAAGAAAAAGACAGGCCTCTTCTCTTTACCATGGCCCGAATGGACAAGGTAAAAAACATTACCGGCCTGGTGGACTGGTATGGACGAAATGAAAGGCTGCGGGAAAATACGAACCTGCTGGTTATTGCCGGCCATGTAGACCAAAGCTTTTCCACAGACCAGGAGGAACGGGAACAGATAGCTTATATGCATGAACTTATGAATCAGCACGATTTAGACAATCAGATTCGCTGGATTGGTACATACCTGGATAAGAAACTATCCGGAGAACTCTACCGCTTTGTAGCTGACTACCGGGGTGCATTTATCCAACCTGCTCTCTTCGAGGCCTTCGGTATTACGGTCATTGAAGCCATGGTTTCCGGCCTGCCCACCTTTGCCACCTGTTACGGAGGCCCTTCAGAAGTCATTTGTGACGGACAATCCGGCTTTCACATTGACCCCAACCATGGTGATAAAGCCTCCTCCATTATTGCAGATTTTTTCGAGAGATGCACTCACGAACCTGAATATTGGAAGGTTATATCCGAAGGGGGAATTCGCAGGGTCCAGGAGAAATATACCTGGAAACACTATGCTGAAAGAATGATGACATTATCCCGAATATATGGTTTCTGGAAATATGTAACCAACCTTCAGAGGGACGAAACTAACCGCTACCTGGAAATGTTTTATGGACTGCAGTTCCGCCCCCTGGCAGAAAAGGTTCCACAGCCAGATTAAAATTATCATGATTTTCCGCCTGTGCAGGGTTTTGTAAAAATAAAAGATGTTAGATTTTTTAACCAAGAAAAATAATCTGCAGTTTACATCCGATCAACTCAAAAGTCTCTACACAGACAATTTGTATTCCTCGCTGGATTTTTAAAGATTCAGGCTGCTTGATGATGGACGTTACTTCGCCCCGGTGGTAAAATGAAATCAGAACAGACTCTCATTTCAAAACGAGGAAGAGGGGATTTATATGATTGAGGTCAAAGATCTTACCATGACCTATAAAAACGGGAAAGGAATATTTGATCTTTCTTTTTCTGTAAAGAAAGGGGAAGTATTCGGTTACCTGGGCCCTAACGGTTCGGGGAAAACCACCACCATCCGCCAGCTGCTGGGGTTTACCAATGCCGACAAAGGCCGCTGTACCATAAACGGACTTGACTGCCGTACCCAAACAAAGGAAATCCAAAAAATTTTAGGCTATCTGCCGGGAGAAATTGCTTTTTTCAGCGATATGACCGGAATGCAGTTTTTGAATTTTATGAATGCTATGCGGTGGTGTAAAGACAAAACCCGTACCAACAGTCTTATCGAACGATTTGAACTGGAAACCGGCGGCAGAATTCGAAAAATGTCTAAGGGTATGAAGCAGAAGCTTGGCCTGATAACGGCTTTTATGCATGACCCTGAAGTTTATATACTGGATGAACCCACTGCCGGCCTGGACCCTTTGATGCAGCGTTATTTTGTAGACCTTGCCCTGGAGGAAAAAGCCCGGGGGAAAACCATCTTGATGTCCTCCCACAGCTTTGGAGAAATCGACCGTACCTGTGACCGTGCTGGAATTATTCGGGAGGGGCGCCTGGTGGATGTGGAAGATATCCATTCCCTGAAAGCATCTCAGCGCAAAGCTTTTTTGGTTACCGTCGCTTCTGAAGAAGACGTTAAGCTTCTTCAGTCCAGCGGCTTAGAACTGGGGGGCATAAACGGCAGCCATGTTGAAATCTTTGTAAGCTCCAATTATGACCGCTTCCTGAAGGCTCTGGCCAAATGCAAAGTGCTGGAAATGGATATCCCATCCCAAAGCCTGGAACAGGTCTTTATGAAGTACTATGGACAGGGAGGTCAATAACATGAATTTCACTTTATTTAAGGCGACAACAAAAGCAAACTGGATTATTCTAGCTATTTTCTTTGTAATCATGGTTTTATACCTGGCTATTATCACATCCATGTTTGATCCAGTGAGCCTGGATAATCTAAACGCCATGTTGGAAACTCTGCCTAAGGAACTGGTTGCCGCCATGGGTTTTGAAGATTTAGGCACAACCCTGACCTCTTTTCTTGCAGGCTACTATTACGGATTCCTTATCATTATGTTCCCCATGATTTACTGCATTATCGTAGGAAACCGGTTGGTGGCAAAACATGTGGACAGCGGCTCCATGGCATTCCTGCTGTCAACGCCCAACACCCGCTTGACCATCGTAACAACCCAGGCCCTTTATTTAATAGCCAGCGTTACTGCCCTGCTGGGGTTGATTACTTTGTCAGGAATTGCTTTAAGTGAGTCGATGTTTCCCGGAGAGCTGGATATCGGCAGTTTTCTTCTGCTGAATCTCTACGCCCTTCTGACCTTTTACGCCATCAGCGGAATTTGCTTTTTCTTTTCTTGTCTATTTAATGATACCAAATACTCTGTAGCTTTTGGAGCAGGAGTGCCCATTGCCTTTTTCGTCCTGAACCTGCTGGCCAATGTAGGTGACAAATATGACTGGTTGGGTTATTTATCCCTGTTCACCCTGATGAATCCTGATAAAATACTGGCCGGCGACCCATTTATTACTATAGCCGCCACGATCCTTATAATTACCGCAGTGCTGACATACGGTGGTGGGATTCTAATCTTTAATCGTAAAAATTTGCCCATTTAAATATACCTTAAAAGGAGTTCTCTCCTTTTTGAAGAATAATTTTAATCTATCAGTATCAAGGCAGGGATTAAATAATGGATACAATAAAGCCCAAAGAATCGGATATTTTTTTGGGAGAGTTCAAAAACAAACTTTTGGAAAATGAATATTTTTCTAATGAAATAAGAGAAGCCATGGTATATATTAAACCAATGGTATTAGTTCTAGGATTGCTATACCTGCTTTTCATAATTCCTGACTACTTTTTAATTAGCAACCCCAACACTTTCATCATAATCTTATTAAATAGAATCCTATTTTTTTTCCTGGTTGTGCTTCTATACTTCAGGTTAAATTATCTAAATAGACTGGAATTATTAGCATACTGGGTTACTGCCTATAAGTTAATTCTTGCAGTTACTTTTTTGTTTATTTTTTATCAATATGAAAATCCTACTTTTCTCATACAATCTTTTGGCGTTATGGCAATCATAACAGCAATTTACATGGTCCCAAATCGCTGGATTTTTAAAGTGGTTTTATCTTTTTTAATTAGCGGGGCATTCTTTTTTCTTTCATTTGCTTACCTGGATAACGTAAGGGTCAATGAGTTCAGTGCATCATTGGTTTATATTCTTCTTGTAATAGCACTTAACAGCATTTCTTCTTATAGATTCAACTATTATAAGCGAATGAAATACTTGTACAGTAAAGAACTCCTTCAGCAGTCAATAACTGATCCTCTCTCCGGCATATTCAACAGGCAAAAATTCAACATGGAATTATCCCACTGGATTGATATTTCCAAAAAAAACAAAAGCCCATTATCATTGGTTTTATTTGATATTGATAATTTTAAACTGGTAAACGATCAATATGGACATCTCATGGGGGACAAAATTATAGTTAAATTTTCTGATATTGTAATCCAAAATATTAGAAAAAATGATATATTCGCCCGGTGGGGGGGGGATGAATTTGTGATCCTGCTGCCTAATACAACAACAAAAGACGCCGTTGAATTAATGACAAGAATTCAAAAAGCCATCAATGAACGTAACTTAATTTCAGGCCTGATAAGCTGCAGCATGGGTATCGAGACCCTGAAGCCCGAGGATAGCATAGATTCCTTTCTTCAGCGTGCGGATGAAAAATTATATGAAGCAAAAGCTAATGGGAAAAATATCATAGTTGCTTGACAAACTTCCATCACCTGAGAGGTAGGGGCTTCAATTTTAGAATCCTCTGACCCCCGACTAAATTCATCCCCGGGCAGCTTAATTAAGCTTACTTTATTAAGGATTAAATTTATTGGTGTCATCTGTCCTTAACGTTTTTAACGCCGGGCCTTCAATAATGTCACCCTCGTAGGTAAATCTTGAGCCATGACATGGACAGTCCCATGACAGTTCCGCTGCATTCCAGGCAAGGTCACATCCCATGTGAGTACAGGTAATATTTACAGCATGTATCTTGTTCTTTTTATCCTTATATATTCCTACTTTCTCGTCATCATGTACAATAATTTTTGCTTCCCCGGGTTTTATATTTACATCCTTAGAAACAGGCTTAAGTTTATCCCCGATTAAGTGCTTAGCTACATCAAAATTCGTAGTTACAAAATTCTTTATCATTGGGTCTCCTTCAAACCTTGAAGGGTCATAAACAGGTGCCCAGGGACTTTCCCCTCTTACAATTAAGTCTCTTAGAATCATTGCAGAAGCTGTGCCATTGGTCATTCCCCATTTTCTAAACCCTGTAGCAGTATATACGTCAGGACTTTTTGAGGTAATATTTCCAACATAAGGTACATCATCTAACGTGGTGTAATCCT
>PWJM01000107.1 GCA_003560915.1 Syntrophomonadaceae bacterium
AGGGAAGCAGAGAACCGCATGTATAAAAATAAATTGATGGAAGGGAAGAGTTCCCGGAGTTCTTTAATCACTTCACTGCAGCAGACCTTAAGTGAAAAAACCGATGAAACCGAAGAGCATACCCGTCGTATGAAAGGATTGGCCCTTAAAATAGGACAGGCTTTGGGGTTATCGGACAGCATGCTGGATGAACTGGTTCTTGTGTCTATTCTGCATGACATCGGGAAAATTGCGATTCCCGACAGCATATTGAATAAGCCCGAAGGCCTAAATGATAAAGAATGGGAAGTGATGAGAAAGCATTCGGAAATTTCACAGCGCATTGCCCTCTCTACTCCGGATCTGGCTCATATTGCTTATGCCGTTTTATCCCATCATGAACGATGGGATGGTGGAGGTTATCCCAACCAGTTAAAGGGACATGATATACCGCTGGTTTCCCGAATCATTGCCGTAATCGATGCCTTTGACGTAATGACTCACGAGCGTCCTTACAAAAAAGCTATCAGCAGCAAGGAAGCCCTGGAAGAATTGAAGAGGTGTTCAGGGTCTCAGTTTGACCCTGGCATTGTAGAGGTCTTCGTGGAAACCGTTACCAGCGAAGGGGAATTAAAGGAAGAAAAACCAGCGGTTATAGATTTACAAAGCCGCCGCAAAGTAACGGGTGTAGGATTTTAGATTATTCTTTTTATTTAAAAAGGAATTTAACTCTTTTTGTAGAATATAATTGTTTATCTTTGTTTGGTTTTTTTATTTTAGGAGGTGTACAAAGAATTTATCATAATTGAATATACTGGCATTTTCCACCATAATAATAACGGGTGGGATGCGCTTTAGGGATTATATCTTAAAGAGATAAGCCTGGATTGTGCAGAAGGATTTATGATTTAAGGAAAATCATAAGGGATCCAATGCAGTATCTATGCAGGCTGTGGAAAATCTCATTACCGTGAGTTTTTTACAGCACCCGCTTTATTGTCTGAAATAGAAAGCAGGATCCCAAGTGAATAGAATATCCTGTTTTAAGTACGGCAGTAAAAGCGATTTTGCCAGCGGAGGGTATTAGAATCAAAAAGGGATTTATTATTTGTTCTTTTTTTGAAATTATCTTATCCTATGCATGGTGGAAATAGGTTTATCCGCTTCAAGTAGCGAGAAGATTATAATAATTTCTTAAATGGAACAGTAATGATAATTTGATTCCTGGGAGCAGTTTTATAAAAACCTGTAATCTGATTAGACGCCTCCGTTTATTCAATTTAACGGCGGTATTTTTATTTTCCGGGAGTAGTAACCGGATATGGATAAGAGGGGTTATCAATACTTTACAGTTGATGAAAAGGATACGGAAGAAAAATTATTTTTTAGGAGGATGACTGTGAAAAATAAGGTTCTTATATTAATGTTGATTTTATCACTGGCAGCCATGCTGCTCTTAAGCGGCTGCGGGTCTGGTAATGGGGAAGAAGATGTAATTACATTAAACTTTGCAACTTTTTGGCCGGCTACTGACTTTCAGGTAGCGGAGGGCCACAATGCATGGATTGAAGAGATTGAGAGCCGCACTGAAGGTAGAGTCAGAATTCGGATGCAGGCCGGAGAGGCTTTGCTGGGAGCCAGGGAAATCTATGAAGGAGTAGAAAACAGGGTGGCTGATATTGGAACAACATGTCCCGCTTATACTCCAGGCTTATTTCCTGTGACCGAGGCTTTTGAGCTTCCGGGACTGCAGAACCCTAATGCCCTGGCGGCTTCAGTTACCATGCATGAAGGGTATAAACAACTTAAAGAAGAAGGGTTAATGGATGAGTATGAGGGTGTAAAAGTGCTGATGTTTTGGGCAACAGGGCCCGGAGATGTGATGACCACCAGGCCGGTTAATAACCTTCAGGACCTGCAGGGTATGGAAATGAGAGTAGTGGGAGGAACCATACCCACTATGGAGGCGCTGGGTGTAAGTCCTGTGTCTATGCCTATGTCGGAATCATACGTGGCTCTGAATTCGGGTATAGTGCAGGGCATCCTGGGACCCACGGATACCATCGAAGGCTTTAAATTAGGTGATGTGTTAACTCATATTACGAAAACACCATTTCTTTATAATATTGTCTTTATCAAAGTAATGAATTGGGATACCTGGAATTCCCTTCCCCCCGACATACAGGAGATCTTTGAAGAGGTTAGTGAGGAATTTGTGGAGAAATACGGTAAGCTGAGGACTGATTATACAAATCAAGGCCAGGAAATCGGGGTTCAGGAAGGAATCGAAATCATTGAGCTGTCTTCTTCCGAAGAGGCATTATGGCGGGAGCGCATAGAGCCCGTTGTGGAAAACTGGATTCAAAGTAAGGAAGCTGCCGGCCTCCCGGCCAGAAACATTGTTGAAAAAGTACGGGAACTGGATGCTCAGTATTCACAGGAACATGGTGGATATTAGTAATTTATTATTTTAGTAATTTCATTCTCAGTTAACAGGTGTTGTAATTCCCCGGGAGGGCTTCCTGGTCAGGTTTTTAAAACGGAACTGATGGGTTGCCCTCCCCAAAAAACATCAGGGTTTCCCTAAGAGTGAGGAGGCATAAGTATGGAGGTTTTGGAAAAATTTATCCGGGAATTGACCTGGAAAACTGCTCAAATCGGTCAAGTGGCATTGGCAGGCGTAATGTTTATTATTGTAGCAAATATAATCACACGTCAATTTGGAAGGCCCATAGCAGGCACTGTAGAAATTGTTGAAATATTGGGAGCTGTTTTACTGGCTATGGGAGTAGCTTACTGTGCTGTTAAAAAAGGCCATATTGCTGTAGGCGTGCTGGTGGAAAAACTTTCTGAACGAAAGGAAGCCATCGTGGAGGGCACGGTCAATTTTATTGCATTTATTTTTATTGGTTTGTTGGCGTGGGAGACTTTGGTTTATGGGACGAAAATGATGGAAAGGGGATATACCACAGGTCACCTTTTAATTCCCCTTTACCCTTTTATATACCTGGTGGGGTTTGGATTTGTCATGCTGGCTGTGGTACTCCTTCTGGAAGTCATAAAATGCCTGGTTGCCGCTGCTGTTCTAAAAGGAAGTGAGAAACAATGACCCCCGAACAAATAGGTGTTTTATCAGTACTGGTAATTTTTGTTCTTTTATTCGCACGCATGCCTGTAGCTTATGTGATGATTGTGGTAGGAATGGGCGGTTATGCTTATCTGGTTTCCCCAAAGGCTGCAGTATCGGTGGCAGCTTCTTCTATGTTCAATACCTTTGCCTCCTATTCTCTAATCGTGATTCCCCTGTTTGTTTGGATGGGCTATATCGCGTTACATTCAGGGATAAGCCGCAGAATTTATGATGCTACTTACAAAGTTGCGGGAAGCCTCCCGGCGGGCCTGGCTTTAGCCTCCGTAGCGGCCTGCACGGCTTTTGGGGCAATCTGTGGTTCAACTACAGCTACCGCTGCTACCATGAGTGCGGTAGCTCTGCCTGAGATGAAAAGATATAATTATGACCGTTCACTGTCAACGGCGACCATTGCTGCATCAGCAATTTTAGGGGTAATGATTCCCCCCAGTGTAATATTCATCCTTTATGGGATCGCTACCGGGGAATCCATAGCGAAGCTTTTTCTGGCCGGTATTTTTCCCGGAATGCTGTTGATGGGATTATTTATGCTGGTGGTAATTATACAGGCGAAATTGAATCCACTGCTGGCCCCGGCGGGGCCAAGGGTAGGTTTTAAAGAGAAGGTAACTGCTGTTCTAAATGGCGGTATTGAAGTAATCATTATCTTTTTGGCAGTTATCGGGGGACTGTTTGCAAATATTTTCACCCCTACAGAGGCCGGTGCCGTAGGAGCCTTTTGTACTTTAATCGTGGCCGTAGTAAGAAGGCAGTTGAATTGGGGGGGTTTTGTGAAGTCCCTGGGGGATTCGGTTCAGATCTCTGCTATGATTATGTTTTTGGTTGCCGGCGCTGTAATCTATGGTCGCTTTTTGGCCATAACCGGCCTTCCTTCGGCCATGGCGATGTGGGCGGTAGCCCTTCCCCTCAGCCCCGTGGCTATTTTGGTGGTTATCTTATTTATTTATTTAATACTGGGGTTCTTTATTGATGCTCTGGCTCTAATTTTACTTACGGTTCCTATTTTTTATCCGGTGGCATTAACCCTTGGCTTTGACCCTATCTGGTTTGGGGTAATTATTGTCCTGGCGTTGGGGATGGGAGTGATTACTCCCCCTGTAGGGGCCAATGTGTATGTAGTAGCCGGAGTAGATAAAGAAACACCGGTTATGACTATCTTCAAGGGTACCTGGCCTTTTCTTTTGGCTATATTTGGCTGTATCGCTGTTCTCATTGTATTCCCGCAGATTGCTTTGTATTTACCCAATTTAGTAAAATAGATTAGTTTATCTTGTTTATTTTACAAGACTCATTGGAGTCTTTTTTTATAATATTTCTCTGAAAACCCACGGCCTTGTGCCGTAGGTTCAAGAAGAAATCCCAAGGAGGGCTGACTTTGAACAGCGACTCTGGCGTAAAAAAAGTAAAAGTAAACGTTAAGGGTTTTCAGGAATTAACGGCCCCAGCCGGTGAGAGTTTATTAAAATCTTTAGCTTCTGCAGGAATTGTTCTGGAGGCATCTTGTGGAGGGAATGGAACCTGTGGTAAGTGTAAGGTAAATATATTAAATGGTGAGGTTGTTGACAAAAAGGGGATGCCAGCCAAACCCTCAGAAGAGGGAAGCTATCTGGCATGCCAAGTTTTTCCCATCAGTGACCTGGTAATTGATAGAATTATCGAGATTGGTGTTAGCGCAAAAGGAAAAGTAAGAAAAATAAATATAGCTAAAGAAGACCTGAAAACCCTGACTAAAAAAATACTAATCAGGCCAGTATACCCAAAATTACAAAACAACTATTCTTTGCAGGAAATGATAAATAAAGCTTCTTCTGGACTAATACCAATGAACCCTGATGCCCTTAAGCAGCTTGCCAGAATCGCAACGCTAAAAAACAAAGAGGTCACCTTAGTCTGTGTTAATGAAGAGATAACCTCTATTGAGGAAGGCGATACCTGTAAAAAATTATATGGAGCTGCCTTTGATGTTGGGACGACTACAGTAGCCGGTATGTTGGTAAACTTAATCAATGGAAAAGTTGTCGCTGCTGCATCTGCATCTAATCCGCAAATGCATTTTGGCGCTGATGTAATTTCCCGTATCAAGTTTGCAGGAGAGCCTGAAGGCTTACATAAGTTGTCTGAAGGTATTAGAAAAACGTTGAATCATATTATCTTAGAATTGTGTAAAAAAGCGAATATTTCCAATCAGTCAGTATACCTGGTAACTGCTGCAGGGAACTCAACTATGGAGCATCTGTTATTGGGTGTCTCGCCTGAATCCCTTGGCCGTAATCCCTATGTCTCAGTTTTTAGCCTTTTGCCTCCCTTGGCCGGCAAAGAAATAGGACTGGATATAAATTCTGGAGGTAGAGTGCAGCTACTACCCAATATTGCCAGTTTTGTAGGTGCAGATACAGTGGCTGCTATTATTGCCGTAGATCAAGACGTAACAGATAAATTAACGCTCCTCTTGGATTTAGGGACTAATGGGGAGATAGCATTGGGCAATAGAGACAGATTGGTGGTCAGCTCTACTGCTGCGGGACCGGCCTTTGAAGGAGCTCAGTTAAGTTATGGTATGCGGGCGGTGGAAGGGGCCATTGATACAGTAAAAGTTAAAAATGGTGACCTTATGATTACTACCATTGAAAATGGTAGAGCTAGAGGTATTTGCGGATCCGGTATTGTCATGGCTGTGGCAGAACTTTATAAGGCCGGATTTATTTCCAGCAGCGGCAGGTTGGTTGATGACCCAAGTGCCGTAGAGTTTCCCAATTTGATAAAAGAACGTCTAAGAATTAACAATGGCAAAAGAGAGTTTGTCCTTGCTTTTGCAGAAGAAACTGATACAGGACAGGAAGTTAAAATTTCACAACATGATATTAGAGAGATACAGCTGGTTAAATCATCTATATACACAGGGGTACAAATACTGGCTGAAAAATTGGGAGTAGCGATTGATAAAATAGAACAAATCTTAATTGCTGGAGCGTTTGGCAATTATATTGATATTAATAGTGCCCTGGCTATTGGATTACTACCTAAAGTCAGCCTTGCTATTGTTAAATCAGTTGGAAATGCAGCCGGGGAGGGTTCTGCAAAGGCTCTCATGTCAGAGGTTTATTTAAATCGATGCTTTAAGCTGGTAGAAAAAGTTACCTTTATTGAACTGGCTAATGATAATGAGTTTCAAAAAAAATTTATAGAAAACCTTTCATTCCCAGAGTGACAAAGTGACAGGGGTTTACAATTGGCTAAATCATTAATAAATAATATTCCTTTTTTAAAAAAGCGGTCTCATAAACCGCTTTTTTTTCATGATAATGGATATAATACCTTGAGTAGATACTTGACCTCTATACATTAATACGGCAATTAATATTGGAGATTATACATTTTTAAATGCTCTTAGAGCAAAAAAACAAAGATTGGTGGGGTTTATGAAAAAGAAAATTATGTATGTGGTCCGGCCTGTGGAGGGGGGGATCAGGGAACATATAAAGGTTCTGATTCAATATCTGAACACATCTTATGAACTTGTAGTGGTCTGCCCTCCCATGGAAAAGCTGCAGGAAATCTTTGAGAAAGTGGGGGGCAGGATTATATCTCTAAACATCAGTGGAAAACTTGACCCTTTCAGGGATTTTTCCCAGGCGTTATTACTAGCTCGAACCATAAAAAAAGAAAGTCCGGACCTTATTCACCTTCACGGATTTAAGGCGGGGTTTTTGGGCAGGATTGCCTCCCTGGGGTTTCCCCGGATTCCCGTGGTATTAACAGTACATAATTTTTATGCTCATCCGGATCAGAGCAGGATTCCATTTTCATGTTTCCAGCAGGTGGAAAGGGTATTAAGCCGAAGGGCCAATGGGATTATCGCTGTTTCCGAGGCTCTAAAACGAAATCTCACCGATACCCTGGGGGTAGAAGACGGGAAAATAATTCGCATTTACAACGGTATTCATTATGAAAGCTTTCGGAATAATGGAGAAAAAGGAAGTTCATTTAAAGATGAATTGGGAATTCCTGGAGGATTCCCCCTGGTAGGCACAGCGGCCAGGTTGGCCCCACAAAAAGGATTGGGGATATTTTTGGAAGCGTCCCGCATAATACTGGATAAGGGAAGACCCTGCATTTTTCTGGTAGCCGGGGAGGGGCCGATGAAGGAAGAACTGGAAAACAGGGTGAACAGCCTAAATCTTAAGGGAAAAGTTATATTTCCAGGAAGGGTTGATAACATTGCGGAATTCCTGTCCTGCCTGGACATTTTTATCCTGCCTTCACTATCCGAAGGGCTTTCCATAACCCTGCTGGAAGCACTGGCAGCGGGAAAGCCGGTAGTGGCCTCCCGGGTTGGGGGAGTGCCTGAAATTGTTACTGACGGTGTTACGGGAACTCTGGTCCCCCCCGGCGACCCTGTGTCGCTGGCCTCTAAGGTCATGGAGTATTTAGATAACCCGGAACACAGTAAGAACATGGGAATTCGAGGCAGTCATAGAATAAAGGATAATTTTACCCTGGAGAACATGGTTAAGAGGACGGAAGAACTGTACAAAGAGCTTTGGTAAGGTGGGGTGTTGATGATAAAAAAATGCTTTTGGCTGGCATTCATAATGTTAATATTATTTATAATGCCTGCAAAGATTACTCTTGGAGCTCAGAGTGAGAAACAGGTAATAATGCTGGTGGTGGATGGGTTATCCCCGGCGGAGTGGCAATATGCCTCTAAGAATTTCCCCCATATCAAGGATTTCTGGGACAACAGCTCTATAGCTCTTATGAATACCGGTACCGGGGGGCGTTTAAACAGTGAAAATGCCTATGTGAGCATCGGCGCTGGAGCCCGGGCTGTAGGGACCGGAAAAGCCGGATGGGCTTATAACGTGGAGGAAAACCTCAACCATTTTACAGCGGGCACCCTATATCATCGCTATAACGGTACTGACCCTGGGGGACAAGTGGTGAATCTGGAGATAAATAACCTGATACAGGCCAATCAGTCTAAGAATTACCGTTCTGTTCCCGGGACTCTGGGGAATCTAGTCAGGGAAGCCGGGTTGAAGAGAGCTGTTTTGGGCAACGGGGACTCTGGTGAGATAAACCGCCTGGCGGTAAATCTAATTATGGATGAAAATGGTGTGGTGGATTACGGTAATGTCAGCAGGGAGATCCTAAATGCTCAAGGGGATGCCCCCTTTGGATACAGGACTGACCCGGATAATTTGTGGGAAAATTTATTAACAGTAAAAGGGAAAAGTCAGTTTTTAGTCATTGAGTGGGGGGATACTTTTCGACTGAGGGAAAGCCTGCAGCTGTTTCAGCCCGAGAAGAGGTTGCAGGAGTTTGACCGCATGCTAAATAAACTGGACATTTTTATAGAAAGACTCCTGACTCTGTCAGATGGAAATACAATGCTATTGTTACTTACTCCTTATCCGCAAGGGATTCTGTCCCCATCAGGGGAACAGCTTTCCCTGATGGGAATCATTTCCGGGGAAAGTGGCAGCAGTTTATTAACTTCAGACAGCACCCGGCGCCCGGGCCTGGTGACTAATTTGGATATTGCTCCTACGGTTTTACGTTTCTTAGGGATTTCTGTGCCTGCTTATCTAACGGGGGGAATTATGACTGCAGCTGCTGGTACCTCGGGGGGTGACCTGTCAAGTTTACTTGGGGTAAGTAACATGATTCATACAGTTCATCAACAGCGGCCCCCCTTGATTCAATTCTATATTTTACTGCAGATCCTGACGGTTGTTGGTGCCATTTTGGCTCTTTTATTTAAGAGGAGCAGCCATCTTCTTCGTTACTGGAGGCCTTTAATGGCAGGACTAATGTTAGTGCCTCTTTCTTTTTTAATATTACCGTTAATTATGACGGACAGCTTGATGATATCTTATATGACCATATTTATAATAACTTCTGTCTTGACGACCATATTTTTGTATCGAGCCGACAACACCCTTTTGTTTCTTCGTATTGGACTGGTTATTACCTTATTAATCGTATTAGATTTAGCCCTGGGGGGTAACCTGATTAAAAACTCTATTATGGGATACGATCCCATCAGCGGAGCCAGGTATTATGGAATTGGGAATGAATATATGGGAGTGCTGGTAGGGTCTTCTGTTCTTTTTATTGCAGCAGCCTACCAGGTGGGATGGAGTAAAAATACATATGCCGGAATTTTCACACTGATTTTCTTTGCTTTTATTCTTTATATCTTTATTTCTCCCCGGTGGGGAGCTAATTTTGGTGGTTCTTTGACAGCTTTGACAGCTTTCGGTTTTACTTGTCTGGGTTTGGGTAACTATAAACTAACCGGAAAAACCCTGTCTATCGTATTGGGTGCAGCTGTTCTTTTCGTGATGTTTTTGGTGCTGTTGAACCTTAAGGGAGAAGACGGTATAGTTTCCCATGTGGGCCGTTCTATGGTCATGGTGAGCAGAAATGGTTTTTCTGAAGTAATGGATATCTTAACCCGAAAGGGGGCCATGAATTTAAAACTCCTGCGTTACTCCCTCTGGAGCAGGGTCTTGCTGGTTTTCCTCGGACTGATGGCCTTTTTATTTTTTCAGCCTCCAGGGATGCTAAGAAAACTAAAGAACAGATATACTAGTTTGAGCGTAGGGTTCGCCGGAATCATCGTGGGAAGTGCCACTGCCATTATTGTAAATGACTCCGGAGTGGTGGCTGGGGCTACAACGCTGCTTTATGCCGGGATGCCCCTGCTGATGATGGCGATGGATTTTAATGGAAACCACAATCTAAGAAATTAGAATATGCTAAAGATAACTATAGAAAAATAGAGATAATAGAAGTAAATATTTTTATTTAGCAGGAAAATAATTCTTATTTATGGAATACTTTATCTATTGTTTTTTAGGGAAGAATAGAGCTTATTAAGGTTCATTTAATATAAACTGTTTTGGAAGGGGGTGTCCGGCTTTGAAAGCCGGCTTCAAATGTCCAAATTTTTGAATTACACGTTACCCAATGGGGTTAACCTGCATATCTATCCCACAGATAAGTTTAAGACCATAGTCTATTCTATCTTTTTACATCAAAATTTAAAAAAGGACCTGGCGGCGAAAACTGCACTGCTGCCCTTTGTTTTAGAGAGAGGTTCAAAAAAATGGCCCACTACCCGGGAACTGGTGATCACCCTGGAGGGTCTTTATGGGGCAGACATTATTACAGAAATACTAAAACGGGGAGAAAGGCAAATTGTCCAGTTTATTTTAGAGATTGTAAATCCCGTTTATGTTCAGGAGAATGGAAATTTGGAGAAAAAAGGGCTGGAGGTCCTTAAAGAGATTCTTACCAATCCTGTAGTAGAAGGGGGGGGTTTTAAAGAGTCATATGTGAACCGGGAGAAGGAGATTCTAGCTAATCTGGTAAAGGGCTTGATTAATGATAAGGTTTCTTATGCCGTAGAACGCTGTATCCAGGAGATGTGCCGGGAAGAGGATTACGGAGTCTATCGTCTGGGCAGGTTAGAGGACATAGAACATATGGACTCCAAGAATCTTTACAGTTATTACCAGGATCTTTTGAGCACCGCTCCCATAGATATTTTTGTGCTGGGGAAGGTGGACCCGGAACAGACCCTTGCCTTGATGGAAGAAACTTTTAACTTTCCCAAGGACAAAAGTTTTGATATGGAACCGACCCTGGTTTATAAGGAAGTAAAAGAACCCAGGTATGTGGAGGAACGGTTGGATGTGAACCAGGGTAAGCTGACCCTGGGGTATCGCACCAACATTATGGTGAAAGATGAAGACTATTATCCATTACTGATTTGTAACGGTATCCTGGGAGCTTTCCCCCATTCCAAGCTGTTCCAGAACGTTCGGGAAAAAGCCAGCCTGGCCTATTATGCCAGCTCCCGTCTGGAGAGGGATAAAGGAATTATGTTAATCGCCTCAGGGATAGAGATGGACAATTATGAAAAAGCCCTGGAGATTATTCAAAAGCAGGTGGAATCGGTTAAAGCTGGGGAAATTAGCAGTGACGAATTGGAAAGCACCCGGGTGGGTTTCATCAATCAAGTAAAAGTGACGGAAGACAGCCCGTATCAAATTATTGGCCGTTATTTGGGCGGAATAATCAGCGGCCGGCAGGAAACCCAGGAAGAGATTATTGAACAAATCAATCGGGTAAAGGTAGAAGATGTAGTCAGAGCAGCAGAAAAAATTCAACTGGACACCATTTATTTCTTGCGTAATAAAGAGTAGGAGGATAAAAATATGGCAGTGATTTGTGAACGGTTTTTAGAAAATGATACGATAAAGGAAAAAGTATATGTGGCGACCCTTGATCCCGGGTTGGAGGTTTTCGTTTTTCCCAAGAAGGGATATAATAAACAATACGCCAGTTTTGCCACTCAATTTGGTTCCATAGACAATACTTTTTATGTAGAAGGAAAAGAGAATTTGCTGGAGGTTCCCGATGGTGTAGCACATTTCCTGGAGCACAAGCTTTTTGAAGGGGAGCAGGGGAATGTTTTTGACGAGTTTGCCCGGTTTGGAGCTTCAGCCAACGCGTACACCAACTTTACTATGACTAACTATCTTTTTTCCAGCACCGATCATTTTGAAAAATGCTTTGATCTTCTTCTAAACTTTGTTCAGGACCCTTACTTTACTAAGGAAAGCGTGGAAAAGGAAAAGGGGATTATTGCCCAGGAAATCCGAATGTATGAGGATAATCCCAGCTGGAGGCTCTTTTTTAATCTTTTGGGCTCCCTATTTGCAGTACACCCGGTAAGAAAAGATATTGCCGGGACGGTGGAAAGCATTATGGATATTGATGAAGAGGTTTTATATAAATGCTATCGAACTTTTTATCATCCCAGCAACATGGCCCTCTTTGTGGTAGGGGACCTGGAGCCGGAAAGGGTTATTCACCAGGTCATAGACAATTTGGAAAAGAAAAACTACCAGCCAATGGGAGAAATTAAGAGAATTTATCCGGAGGAACCAAAGAATGTCAGGGAAAAATGTGTCAGAGAGAAAATGGAGGTATCCCAGCCCCTGTTAAACCTGGGGTTTAAGGATCCGAACGTAGGATTTACGGGGCGGGAGTTATTTAAGAAAGAACTGGCCAGCGAACTGCTTTTGGAAATGCTTTTTGGAAAGGCTTCTGAAACCTATACCCGCCTGTATGAGGAGGGGCTGATTAACGACCAGTTCGGTTCTACTTTCGTAGGGGAAAAAGACTATGGATATTCCATCATGGGGGGAGAAACTCCAGACCCCGATAAGCTTTACCAGGAACTTTTGAGCAGTATTAAACAATATACTCAAGGGGGTTTCCGGGAGGAGGACTTTGAAAGGCAGCGGCGAAAGATGCTGGGGGAATTTTTGAGAAGTTTCAATTCTCTGGAGTTTATCGCCAATAACTTTTTATATTATCACTTCCGGGACAATAATCTTTTTGATTTTGTAAGTCTATTAAAGGAGATTACCGCTGAGGATATTCAAGTTCGCCTCCGGGAGCTCTTTGATGAAAAATATCACTCCTGTTCCATTATTAACAACAACGGGAGGTAAATAAATGAAAGTTGTAGAAAACATACTGGACCTGATTGGGGAAACCCCCATGGTAAAGCTGCAAAAGGTCCTGCCCCGGAGAGATCTGGAAATTTACTTAAAGCTGGAGTATTTCAACCCCGGGGGCAGCATAAAGGACCGGATTGCTTTGAGTATGATTAAAGATGCGGAGAAGCAGGGGCTGCTTAAGCCCGGTTCGGTAATATTGGAGCCCACCAGCGGAAACACCGGCATAGGCCTGGCCCTGGTGGCCACTTCCCTGGGATACAAAGTAATCCTGGTGATGCCCGAGACCATGAGCCAGGAAAGAAGGGCTCTTTTAAAGGCTCTGGGAGCGGAAATTGTTTTAACCCCTGGCAGCCAGGGGATGCAGGGGGCCCTGGAAATGACCGGGAATATTTTAGAAAAAAACCCTGATTATTTTGTCCCTCAGCAGTTTTCCAATGCGGCTAATCCCCAGGCCCACAGAGAGACCACGGCCCGGGAGATTCTAGAGCAGACAGAAGGCAGGATTTCCGCCCTGGTGGCCGGAGTAGGCACGGGGGGAACCATAACCGGCGCAGGGGAAATTTTAAAAAAAGAGGTCCCCGGTTTGAAAGTTTATGCTGTGGAACCGGCGGGGTCTGCAGTACTTTCCGGCTTTCCTTCAGGCCCCCATAAGATTCAGGGGATTGGGGCGGGTTTTGTTCCTTCAGTATTGAACCGGAATATCATAGACCGGATAATTCCAGTCACCGATGAGGAGGCCATGGAAACAGCCCGGCGACTGGCCCAGGAAGAAGGGATCCTTGTGGGGATATCCTCCGGGGCTGCCCTTTACGGGGCATTTAAAGCGGCAGGAGAGTTGGCTTCTGGAGCCAGGATGGTAGTGATTGCACCGGACACCGCAGAGCGTTACCTCAGCACGGATTTATTTTAAACGAAAACCGCCGTACGACAGCGGGGTATTTCTTATGTTCACGCATTATTAGGTTTTGGGAAGTAGAAGGGGAATTATAGATAGAGGGGAAAAGGGGGATATAACGTGGCTAAAAAAGATAAAGATTTCGTAAAAGAAGTTACCTCCCGGGAGGAAGATTATTCTCAGTGGTATCTGGATGTGATTCTCAAAACAGAGATGGTGGATTACGCTCCGGTAAAAGGATGTATGGTGATTCGACCTTATGGATTCACCCTCTGGGAGAATATGCAGGCCCTGTTAGATAAAAAGATTAAGGACACAGGACATAAAAACGCCTATTTTCCGTTATTTATCCCGGAAAGCCTTCTGCAGAAGGAGGCGGATCACGTGGAGGGATTTGCCCCGGAGGTGGCCTGGGTTACCCACGGGGGCAATGAAAAACTGGCGGAAAGATTGGTGGTCAGGCCCACATCGGAGACCATCATCTGCAGCATGTACGCCAAGTGGATTCAGTCCTGGCGGGACCTTCCCGTTCTAATCAACCAGTGGTGCAATGTAGTCCGTTGGGAGAAAACCACCCGGCCCTTTTTGAGGACATCGGAATTCCTCTGGCAGGAGGGCCATACTGCTCATCGCACCGAAGAGGAAGCCCAAGAAGAGACCCTGAAGATGCTGGAGGTCTACCGGGAATTTGTAGAAGAGGATCTGGCCATACCGGTAATTACCGGTTTAAAAACAGACAAAGAAAAATTTGCAGGAGCCCTCCGGACCTATACCATTGAGGCTCTCATGGGGGATGGAAGAGCCCTTCAGTCGGGAACTTCCCATAACCTGGGCCAGCATTTCGCTAAAGTGTTTGATATCACCTTTTTAGACCAGGATGATCAGCTGAAATATGTTTGGCAGGCTTCCTGGGGAGTCTCCACCAGGTTGATTGGGGCTATTATTATGGTCCACGGAGATAACCGGGGATTAAAGATACCCCCCAAAGTTGCTCCGGTACAGGTAGTAGTGGTGCCCATTATGCCTAAAAAGACCAGGGAAGTGGTCCTGGAAAAAGCAGAAGCACTGTTAGTCACGTTAGGGGAAAAGTTCCGTATGGATATTGATGATCGAGATTATTCCCCCGGCTGGAAGTTCAACGAATGGGAGATGAAAGGAGTACCGCTGCGCCTGGAGATAGGGCCCAAGGACATTGAAAAAGGGCAGGTGGTTCTGGTTCGCCGGGATACTGGGGAAAAGTTTTTTGTAAAGGAAGAGGATCTGGATTCCACCATAGAAAAACTGCTGGCAGAAATTCAGGACAACATGTTTCAGATGGCCCTGGAATTTCGTACTCAAAACACCACCCAATGTGAAGATTACGAGGACTTCCAAAAAATTATCGCTGATCGAAGGGGATTTGTCAGGGCCAACTGGTGCGGACACGAGCAATGTGAGGAAAAAATCAAAGAGGATACCAAGGCTACCATTCGCTGCATCCCCCTGAAGGAAGATAAGATGCAGGGCTCATGCCTCTGCTGTGGGGGAGAGGCGAAGGAAACCGTGTATTTTGCCCGTGCCTATTAAGGACAAAGGGCAAAAAAGGATACTTCTATGGTTAAGCACGAATATTTTTCGTGCTTTTTTGATGGCTTTTCAATATTATTTTTTGGACAGGCTCAATATGGACCAGGACCTCCAGGGTGCTGAAGCTTTGGCGTGTAATTGATTCTTTTACATTTTCAGCGATATCGTGGCCATCGTATACAGAGATATCAGGATCTACTGCCAGGGTCATTTCTACACAATAGTAAGAGCAGTAGTTTCGAGCTTTAATATCTCTGATTTCCTTAACTCCTTCTACCCCCTGGGCACATTGTTCCATTTCTTTTAAAACCCCTTCATCTACAGCCGCATCCATCAAATTGTTAATGGAGTCCCGAGCGATCTTAAAACCCATATAGAGGATGCAGCCCCCTACCACCAGGCCGGCGGCTGGGTCCATAAAGGGGTAGCCCATTCGGGCGCCCATAATTCCCACAAGGCTGGCTGCACTGGAGTATGCATCAGAGCGGTGATGGTATGCATCGGCAATTAAGGCGGGGCTGTTAATTTTTTTCCCGGCATATATCGTATAACGAAACATAATTTCTTTGGCCAACAAAGAAATCACGGCAGCAGCTGCAGCAGCAATTCCAGGGATCCCTAAATCCGGAGTATTAATACGGTTAAATGCCCCAACTATGGTAGCAAAACCGATGAAAACCAGCATGAGGGCGATTATTTTAGCCGTTATGGCTTCTGCTTTTCCATGGCCGTACGGGTGGCTGTCATCAGCAGGCTGACGGGCAATGCGCAGCCCTACCAGTACTCCAAATGTGGAAATTACATCGGATAAGGAGTGAAAACCGTCCGCCAGCATGGCCCAAGAATTGGCCGTAATGCCTACAATAATTTTAATGAGGCTCATAATAAAATTACCGGCTATGGTATAGTAGGATACTTTTTTCGCTAAGGCAAAACGTTCTTTCATGGTAATAAACTCCTGGAAAAATTTAATTATTTATAAACTCATTACATCTTAACATATACTTATATTCAAAAACCCGCAGAACCGTTTATGGTCCCGCGGGTTATTTTACCCACTGCTTATCGAATAAGCCCGGCGCTGCAAATAATAAATTGAGGCCTGCTCCAACTAAATCGTATCAAAAACCGAGGTTTGTTGTCAAGGTTTTTCTTATATTTTTTAAACAATTTCACAAAAATTAGGACGCCAGAGATAGTGAAACGGTGTAATTTTTCAAGGATTCAGACATTTTTTGTAGAAGTAATTACACTGAAAAAAATATTTAAAAGAGAACATATCAGGTGCAACCCCGAAAGGAGGAAAGCCATGGCCAGTCAAGTCTATTTTACGGATATGCGTGCTGGTTCTCATAATGAAAGCTTACCACGAAAACTTAGGAGGCTTTTTGACCGGGCGGAATTTTCAAAGCTCTTTCAGAAGAGAGAACTGGTGGCTGTCAAAATACACTTTGGGGAAAGCGGCAACCTTGGGTTTATCCATCCGGTACTGGTCCGGCAGTTAGTGGACAAGGTGAAGGAGAACCAGGGAAAACCTTTTTTGGTGGATACTAATACCCTGTATGTGGGCAGCAGGTCCAACAGCGTAGATCACCTGGAGACTTCTTTAAAAAACGGCTTTTCCTATGCTACGGTGGGTGCGCCGGTGATCATCGCCGACGGCCTGTTTGGGAAAAACTTTGTGGAGGTGGAAATCAATAAAAAACACTTTAAAAAGGTAAAGATTGCCAGTGATATTTTTAATGCGCCCTCTATGCTGGTGATGAGCCATGTAAAAGGACACATTGCCACGGGTTTTGGGGGCGCTCTGAAAAACCTGGGTATGGGATGTGGTAATCGGGGTGGGAAGCAGATGATGCATTCTGTAGTAAAGCCGGAGGTAAATCCGGAAAAGTGCACCGGCTGCGGCACCTGCCTGAAGTGGTGTCCCGTAGAGGCTATTACCCAGAAAAAGAAGAAAGAGAAAGCGGTAATTGACAGAGACCTGTGTATTGGCTGCGGAGAGTGTACGGCGGCCTGCCAATACGAAGCCATTAAAATTCGCTGGCAGAGTGAAACCGACCAGCTGCAGGAGAGGATGGTGGAATTTGCCCTGGGAGCCGTTACCTCCAAGGAGAAGAAAACCGGCTATATGAACTTTGTAATCAATGTTACGCCGGATTGTGACTGTCATTCCTGGAGCGATGCTCCCATTGTACCGGATGTAGGAGTTCTGGCTTCTACAGACCCTGTAGCCCTGGATCAGGCTTCACTGGATCTGATTAACCGGCAGACGGGCCTGGTGGGCACAAAACTAACCACCAACTATACTCCGGGGCAGGATAAGTTCAGTGGAATCCGGGATACAATTGATCACACGGTACAGTTAAAATATGCGGAAGAAATTGGTTTAGGAGTAAGAAGTTATGAATTAATTGAAATTAAACCTTAATTGTCTTGTATTTGTTGGAGTTACTGGAAATAGGGGCTTATGAAAGAAGGATGTTTTTTTCCTGGCAAAGCAGGATTATGCAGGGAAGAAAGCGAATACTTAAAAGGATTTTGAGTTTTTTTTATTTTAAATTTTTAGGAGAAGGAGGTTAAAATATGAAAGCCGAAAACGATTTCAACTATGCAGCAGTAGATAATATCTATGATACTTGGAAAGCCCAAAAGGGAGCACTCATTCCAATGTTACAGGAAATACAGCATGAGTTTGGGTTTCTGCCCCGCACCGCCCTGGAGTATCTATCGAAAAAGCTGAACCAACCCATCAGTCAAATTTACGGGGTGTGTACTTTTTATTCACAGTTCCACTTAAAACCCAGGGGACAGCATATCATCCGGGTGTGTCAGGGAACGGCCTGTCACGTGCGGGGAATTGCTAAAATTGCTACTGCCCTGGAAGATGAATTACAGGTTCCGGTGGGTGACACCACTGAAGACCTGCTCTTTACTTATGAAAGTGTAGCCTGTGTAGGATGCTGCGGCCTGGCCCCGGTTATGATGATTGACGATGTTACGTACGGCCGGCTCATTGCAACAGCAGTTCCTGATATTTTGAAGAAGTACGAGAGGGGGGAAGACAATGACAGCTAAGCCCAAAATCGTGGTTGGACTGGGGACCTGTGGTATTGCCGCCGGAGGCCGAGAAGTTTATAAAGCTATTGAAAAAGCTCTGACGGATAATAGCATTGATGCAGAATTAACTCAAACCGGCTGCATTGGAGCCTGTGAGAACGAGGTATTGGTTGATATTGTAAAGCCGGGTCAGCCCCGTATTTCCTACGGGAAAGTAACAGAAGAAAAAATAGGAGAAGTGATTACCAACCATCTTCTAAATGACAAGATAGACAGAGAATTTGCCTTAGGTAAAATTGGAGAGGGAGAACTTCCCGCTGAATATGATGACCTGCCAAATTTCTTTGTAGATTTGCCCTTCTATGAGAAGCAGGTAAGATTGTGCTTGAGAAACTGCGGCTTTATTAATCCCGAGGTCATTGATGAATATGTAGAGCGGGATGGTTATGAAGCTTTGAAGAAAGTGATCACCGAAATGAAACCCGAGGAAGTCGTCGATGTAGTCAAGAAGTCCGGTCTTCGCGGACGGGGCGGCGGCGGTTTTTCCACCGGCTTGAAGTGGGAATTTACCATGAAAGCCGTAGGGGATAAGAAATACGTCGTATGTAACGCTGATGAAGGTGACCCAGGAGCATTTATGGACCGGAGTATCCTGGAGGGTGACCCCCATTCAGTAATGGAAGGTATGGCCATTGCCGGTTATGCTGTTGGGGCTGATGAAGGCTATGTTTACTGCCGGGCTGAATATCCCCTGGCTGTAAAAAGGCTTAAGCTGGCCATTGAGCAGGCCAAGGAGAAAAATCTCCTGGGTGAAAATATAATGGGGACCGACTTCAGCTTTGATTTGAAAGTTAAGGAAGGCGCTGGCGCTTTCGTATGTGGAGAGGAAACGGCTCTCTTGATGTCTATTGAAGGGAAGAGAGGAATGCCCAGGCCAAGGCCTCCTTTTCCGGCAAATGAAGGATTGTTCGCTAAGCCCACCTGTTTAAATAACGTAGAAACCTTTGCTAACGTACCAGTAGTAATTCTGGATGGCCCTGATAAATTTGCCAGCATAGGGACTGAAGGCAGCAAGGGGACCAAGGTATTTGCTTTAACCGGGTCTATTAACCGCACCGGCCTTGCGGAGGTTCCCATGGGAATCACCCTCAAAGAAGTTGTTTTTGATGTTGCCGGGGGTATTATTGATGATGGAAAGTTTAAAGCGGTTCAGGCGGGAGGCCCTTCAGGAGGCTGTATTCCTGAAGACCTGCTGCACCTTCCTATTGATTATGATTCTCTGACCGGGGCAGGGGCCATGATGGGTTCCGGCGGCCTGGTGGTAATGGGTGAAGATACCTGTATGGTCGATATTGCCCGCTACTTCCTCACCTTTACCCAGAGTGAATCCTGTGGTAAATGTACTCCCTGTCGGGAAGGCACCAAGAGAATGCTGGAAATCCTGCAGCGAATTGTTGCCGGTGAGGGTGAACCTGAGGACATCGAAAAACTGAAAACACTGGGAGAAGCCATTAAGGATACAGCTCTATGTGGACTGGGACAGACTGCTCCCAACCCTGTTTTGACTACACTTCGCTACTTCCAGGACGAATATGAAAAGCACATTTTTGATAAGAGATGTGTGGCCGGTATTTGTGTTGATTTGATGGTATATCTGATTGATGCTGAACTGTGTAACGGCTGCGGCCGCTGCCGTAAGGCCTGCCCCGTGGGCGCCGTCAGCGGGGAAAAGAAGGAACTCCATACCATCGATACGGAAACCTGTATCAAGTGCGGCGTTTGTGTAGAAAAATGCAAGCAGGAAGCGATTTCGCTTCAGTCTTAATAAATTAAGGAATGGGAGGGAAGACAAGTGACTAAATTAAATGTAACCATAAATGGCCTACCAGTAGAAGCTGAAGCCGGTATGACCATTTTAGAAGCAGCAGAGCTGGCCGGCATTGACATCCCAACGTTCTGTCATGATCCCCAGCTGGTTGGAGCCGGTGCGTGTCGTATCTGTATAGTTGAAGTGGAAAATGCCAGAAATTTACCGGCATCCTGCGTTACCCCCATATGGGATGGCATGGTTATCAATACTGAATCCGATAGAGCTGTACAGGCTAGAAAGGCAAATTTAAGCCTGCTGTTGGCTAATCACCCTCTGGACTGCCTTACTTGTGAGAAGTCAGGAGCATGCAGCCTTCAGGATTACTGTTATAAATACGGAGTTTCCGAAACCGACTACGTAGGAGAAGGAAAAGATTACGCTGTGGAAGACAGCAATCCTTTCTATGAGAGGGATATGAATAAATGTATTCTCTGTGGAAAGTGTGCCCGGGTCTGTCACGAAATTAACGGAGCCGGAGCTATTGATTATGCTTTTAGAGGATTTACCTCCACCATCTCCCCCGCGTTCGGAGAGCCTGTGGAGAACTCCCCCTGTGTATTCTGCGGCATGTGCACAGATATCTGTCCGGTGGGAGCCCTTACTCCGAAACTGAGCAAGGGGAAAGGAAGAGTCTGGGAAATTAATAAAGTGAAAACCATTTGCCCTTACTGTGGGACTGGCTGCGCTATAGACCTTCACGTTAAGGGTAATGAAATTGTAGGAGCCAGCGGAAACCGGGAAGGTTTAGCCAATAAAGGCCATGTTTGCGTTAAGGGCCATTACGGCTGGGATTTTGTCCACAGCCCGGACAGACTGACCAAGCCCCTGATTAAGAAGGATGGCAAATTTGAAGAAGCCTCCTGGGATGAAGCGCTTTCCCTGGTAGCCGATAAGTTTAAAGCTGCTGGGGCAGAGGGCCTTGCCGGATTGAGTTCCGCCCGCTGTACCAATGAAGATAACTACCTGTTCCAAAAGTTATTAAGGATGATGGGCTCTAACAGTGTGGACCACTGTGCCCGTCTCTGACACGCTCCCACCGTGGCCGGTCTGGCCGCAGCATTTGGGAGCGGAGCGATGACCAACAGTATCGATGAAGTTGAGAATGCCGACTGCCTGTTGATCAGTGGTTCTAATACTACAGAAGCTCATCCGGTCATTGGCTACCGGGTGCGGAAGGCTCTAAAAAACGGAGCAAAGCTTATCGTAATTGAACCCCGCCGGATTGAACTGGCTGATTATGCCGATGTCTTCGTGCAGATTAAACCCGGGACCAACGAAGCGATTTTCAACGGACTGCTTCATGTGATAATTAAGGAGGACCTGTACGATAAGGAGTTTGTAGCCGAAAGGACCGAAGGCTTTGAAGAAGTAAAAGCTGCCGTGGAGAAATATACTCCTGAGTATGTGGCGGAAATTACCGGAGCCAATGCTGAGGATATTGTAGAAGCCGCCCGGATTTATGCTGCAGCTGATAAGGCTTCCGTCCTCTATACCATGGGAATCACCCAGCACTCCTCCGGAACCAATAACGTTCTGGCCATTGCTAACCTGGTCATGGCTACCGGAAACATCGGTAGAGAAAGCACCGGCATGAACCCCCTGCGGGGCCAGAACAATGTTCAGGGCGCCTGCGATATGGGAGCCCTGCCTGTGGTATTCACCGGTTACCAGCCGGTGGTGGACCCTGCTGCCAATGAGAAATTCAGCAAGGCCTGGGGGGTCAGCTTAAATGATAAGCCCGGACTTACTGTAACGGAAATATTTAAGGGAGCCAAAGATGGAACCGTTAAAGCTGTTTACATTATGGGTGAGAACCCCATGATCAGCGACGCCGACTTAAATCACCTGGAGGAATCTCTGGATAAGCTGGAATTCCTGGTGGTTCAGGATATATTCCTTACGGAGACTGCCCAGTATGCAGACGTGGTTCTGCCCGCCTGCACCTTTGCTGAAAAGGACGGCACCTTTGTTAATACCGAAAGGCGGGTTCAGAAGGTGAACAAGGCCATCGGTCCCATCGGGGAAAGCAAGGCCGACTGGGAAATCATCATGGCCCTGGCCAACAAACTGGGGATTGACTGGAACTACGGCAGCGCTGAAGACGTCTTTAAAGAAATCACTTCTTTAACCCCCAGCTATGCTGGTATTACTTACCAGAGGCTGGAGGAAGAAGAGGGAATCCAGTGGCCCTGTCCGACGGAAGACCACCCCGGGACAAAGTTCCTGCACCAGGGTAAATTCTCCCGTGGTTTGGGTAAATTCCACCCAATTGAGCACCAACCACCGGCAGAATCACCGGATGAAGATTATCCCTTTATCCTGACTACCGGACGGAATCTCTATCATTACCATACCGCTTCCATGACCGGAAGAAGTAAGGGCATCAAGGAATTCAGTTTTGAGGACACCCTGAGAATTAATCCGGAAGATGCTGCTGCCCTGGGAGTTGCCGATGGGGATATGGTTAAAGTTGCCTCCAGAAGGGGAGAAATCCAAGTAAAAGCGGAGATTACCGATACCGTAGGTAAAGGGGTAGTCTTCATGACCTTCCACTTCAGCGACTCACCGGTAAACAAGCTGACCAACTGTGTAATTGACCCCATCGCCAAGATTCCCGAGCTGAAGGTCAGCGCTGTGAAGGTGGAAAAAGTAGCTGAAATGGCTGCAAAATAGGATAACCTTTATTATCGCATATTTATAAAAACAAAATGTGCGGTGAGATGTAAAGGAAATAGATGTAAGGAGGGTGGAAACAATGGCGTTTTCATCCTCCTTTTTTTGTTGAGGTGCTGGAACTGGTTGTGTATGGTATAATGGTTTTCAAACAGCGATTAAACTAGATGGGCCAGGTCAGGCCAATTGAGATTTCATGGAGATGGTCCCATTGTCCCCGGAGAGTAATGAAGGGACGTCGGTGAGAAGATGGAACTGTCCCCGTGGCTTCAGCTGTGAAGGAAAACAGACAATCTTTCGCTGTATTACTAAGCACTATGAAAGAAATAATCTGCGGATAGGATCAGGATGCTATATAGAAGAGAAATTGAACAGGCAGGTGAAAAGTTGTGGACATGAGAAAAAAGGAAGTTTCCGTGCTGAAAATCACCGGGGAAGGGAAGGAAACTGTTAACGACCGGGTGGTGCAGGAGTCACCTCTAACCATTTTTTTAAATGACCAGGAGTTTGTGACTTTACTGTGTACCCCAGAAAAGCAGGATTTCTTAACCCTGGGGTTTTTACGTTCGGAAGGTTTGATTAAGGGCCGGGAGGATGTGCTTTCCCTGGAGGTGGATGAAGAGAACCGTACGGTAAATGTGGAGACCAGGGAGCCGGGCAAACTTTCTGAAAAGCTTTTTGGGAAAAGGACCATTACCTCCGGGTGTGGGAAAGGGACCATCTTTTATAATGTGCTGGACTCTCTAACCGGCAGCCCTATCAAAACGGAGATTTACCTGGATCCCGAGACTATATCCCGCTTAATGAAGGACCTGCAGGAACGGGCGGATCTGTTTAAGGAAACCGGAGGAGTGCACAGTTCAGCCCTGGGAACCAAAGAGGGGATCCTCTTCTTCTGCGAAGACATCGGACGGCATAATGCCGTGGACAAACTCATTGGGGAATGCATCGCAAAAGACATCTCCCTGGAAGATAAGCTGCTGATTAGCAGCGGGCGTCTTTCTTCGGAGATACTCTTAAAAGCAGCCAAAATTGGCATTCCTATCCTTCTTTCCCGAGCTGCTCCTACTGCCCTGAGCGTGGAGCTGGGCCAAAAGCTGGGAATCACCATGGTGGGATTTATTCGGGGGAAAAGAATGAACGTTTACTCAGGAGAATGGAGAATCATAGAAAGCTGAATTAGTTCCTGATGATTATTCGGGCACCGGTAAGCGATTGATAGGACTTGAAATGAAATTCACATAAGGAATCCCATTAAGAAATGCCCGATGGGTAATTAAATTGATATTAAATAGTGAACAACTCGCCTTGACATATAAAAAATAATGTCGATAAAGCACGTATTGCGCGTGCTTTATTTTTTTGGCTTATAAGTCGATTAACATTAAATTATTTTGTATTAAGTAAGGTAGTTCTATATTGTAAAAAATTAAATTGAAGAGAGGAATATGTAAAAATATATCGAATAATAAGATATATTTACGCAATACACAATAAATATGTCGAAAAATGGTGATATAAAAGCTGGCTTGCTTTGGAGTTAATTAGACTAAACAAATGAGCTTTAAAAGGGGAGGTGAAAATAAAAACATTAATTATATATAGCAATACGGTAAATAATGTAAAATTTAGGAGGAATGATTTTTATGAGACTATTATCTAAATATTTTCCCGAGTTTACAGAAAAGTTGGATGAAGTAGACAGATTGTACGAAGAGAAGAGACTAATTGATGAAAAAACATATCAATTTATATGTTTTGCATTATCTATTAAAGCAAGGTCTAAACCCTGTGTTTTAAAGCATTTTAAAGGCGCATTGGATGCCGGGGCAACTCTTACAGAAATAAGCTATATTTTTGCTCTGGTTACGAGGGAAGCAGCAGGTGCTGATGACTGCTGGACCCATGAGGTCCTGGAGGATTGGAAAGAAATTGTTAAAGGCAATTTAAGTTGTGACTGTCCTAGATAGAGTTATTTTAAATTACTTAACAGTGAATTATTTAGACTGCCGAGGGATGTATCCCTGAAAGACAGATTGTTTATTGCCAGCGTGAGCTTTTTTCGAGATTCTTCTTTTTATGGCGCTTGTTAAAAGCGCTTTTTTTTATACTTCATAAAATAAATCGGCAGGATTATCGAACATTTTGTCGAATTAATATTATAATAATTGTGTAACTACTTGAATCAAGATTTTCACTTTAGTATTTTTGAAAGGATTTGAATTCATGTCAGGAAATAAAGGAGACCGTTGTGAAGTTTTTTCCAGCGACCTGAAAAAGGTAAACCGGGTCCGAAAAAAGATAGGCAGTTTAGAGGTCATGGTAGATATTTTCAAAGCTTTAGCAGATGAGACCCGCTTTAAAATAATATATGCCCTCTATATTGAACAGGAGCTCTGCGTTTGTGACCTGTCTCTGGTGGTAAGCATGCCTGTAGCGGCTGTATCTTATCACCTTCGGTATTTGAGGAGCTTAAGGTTGGTCAGATATACCAAACAGGGGAAAGTAGTGTTTTATTCCCTGGATGATGAGCATGTCCGGGACCTGGTCAGGATAACCCTGGAACACATAGAACACTCGGGGGAGGGTTAAATTGTGAGTGAAAACCAAAACAAGAATCAGTGAGGCTGCTCCTCATGCGGCGAAGTTTCGCTGTTGGAAGAGAAAAAGAGTGATTATGAAGAAGGGAAAAAGCCACATTCGTTACCGGGGCGTAGAATGTGGGTGATTTTTTTTGATGAAAAAATGCTGGAATCCTTGTCCGGTTTTTTACTTTTACTTGGCTGGCTTTCCTCTTACGGGGGCATGTCCACTGCAGGGCAAAATATTTTCTTTTTGTCAGCGGCCCTGACTGGTGGAATGAAAATATACCGGAAAGCAGCAGCATCGCTTTTCAAAATGAATCTGGATATGAATGTGCTGGTTACCATTTCTGTGGTAGGAGCATTACTCATTGATAAGTGGGCCGAAGCGGCTATGGTTGTATTCCTTTTTGCTGCCGGTGGGGCCCTGGAATCTTATACTATGGAAAAAAACCGCCGGTCTATCGGGTCCCTGATTGACCTGGCCCCCAGGGAAGGAAGGGTTTTGAGAAATGGGAAGGAGATAAAGGTGCCGGTGGAAGAGATTCACATTGGAGATACCGCCCTGATTAAGCCCGGAGAAAAGATTACCGTTGACGGGCTTGTGGTAAAAGGTATTTCTTCTGTCAACCAGGCAGCCATTACCGGTGAGTCTCTTCCCGTGGAAAAAGAAACCGGAGATGAGGTTTATTCCGGATCTTTTAATGAGCAGGGTTTTCTAGAGGTCATGGTTACCCGGGAAGCCCGGGACACCACCCTGGCCAAAATCATACACCTGGTGGAGGAAGCCCAGTCCAAAAAAGCCGTTTCTCAGCAGTTGATGGACAGGTTTGCCCGGGTTTATACCCCTATTGTAATATCCACGGCAGTAGTTATTGCAGTTCTTTTCCCCCTGGTTTTTAACCTGGAATTCGTTCCCTGGTTCTACCGGGGGCTGACCCTGCTGGTAATATCCTGCCCCTGCGCCCTGGTGATTTCTACTCCCGTCACACTGGTATCAGCCATCGGAAATGCTGCTCGACGGGGGATTCTTATTAAAGGAGGGGTGCACCTGGAGGAGGCCGGAAGGAT
>PWJM01000124.1 GCA_003560915.1 Syntrophomonadaceae bacterium
AGGGCTCTTTTGGATTTTTTTGTTTTCAGGTCCTTTAGGACAAATCCATGGTCTTTGCTTCTGATGAGCTGCTTTTTAATTTCTATAGTTCCGGTTTCGAAGTTTACGTTATCCCAAGTTAGACCAAAAACTTCACCACGTCTCATCCCAGTAGCTACAGCAAGAAAGAATATGATAAAGTGTCGGTTTTCTTCACATGCCTCAAAAAAAACAGAAAGTTCTTCCTTGGTGAAAGGACGCATTTCCTTTTTCTCTTGCTTTGGAAGTTCAACATGCTTGGCCGGGTTGAGAAGAAGCACTCTTTCTTTCACTGCCTGCTCCAGCGCAGAATGTATGGTTTGGTAGATATATTTTACGGTTCGTGCTGAAAGACCACCAGCTTGTCTTATTCTGCCTGACGTAAACTTCAAGGTTACAAGTTCCTGAATATCTTTTGTTTTTAAGTCCTTCAGCATTATGCTGCCAATCTCAGGGCATATATGAAGGCGGGCAAACATCTCGTAGTTATTCCAGGTACTTTCTGAAACATTTGTTTTCCGGCCTTCTAGGAACCTGTGTGGCTTTATCTTTAAAAAGGATTCACCCAGCTCCGGCCTCTTTCATGTTAAAGTTTACCACAAGTCGGGCCAATCTTCCCTTAAATTGGAGAAAGTGGGAGGGGAAGGGTTATAATCCCCGGCAAAGTTTTTTAAAAAGCTCTTCTGCAGCCCTTTTATGCTCTTGTAAATGGACAGGAAACTCAGGGTTCTTGTGTGCAGCTGTTTTCCGCTGCCCAGGTGGTCACACTGTCTTGTGCATCTGACATAACTGCATGCCGGAGCTTAACGGCAATAATGGAAATGTTTTCTCCCTTAATAAAGGCACCCTTATCCCGGTGATGGTCAAAATGGCTTTCCCTGTAGTAGCTTTCGTTAGCGGGGGGAAGTACCGACGCCGTGCCGTAAAGGGTGCAGCTGATGGGTGGCTCACTGCCTTTTCCTGTGTTGTAAAAAAGTAACGCTACCTCCGGGTTTTCCTCGATGTGCTTAACTTTGCTGGAATCAGTCCTGCTGCTTATAATAAGCAGATTTTCTGGGGATAAATAGGTAAAAACCATCAGGAAAGCATGGGGACGATTAGCGTAACTGGTCGCTAAAGTGCAAAACTTTTCCCCGTTAAGCAGTCTAAGCATTTCTGAGGGTAAATCCATATCGTCTTACCTCCTTGTATTTATATTGTTTGCTGTCACAGCAGATTTCATCTCCTTCCACACCTCTTCTTTCTTCTTTATTCCTCTCCTGACCTCTTTTCTCTCTCCTTTTATTATATTGTAAATATTGCAGAAATAAATAGAATTCAGGTTATTTGCAGCTGTTTTTGTAAGTAGCAAAAATTTTTTGACGGTTGGCAGGAATTCTCAGTAATGTCGTAAAAAATATTTATATGGAATCTCCACCGCCTTGGAGTGGCAGGGTGGCTATAATCTATGAAGAGTGCTAAAAAAATGATAGCCCCTAGAGGGCTAAACCAGAGGCTAACTATAAAAGTTTACCAATATCTATTACGGGAGTGTACAGCCCCCATTTTTTTATGCCAGAAATTAAGTTAGTTCAAGAAGCAATTAATATGGCTTGTGGTGCAGGTGGCCGGTAGCCGAGAGAACTGTGCGGCCTTATTGTTTTGTATTCTAAAACCCACCTCTTGGTCAGCACCTCTACTTCAAACATAGTATCAAATATTTCTTTGTTTAAAAACTCATCTTGCATTTTGCCATTAAAACTTTCACAGTAACCATTCTCCCAGGGGCTTCCCGGTTCAATATAGGTTGTCGATACATTAACTTCCCTAATCCAGCTTCTTAGCCTTTTCGCAGTAAACTCACTGCCATTATCACTTCTGATATAGCCTAGTGAGCCTTTCACCACAAAAAGACCGGATAAGATCTCTGGGACATCAGTATGTTTCTATCCGTTCAGTTATCGGAGCCAGTCTGCTACCGCCGTGATTTCCGGTTTGTACACCATCAATATAAAGACAATTACCAGGGGAACAACGCCAGCCATGCTGATCCACAAGCGCAGTTTAAGGAGGCGGTTTAGTTCATCTGGAAGTGTCTGATCTCCTGGCTTAAGGCTGGATATGAGCTGTTTTATCTTGTACTGGGTTGGAATGTCACTAACTATCCAGAAGATACCGGACAATAAAAATAGAAGAAAACTTACTGAAAGCCAGCCAATCTGCCACAGATCTCCTATATTAAAACTTAGGGATAGCCCCCCCAGTACCGAAAGTATGATAAGGGGAGATGAAAAACGGGAGTCCAAAAAAGCTACGGTGTTATAGGTATGCAGGATTACTTCTTTACTGCCGGAGGCAAGGCTCCGCTGTTCCCATAATATACCTACCACTGCATTGGCAAAGAACAGGGTAACCGCCGCAATGTGTAAAAAGCGGGCGTGGCTGTACATGGCCGGGTGTTTCAGAAGAGCAATAAAGGCTTCCTGAAAAACAATGGCAAAGCCTATCATTCCCGCCATAATGGCCAAAAAGCCAACCAGAACATATTTTGTCTTCATAATAGATATTGTCTTCATAATAGATATTGAACCATACAATTTAATATATTACAATAGAAAATAAAGGTCATCCTAAAAAAAATGCCTTATGCTCTGTACAGTAACTATATGACTGGCTGGGAAAAGTGCACAAAGGAGTAGTTCATAATGAATTCAGCAATAAGAAAATATTGGCCCCAATACAAGTGGTCAAATGTTTTTGCAATGATTAACAATATGAAACGGCATCCCAGACGAAACACAGAACCTTTCGGGGATAAACTTGTTGTCATAACCGGGGCTACCACAGGTATTGGGTATTATACTGCCCGTAAATATGCTGCTATGGGTGCCCATCTCATTATGGTCAATAGAAATCCGGAGAAATCAGAACTGGTCCGCAGGGAAATAGCCGAAGAATTCGGCACCCCGACAGAATATGTCATTGCGGATTTAGCACTTTTGACAGATATACAGCGAGTAGGGCAATATATCCTGTCCCTTGAAAAACCGATAGATGTGCTGATTCACAATGCGGGAGTACATATTGAATCTCGCAAAGAAACTCCAGAAGGCCTGGAGGTTAATTTTGTGCTTCATTATCTTTGTCCCCTTATTATTACCAGGATGCTGATGCCAAAATATCAGCGGGACAGGACAGGAAGAATCATTTTTGTAAGTTCAGAGGCATATCGTTTTGCAGTGTGGGGGCTAGAGCTCGAAGATCTACAGTGGAAGAGACGGCGCTATTCCGGTGTTAAGGCTTATGGAGCCGGAAAACTGGCACAGATTCTGTCTATGCATATCCTTGCCGGGGAACTGGCCCCCTATAACATAACTATTAACGCGATGCATCCTGGAATGGTCCGGACAGAGTCTGGCAAGGATAACGGAAGATTGTACCAATGGTATAAAAAGAACATAATCGATAAATATTCAAACTCTCCAGAAGTTTCCGCTGAGGCACTATACTATCTTGGGGCATCTCCGAAGGTGACACATACCAGCGATGTCTTTTTCCATCTGACAACAGAAGAAGAACTAGCACCTCCAGCCCGGGATTTGGAGGCAGCCGAAGCCCTCTGGAAAAGAACCAGAGAACTATTTCACGAAAAAGGGGTAGCACTGTGATTCAAAAGGATATCATTGTTGTAGGCGGCGGTATCGCAGGTTTGACTGCTGCTTTAAGTCTTGTTCATAAGGGCAAGGATGTACTCCTGATTGAAAAAAACGAAAACTGTGGCGGGCTGATGAACTCTTTTGAACGGGACGGTTTCCGCTTTGAAGCTGGAGCTCGGGCGTTGGTAAACGCAGGCCTTGTAAAACCTCTTATCAAGGAATTTGCCTTAGATATTGAGATTCTGCCAAACCCTATCACCCTGGGGATTGAAGACAGACTGCTCAAGATTGATGGGGAACAAAGCCTGTACCTCTATGCTGATGTGTTGAAAGATCTGTACCCCGAAAGCAAAGATGAGGTCGATAGGATTATCCAGGCCATCCATGAAATAATTGAGGATATGAAGGTCCTCTATGGCGTTGACAATCCTTTATTTGCTAAAAAGAAAAAGAATGCTCTGACTATGGCTCCTTCGGTTGTCGCCTGGATGCTCAAATATATAAGAACGATGTACCGTATTGTTAAAATGGACATTCCTTTCGAGGATTCTCTGGACGTCTTAGATACAAATCAGTCGCTTAAGGATATTATTGGCCAGCATTTTTTCAGAAAAACCCCCGTGTTTTTTGCCTTAAGTTATTTCGCCCTATATAATGACTACATTTACCCCAAAGGCGGGGTGGGCGCTTTTATGCAA
The DNA here is from genome assembly GCA_003560915.1 of Syntrophomonadaceae bacterium. Classification (GTDB taxonomy): domain Bacteria; phylum Bacillota; class Dethiobacteria; order SKNC01; family SKNC01; genus Contubernalis. Next base: position 4,352 of record PWJM01000124.1, read on the forward strand.
AAACTGGTCGAAGCTGTCGGAGCGCGGGGAGGCGAGATACGTTATAAGACAGAAATTGTGTGCGTTGATGCACGGAATAAGATGCTGAAAGATTCGGTTGGGAACGAATATCGATATAATAAAATGATCTGGACTGGAGATCTTAAGGCCCTATATACCATGACGAGCGATGAGGGTCTAGCAAAACAGTCTCTCGGCAAATTCAGAGCACGAAAGCAGGCCATACTGGCCCATAAGGGTGCCGAATCGGTGTTCTCGGTATTTCTTGCGGCGGATTTGCCGCCTGAGTTTTTTCATGAGAAGGCCAGCGGCCATGTGTTTTATACCCCGAACCGCCGAGGGCTGAAAACCGTACATACCACCGAGCTTCAAGCCCTATTGCAACGCTGGGATACTGTTCAAAAGGAAGACCTCTATCTCTGGCTGGAAAGGTTCTGCCACTACAACACCTTTGAGATATCGATACCCGTACTTCGTGACCCCGATGCAGCACCTCCGGGCAAGACGGGCATTATTATCAGCAACCTGTTTGATTATGAGCTGACCCGCCGAATTCGCGCCAGAGGCTGGTATGAGGAATTTAAAAAGAGGGTTGAAAAGTTATTTATTATGACTGTTTCGTCGAGTATTTATCCCAATCTTAAGGACAAGGTGCTGTTTAGTTTTTCCGCTTCGCCTTGGTCCATTTATGAGCGGGTAGGCAGTTCGGAAGGTTCTATTGTAGGCTGGTCCTTTGAAGGAAAAATCCCTGTGGTTACCAGCATGTTTAAGATGGGCAGTTCAGTAAAAACCGCCTTGCCGGATGTTTATGCCGCAGGAAAATGGGTCTACAGTCCGGCTGGTGGACCTACTGCCATTATGACAGGCAGAATTGCAGCAAAGCAATGTAAGTAAGGGTGCTGGCTAGAAGGATTCCTGTAAGGTTAACTGGACAACTAGACCTTTTGGTTTTCCCTTGCAAAGATGGGGAGCCGAAATGTAAGGTAATTGAAACGTATATTAATGATTACATAAATGGAATTGGCGGTTATGACAAGTTGGAGCTTTACACGGAAGAAGAGCTGGAGGTTATAGACCAGGAGCAGGTTGATGATTTAATGGAAACGTTGGAGTGGTTTAAGAGGTTGTTTGAGTAGTCATGTTAAAATTGTGATCCTATAACTTAAAGTTTTTAAAAGATAGTGCAGTTCCACCTGTAGAAGATGTGAGTCTTGCGAAGGGTGTTTTTTATTTGATTAAGTAAAAGTCAAAAAAGCTGCCCCTTTAAAAATCTCTAATAAAGAGGCAGCTTACCCTTCCAAAATGGTGCGCCTGGCAGGATTTGAACCTGCGGCCCATTCTAACAGAGGTCTTCTTTTTATAATAAAGGGCGGACTTCATCTACGGAAAAGGTAACCAGGTAGAGGTCTTCCTCAGGGCTAACCTGGGTATGTCTACGACGTAGCTGTATCAACTGTTCGCTGTTTTTTTCTTCTTGTATCATGGTTAAGTATAAGCGTTTCCCTTCATAGCCCGGAGAGTTTTCCATAAATAGATAGCATGCTTTGGGGTTTCTGGTGACATTATAATGAGAAAGGCGCTGGCGCATAATAAAGGCAACAGAGCCTTCCTCCAACACATGGGGTGTAGCATAAATTGCTGCATTCACATTTCCTTTTTCATCAGCTGTCGAGAGTATACCTACTCCTTTAGTCTTTTCAAAATATTCTTTTAATGACATCACAAACTTTCCTCCTTTATAATCGTATTTTATTTCCTTCTTGCCAATAAAATAAAAAAAGAATTCTTTATGCCTTTATTGATTATTTTTTATTTTTCCAAAACATTCTCCACAAATAAGCTTGTTCCTAAAATGAATTGCCTCATCTGCGCTGTCGCAGAAGATACAGGCAGGATGGTATCTTTTTAAAATGATTTTATCTGTATCCATATATATTTCAAGCGGATCTTTTTCATTGATACCTAAGGTTCTTCTTAATTCTTTTGGAATAACAACCCTCCCCAGGTCATCAACTCTTCTTACGATACCTGTGGATTTCATTATTGGTTCCCCTCCTTTACAAATTACTACAAATTATAATGTAATGATAGCATATATTGTTAATTTAGGAAACCCGGCGGGAATCCTTGGGGTCTATTGACCCCATGAGGATGTCACGAAATATCTACACTGGAAATAATTTAATGTACGACAAAACTTGTCATATTATTACAAGGTAATTCTATTACAAAAATAGAATATTATAGTAAGTGTATGTTCATTAAAAAGAACGTGAAAGGAGGTTAGCTTGTATGCTTAAATATGGAAGGATTACATTTCTGATTTGTATTTTAGCTGTTTTATTTTTAACTGTGCTGCCAGGTTGTAATCAAACGGAGTCAGATATCCCCGATGAAGCAGCAACAGAGAATGACGAACAGGAATTGAAAGAAAAAGAGCTTCCGCTGGACAATGGAAATGGCTTGAATGATGAACAGATAATAGAAGAGGAACTCACAGAAGAAAGTGAAGAAAAGGTACTGTCCCAGATTGAAAGACTTAGGAACGATAAACTGCTGAAGGTTTTAGAGATGGATAAACAAGAAATAATCAATAAGTTCGGAGTTCCAGACTTGGAAGACTGGTGGGCAGGTCCTTACCTTTATTACGAGGATATAACTTCCGTTATAAAGGAGAATGAAGATGGAGCTACAAACCAACAGTACTTATTAGTGTGGCCTGGCGAAGGGGTAAGCAATAGAATCGCTGTGGATTACCTTTTGGGTGTGGAAAGTGATATGAGCTTTTCAGAGGCAAAGAGGATTCTGGAAATTGATGCAGATGTACAGAAGGATGAAGGGTCAGAATTTGGCGATTATAGTATGTCGGTCTCTATTGATGAATACAATATCATTTTTTACAGTGACGAAGGGTTGGATGGAGCAATCAATTCCATAATCGTTTACAAATAGAATAATTATTTCAGACTTTTCGGGGTGACTTTATAGGGACAATTATTAATAACCCCAATGGAGTTAATCTATTATCTTGAGATATAAACATTTTTTCTGGAGGAGTAAATGCCTTAAATTTTATTCACATACCAGATATTAGAATAAAATAACATATATGACTACTATTTTGAAAGGAATTCATAATGAAACGGTCGAATTTAAATACATTTGTTAGAAAATTACGAAAACTTAAAGTAGGTTGAAATTTTTAGAAACGGGAGGAGTTTGATGCGTGGGATTAATAAACTTTAGTCACTTGAGTTTTTAGACGGCGCTCAAATTGAGAGAAACTGAAAAAGTATTCAGCGGAAGCGTCTGGGGGAGTGAAATCTATACAGATGATTCTGATTTGGGAAAGGCTGCAGTACATGCAGGCATTCTCAAGCCAGGTGAGAGAGGGATTGTTACTGTCAAGATACTGCCTGGATTAGCCAGCTACAATGGCAGCAATCAAAATGGAGTTAC
>PWJM01000167.1 GCA_003560915.1 Syntrophomonadaceae bacterium
TCCAGATACTTTTAGTGTTTTTGAACATCGACAATCTCCTTTCTGTACAACCCGAAATATTCTAGTTTCCATATAATTATACTGAATGGAAGCAAAGAACTTTCCTGTTATTACAGGTTTTTTTCGACATTGTCCCTATTATAACATGGATGACAAACTTCCTTCAAGGAAGAAAGGTCATAAAAACAAAAAATCCCCAGCTCCTTATGAGCTGGGGAATCTTTTACTCACTATTATCCAATTTTTTCAGGCTCACCGTAATCCACGCCGAAAGTGTCCACCTGAATCGTTTTAATCACCTGAGCCTCCAGGGGCTTATCCTGATGGTTTCTTTTTACTGCAACAATTTTATCAGCTTCCTCCATACCCTCTGTTACCCGACCAAAAGCCGCATACTGTCCATCCAGGTGAGGAGCATCAGCTACAGTAATAAAAAATTGAGAGCCAGCCGAATCCGGAGCCATAGAACGGGCCATGGAGATAACTCCACGATTGTGCTTCAGCTGGTTGGGAACCCCGTTCATAGCGAACTCCCCCTTGATGGCATATCCGGGATTGCCGGTACCCTGCCCCTGGGGACAGCCCCCCTGAATCATGAAACCCGGTATGACCCGGTGAAATATTAATCCGTCATAATAACCCTTTTGAGCCAGTTGAATAAAATTTTTCACTGTGTTGGGAGCATTGTCAGGATCCAGTTCAACTTTTATTACTCCCCCGCCTTCCATTTCTATAGTTGCTGTTGGTTTTGTCATTATATACTTTCCTCCTTTTCATTTATCAATTTAGCCGTGTTGATAAACCAGCACCTTCTGCAGCCGTGAACAATCCTTTTTCACCAGTATTCTCAATGATCTTACAAGCACCTTTACTCTTACTCTACCTTAAGCATAATTCTTTTCATGTAACAGAATTTCCTGCTTTCTGTTACAGTCTTTACCTTTTTCGTTATACACTTCTATTTATTTCTTCAAAGAAAACACTTTATACAAAAAGGCCGGAATTAATTTTTGTATAAAGCCTTAACTTAACAATTCATTCTCATTGATTTATAAAATCCGGCAGAATTGAAAAAAAAGCCCACAGGCTTTTCGTCTATAATTAAATCTTAATTAAATAATATCCTGTAAAATCAATCCTGGAACATGAACGATCAAACTGTCCATCTCTAAATCCGTTGCCTCCACCCGGCAGGTTTCCTTGTGACTGATTGAAATTAAAAAAGGAGTTTCTTTATACCTATAAAAGGTTATATCTCCCGGGTAACGGGGAAGCTCCCAATCATAAAGGCATCTTGAAGAATCCAATAAGATTTTTAAGGAAAATATATCACACTTGTACATCCGCAAGGTATGAATAATCCCCTGTTCCTCTCCCTTTTCGTTGATATATGCAGCAGAAAGAATATCCGTCCCGGGCCAATTGGTCACGTTCTCTATCACTTCAACCTCATGATCCTTTAACCCGTTGATTACTGCCTTTCCCTTTAAAGATAACCGGGAGGGCTCCTGGGTGATCAAACTAAAGGAATCGCAGCAGTCAAAGCAGTACTCCAGCAGAGGTTCATAGAGCTGGCCGTTAACTTCACCCTTTATGTATTTAACATATTTCAACCCCGCTACCACAATCTCACCCCTTTTCTGATAAGTTATATATTTCTACAATTACAACTTTATTCCTTTAAGAATAAAAATAATTTTTAAAGAAATACATGTTCCTTTTAATCTTTCCGTACCGCGTCAGTATTTGTAACCTGAATAAAAATTTGCTACAATAGTGAAAGGGAGGGAAATTCATGAAATATACTAAACTTTTAGCTGTAATTTTTATTTTTGTTGTTTTTATAGCTGCTGCCGGATGTATGAATATACAAAGACTTTCCCTAACGGAAGATTCTTTCTCTTCCGCCGCGGGGGCGCCGGAGGTGGAAAACCCAAGCAGCAATGTAACTTCATATAACAGAGAGGAGATAGACCACCAGTTATATGGTAGATACTTCAACAGTGATTTAAAAAGTTTCCCATTTGAACCGAAAACTTCGAATATAGATATTAAGCAAATAAGCAGTCAGGAACTGATTTCAATATTCTCCTTTTTGAGTCATCCTATTGAAGGAGCTAAAGTCAGCTCGGTAAATGGACAGCTTCCCAATGCCCCTAGAAATTACCGAAACGGAGTGCATGAAGGCCTGGATTATTACAGCGGAAGCTGCGGGGTATCCGTGACCAAAAAAACCCCGGTGCTGGCAGCCGGGCCAGGAACCGTTATCCGGGCGGACCATAATTTTGAAGAAATGAATCGGGAAGAATATAATGAAGCTGTTCGAATCTCTCATGAGTCCAAAATTACCCCTGAAGAACTTCTGGACAAGTTCAGGGGAAGGCAGGTATGGATTCAGCATGAACAGGGAATTGTTACCCGTTATGCCCATTTAGACACCATTGATTCCAGTATCCAGGAAGGAACGGTTTTGGAGAAAGGCCAGAAGATAGGTACAACAGGAAATTCCGGCACACTGGATTCTGTTAAGAATACAGGAAGAGGTATTCACCTGCACTTTGAAATCTGGTTAAACGGAGTATTTTTAGGTAAAGATAGGCCGGTTTCCGAAGTTAGAGATATTTATATCCAGGTGCTGGACTGAAACTTTTTACGTGTAATAATCTTCTTTTTCATAGGAATAGTCCGGCAGTTCTACCAGAATGGTATCAATGCCAATTTTGACAATCTTGCTCCAGGGAATAACGTAGTCCCGGTCACCGCCAAAAAACCCCAGTAACTTTCCTGACCCGGGGATAATGATAGCCCTAATCTTACCGTGCTCTAAATCAATGTCCAGGTCGCTGATTAGGCCTAGTCTTCTTCCATCCTGAATGTTTATTACCTCTCGGGTTTTCAGGTCCGAAGTTTTCAACATGTTTAAACCTCCCCGGCATTCTTCTATTTATAAATATATGCAGAAAATAAAAAAAATGCACACTTTTAAGTGTGCATTTCTCAATCCCCCTCTGTATATCTATTCCAAATCAGGGTAAAAGCGCCGGGGCACCTTTACTTATGGAAAGATGTCCACTGGAAAGAGTTCGGGGTACATTAATTATTCTCTGGTTGTAAGACCCCCGGTAAAGCAGGTTTAAGTCTCTTTTTTCCTGCAGGTAGGGTCCATCAATTAAAAGATCTGTTGATTTCAGGAGACGGTAAATACTTGAGTCGCTTCGGCTTTCTTTGAACAAATATTCAAAGGTATAACCTGTGTAAGTTACCAGGGAAAGCCCCCGAGGCTTAAATTTCTGGGCCAGCCTGGCAAAGGCTTCGGCCTGCATAAAGGGTTCCCCCCCTGAAAAAGTCACTCCATCTAAGTAAGGATTTCTTTCAATTTTTTCAGTTAATTCCTCCAGTGTTACCAGGCGCCCCCCTTCCAGGTTCTGGGTCTCAGGGTTATGACATCCCGGACAGTCCTGGAGACATCCCTGGGCATAGACTACCAACCTGATCCCTGGTCCGTCAACTACACTTTCATCAGTTATACCGGCAATCCTCAAACTCAAAGCCTGTCCCTCCTAATACTGGTTAAAGATATGGGATTTGCGGTCCCTCAGTTCCGCCTGTTTAGCTGCATTGAACCGTTCCTCCGTGGAGAGGTAACCGGTAATCCTGCGTATCCTTCGGATAGCTGTTCCCCCGCACTGTGGGCAGGCCTCAGGAATAAGCCCTGAAAAACTACAGCTAATACACTCATCTATAGGATAATTGATTCCTCCGTAACCCAAGTTGCAGGCAGCCATATGTCTGATGATTTTTTCTATGGCTTCTATGTTATCCCGGGGGGGAGAGGCGAGTTCCACATAGGAAATATGTCCACCATTACAGTAGTTGTGGTACTCGCCTTCAATCTTTATCTTCTCAAATATAGAGGTCAGGTAATTTACGGGCAGATGATAGGAATTAGTGTAGTATTCCTTATCTGTAATGCCTGGCAGTACCCCAAAACGCTTTCGGTCAGCATTGATAAACCGTCCAGATAATCCTTCGGCAGGAGTCGCGTAAAGAGCAAAGTTAAGATCGTACTCTTCGCAAAACTGCTGGGTGCGCTTCCACATATGCTCCACAATACTGATCCCCAGCTGGCGAGCTTCTTCACTGTCCCCGTGATGAGAATTTACCAGGCTTATTAAAGCTTCAGCCAGGCCAATAAAGCCCATGGATAAAGTGCCGTGTTTTATAATATCATGAATTGGCTCATTGCACTTCAGGTTCTCAGAGCCCATATAAAGATTCTGGCCCATCAGGAAAGGCAAATCTTTCATTTTTAATTCGCTTAAAACTTCAAAGCGGTGCAAAAGCTGACGTACACAGAGCCTTAAGATTCGGTCCAATTCTACAAAGAAGGCTTTGGGCTCTTTGGCAGTAAGGGCCAGTCGGGGCAGATTGATGGATACAGAAGCGATGTTGCCCCTTCCTGCAGACAGTTCCTCACCATGCCGGTTGGCTATGGTCCGGGTACGGCATCCCATATAGGAAACCTCTTCCCCATATTTCTGGTTGAAGGAGGCATCCATAAAGCTAAAGGTAGGATTCAGCCGATGTGAAGCCACTTTCAAGGCCAGCCGGAACAGATCATAGTTTGGATCCTCGGAATCGAAGTTAACACCTTCCTTTACTCTAAATACCAGATTGGGAAACACCGGGTTTTCTCCCCGGCCCAATCCCTTTTCAAAGGCCTTGAGCAGAGCCCGGGTAATCATTCGTCCCTCCTCTGTGGTATCGGTGCCAAAGTTTATACTGCTGAAGGGTACCTGAGCACCAGCCCGAGAGTGCATGGTGTTTAAATTATAAATTAGCCCTTCCATGGCCTGGAAGGTTTCTTCTTCACAAGGCTGCTTCTTGAAACTCCTGATGACCTCTCCCATATCCCGGTCGAAATGCGGGAAACTTTGTCCACCATACATATCGTTCTGGTTGCTCTGCAGAATGATGGCAGCAAGAGCAGCCGCGGAGTAGACCCGTTGGGGCGGCCGTATCCAGCCATTTCCCGTATGAAAACCCTCTTTAAATAATTTTTTCAAATCAATCTGCAGGCAGTTTAAGGTCTTGGCGTAGTAATCCAGGTCGTGAATATGAATGGAAGCCTCCCGGTGAGCCTCGGCGGAATCCTCTGGAAGCAGGTTGCTCAAGTAATAGTTTTTGCTGGCTGCCATAGCAATTTGCAGCATTTTGGCGGAGGGTGAGTTGCTGATATTGGCATTTTCCCGGCTGGTTTCCACCAAAATTTCTTTCACTGCGTCCATCAAATCGCTTTTTCCATCCCGCATCCGGGTTCGGCGAGAGCGGTATAGAATATAGGCCTTAGCGGTACGGGCATGTCCATTTTCTATGAGAATCTTCTCTACCGCATCCTGAGTTCCCTCAACAGTAGGAATGATGTCCTGATTGTTTCTCTGCAGGTGCTCAATCACCTTTTGGGTCAGGATTTCTGCAATATTTCTGTCCTCACCCCCTACAGCTCTGGCTGCCCTAAAAATGGCTTCGGTAATCTTCTGTTTGTCAAAGGGCACAACCCTGCCATCTCTTTTTCTAATTTCCTCAAAGATTACCTGTCTGCTTCCTTCCATCTGCCTTTTGGTAGTTAATTCTAAAATGGTAATCACTTCCTCACAGGTTTGTTTTTTATATTAAAAAGATAATCAAGTTCTTTTTTAAAGGACTGTATATCCTGAAACTTCCGATAGACTGAAGCAAACCGTACATAAGCCACCTCGTCCAGCCCCCGTAATCTTTCTAGAACCATATCCCCCAGCTGATTGGATTGGACCTCCTTGACAAAGCTGTTTCTCAGGTCCCTCTCTATATCGTCTACCAGGTCCTCAAAGGTCTTCAACTCAATCTGCCTTTTGACTCCGGCTCTAAGGAGTCCGCTAATAATTTTATTACGGTCAAAAACCTCCCGCCGACCGTCTGATTTGATCACCACCAGGGGAACATCATCCATTTTTTCATACGTGGTAAAGCGCCTGCCGCATACCGTGCATTCCCTACGGCGTCGAATGGCCGACCCTTCCTCAGCAGACCGGGAGTCCACTACTTTGCTTTCTAAAGACCCGCAGAACAGGCATCTCACCTTAATCCCCCCTGATTTTCCAACCCTATATATTGTTGTTATTTATCTCTTAGTATACCACATCTTGTTATATTCGCTTGAAAATGCAAAACTCCTTCTAAATATGAAAATTTTTCCGAATTTTTTTACTAAGGTTTTTGTGCTTTTTACTGAGTTCGTTTGTGCAATATTGCATTCCGTTTCATTCTCAAAAATAAGACAAGAATAAGACAAGAAGGCGGTCCTCTTGTCTTATAAAACACAGCCTTAATATTCTTTTGCATTTTCAAATATGAATTCACTACTCAAAAAATCTTTTTTTTTGAAATAGATATGATAATTTTTGTTACAGGCAGAACAGGTTAGTGAATATGTCTTTCTTACCAGGGTAATTTGCGCATTGTTTATATACAATATTGCACCGCATTTACATCTTTCAAAGTTTTTTATCCATGATTTAACTTTTAACAAGGAAATCACATCCTTGTATAATATTTATTTATAACCTTTATAGGGAATTACATATTTATTTAAATTTCAACAAATATGGGTAAGGAAATATGTAGAACGAAAGGAATAAATAAGACAAGAGAACCGTCCCCTTGTCTCTTGTCTTCCTTGTCTACTTCCTTTTCTTCCCGAGGCTGTAGGTTTTCAAAGAAGAAGTCAAAAAAAATGCTGCCCGAAAGGGCAGCTAAAATATAAGTGAAGTTGGCTTTAAACAAGGTTTAAGGATAAATTTTAATCACCGGGAGGTTAGGCCCTGATTCACTGGGATCATAAATCTCGTGGACCTCATCATCCTCCTGCCAGATCACAATAATCCTGCTCAAATTATGCTGGTTGTAGGACCAGACGGCTTCATCGGAAAAGCTGATATAGTACAGGCTGAAAAATAATAAAAATATACTCAGTGTAACCGCCAGTATTTTTTCACGCTTAACCATATAACCATCTCCTCCCTGCAGGATTATTGAATATATTTTTTCAGGTGCCCCAGAGCCGCCTTTTCCAGGCGGGATACCTGGGCCTGGGATATTCCAATCTCATCAGCCACCTCCATCTGGGTTTTACCCCGATAAAAACGGAGGTCTAAAATCAGCTGTTCTCTTTGGTTCAATTTGTTGATCGCCTCTTTGATGGCGATTCCCTCCAACCAGCGATCATCCAAACTTTTGTCATCCTTAATCTGGTCCATAACAAATATGGGGTCACCTCCATCGTGATAAATGGGTTCAAAAAGGGAAACCGGTTCCTGAATGGCCTCCAGGGCAAATATAATTTCCTCTCGGCCTATGTTTAACTCCTGGGATATTTCCGTTATGGAAGGCTCCCGGCCGAAACGGTTGGCCATTTCATCCCGGACCTGCAGCACTTTATAGGCAATGTCTTTTAAGGAACGGCTCACCCGTACCGGGTTATTGTCCCTTAAATACCGTCTGATTTCTCCAATGATCATGGGAACGGCATAGGTTGAAAATTTAACATTTTGACTCAAATCAAAATTATCTATGGCTTTCATCAAACCGATGCATCCTACCTGAAAAAGGTCATCCACGTATTCGCCCCGGTTATTAAATCTCTGGATTACACTTAAAACCAGCCTGAGGTTACCGTTGGCCAACTTTTTGCGTGCTTCCCGGTCTCCACTCTGAAACTCTTCAA
>PWJM01000053.1 GCA_003560915.1 Syntrophomonadaceae bacterium
AAACATTTCCCTACGAATATTTTGAGTCCTTCCCTCCGGGGACTCCAGGGATATTATGAATTCTATTTTGTGCAGGAAAGGTTCTTCTGCCGTAATCCAAACATTACAGTTTAAAAAAGTTTTGCTGTAGGAAGACAGATGAGGATAATAATCTAAAAGAAATTTATCTTTTTCCAATGATTCAGGACTGTAAATAATGAGCAGGTAATCTTTTCCTCCGATGCTGTGGCGGGTAACCATATCCGGTTTTCCCCACTCCATGATTACCTGCTCTAATATATCGGAAGGACTTTGTACAAAACTTTTTAAATCCTCCAGGTCGATTTCGTTCACGATCTCCCAATCCCCCTGAAGAGAGCTTTTTATAAATAAATTATCGGCGATTCTATATACCTCCAGATTATAGTCACTAAAGCTGCCAATAATTTTATTAGGATTTACCACCAACCCGGCAAATTCCAGGTTATATTCATTGGTTTCCTCCTTAATCATATAGTTGTAGTCGTATGAACTATTCATATTTAACACAACATTTTCAAAAATTGCCTGATGATTCATAATGTAATGCTTTGAATATGTTTCATATAAATATGTCCCGGCCACCAGTGTAAATATGATGAATAAAAAAAGTAAAAAGGTAATTTCCCTTTCAATAACCCTACTTTTTTTTATTTTTACTCTTGTCCCATTCATTTGTATACTCCGTTCCATATATTTTATTCCAGAAAATTATATTCTCGAAGTTAAATAAATATAACCACTTTATTAAAAAAGTGGTTAAAAATTTCCTAGGAAATACCTGTAATGAATTTATTCTATTTTTGGTGACGGTTCTCAATTTACAAGCAGGAGAAAAAGCATTTCATCGACATGTTTCCGCGTTTTCTTCCTCTATGATACTTATACCGGAACTGGCCCCCAGCCTGGAGGCGCCGGATTCTAACAAATTTCTCGCAAAAGACAGGGTTCGAATCCCTCCTGAGGCTTTAATTTTTATTCTGTCTTTCACTATGCTTTTAAAGAGTAAAATATCCTCTATTACGGCTCCACCGCCGGGTACAAAGCCAGTTGAAGTTTTTATATAAGCGGCTCCACTGTCCAATACAATCCGGCAAATCTTTTCCTTTTCTTTATCACTTAACAGCGCTGTTTCTACAATTACCTTGACCTCTGCCGGATACGCTGCCCTGACGGTTTCCTTTATATCCTTTTCTACCCGGATAAAATTCCCCTCTTTTAAGGCTCCAATGTTTGCCACCATATCGATTTCACGGGCTCCCTTTTCTACTGCCATTTTGGCCTCAAGGGCTTTAACTTCAGAAAAATTTGCCCCCAGGGGAAACCCCACTACCACAGCCAGACGTACCGGCGTATCTTTGATTCTTTCTAATGTCGTATCCACGTAAACAGAATTTACACAAACCGCGGCAAAACCATAGGCTATCGCCTCATCACAAAGTCGAAGAATGTCCTCCGTTGTGGCCTCAGGTTTCAGTAATGTGTGGTCAATGAAAGGGGCTATACTATGCATCATTTTAATCTCCCTCCCCTTTAATCACGGCCAGGGGTTTCAGCATGGCTATCATACGGGTCATATTGATATCGGTCAGGGATAAAACTACTTCATGAATATTTTTATAGGCCCCGGGAGCCTCGTCCAGTATACGTTTCAGATTGCGGGTATTGATTAAGATATTTTTCATCCTGTTTTCCAATTCACTGCGGCACAAGGTTTTTCTGGCAGCCTTTCGAGACATTACCCTGCCGGCACCGTGATTGGTGGAATAAAAGGTATCTTTATTCTTTTCCGTCCCTGTTACCACATAGGAGGCCGTCCCCATGGTGCCCGGGATCAATACAGGATGACCGGTATGCATGTATTTTTCAGGATTAGAGGGATGATTGGGAGGCAGAGCCCGGGTGGCACCTTTTCTATGGACCAGGAGCCTTCTCCCAAAATGCTCTTCAAATTTGGCAATATTATGGGCCAGGTCATATACCAGGTGCAGGCCCAGCTTTTCAGGGCTGCATTGAAACACTTCTCCAAAGGCGTTTCTGACTTCATGGGTGATTAACTGCCGGTTTCCAAAGGCAAAATTGACCGCACAGGCCATGGCCGAAAGATAATCCCTGCCCTCCGTTGAATGAATAGGGACACACGCCAATCCCCTGGAAGGGAGGTCAATCCCATACTTTTTAACAGATTTCAGCATGATATTGGTGTAATCATTGCAAATTTGATGGCCCAGGCCTCGACTCCCGGTATGAATCATCACCGTCAAGTTATCTTTTTGCAGGCCGAAATATTCAGCGGTTTCCGGTAGGAATACTTCTGATACATAACCGATTTCTATGAAGTGATTCCCGCCTCCTATGGTTGCCAGCTGGTTGCTTCTGGAAACCGCTTTACTGCTCAGTTTTTCAGGGTCAGCTCCCCTCAGGCAGCCGTATTCCTCTATGGCCTTCAGGTCCTCTGGCCTTCCCAGCCCTTTTTCTACCAGTGCCGGAGCTCCCTCCACCATAACCTTCTCCACCAGGGAACTGCTCCCTGTGTGCCTGCTTTTTTTGCCGATGCCCGTGGGAACTTTTTCCTCTATAGAATCCATTATTTTTCTCAGAAGAGGTTTGTCCACCTTTTCCCTAGAAATATTGGTTCCCAAAAGCCTTACTCCACAGTTAATGTCCATTCCCACTGCCCCTGCGGAGACAATCCCGTTTCGGGCATCGGTGGCCATAATCCCGCCTATGGGAAGGCCAAATCCCTCATGAATATCCGGCATCCCCACCACGTGTTTAAAAACCCCGGGAAGGCAGGCGGCATCGGTCAGCTGTTTAACCGCATCATCCTCCAGGATATCCTGGCACAGCTTCTCGTTGAGGAAAAGAACGGCATCAACCTTCATCTTCCCCTGTTTAGGAATCAAATAAGTGTTATCATGAATTTTCTTAATCCGGAACATAAAATAAACCTCACTTTTTCATAAATAAAGCCTCTTCGGTTATGGTCATTTCAACTAAACTATATACTTTCAGCGAAAAACACTGCACCATCAGAGGAAGAAAATAAGACAAAAGAACCGTCCCCTTGTTTTGTTTTACATATCAAAATTCCATTCTTTTAAACTATCCATAGCTTGATAATTGGTAAAATCAAAATGAATGGGTGAAACAGATATTTTGTTGCACCGGATAGCTGACAGGTCAGTATCACTGCAGTTGGTGATCTCTACCACTTCTCCCACCATCCAATAGTAGGAACGTCCCCTGGGATCCACCCTCTGTTCAAACTCATTATTGTACCGGGTCATCCCTAAACGGGTAACGGCCACACCTTCTATCTCATTCCTGGGAAGGCCAGGAACATTTACATTCAACAGGGTGCCCTGGGGCAGTCCGTTCTTAAGAACGGTTGCCGCCAGTTTTGCGGCAAACTCTGCCGCTGGGGAGAAGTCAGCATTTTCCCCCGCGGTTAAGGAAACAGCAATGGAAGGTACTCCACTTATAACCGCCTCTATAGCGGCGGAAACAGTCCCGGAATATAATACGTCTGTGCCCAGGTTGGAACCCCGGTTTACACCTGACACCACAATATCCGGCTTCTCCGGTAAAATCGCTTCCACCGCCAGCTTCACACAGTCTGAGGGAGTGCCGTTCACCGCCCAGGCCGGCAGATTCGGATTATGAAAGAGCTTCACCCGTTCTGCCCGCAGGGGATGATGCATGGTTATGGCATGCCCTACCGCACTTCTCTCCCTGTCCGGGGCAACAATGTATACAGAAGCAACCTTTTGCATGGCTTTGCTTAATTCCTGAATTCCATCGGCATAAATACCATCGTCATTAGTCAGCAGAACCCTCATCTACCATCCCTCCAGTCAACATAAAAGCCTGTTTTTGCGCATGATACATAATCTTTTCTTCATCCATATTTTTTATCTCCCGGTTTTCCATGACTATTTCACCGTTAATAATGACCGTTTCTATATCAGAGCTCTGCGCAGCGTATACAATATGGGCTGCCGGGTCATGGATAGGGCACAGATGAGGTTTTTCCATGTTCACCAGAATTAAATCCGCCTTGTAACCGGGTTTCAACATTCCAATCTCATCATCCCAATATAAGCTTTTCGCTCCTCCCCGGAAAGCCATCTCCAGGGCTGTGTAAGCAGGCACCACCAGAGGGTCACCAGATACCCCTTTGTGGATGAGCGACGCCAGTCTGATTTC
The DNA here is from genome assembly GCA_003560915.1 of Syntrophomonadaceae bacterium. GTDB lineage: Bacteria > Bacillota > Dethiobacteria > SKNC01 > SKNC01 > Contubernalis. The sequence continues at coordinate 4,228 of PWJM01000053.1, forward strand.
CTCCAGCATATCCAGGTTATTATTACTGGCTGCGCTGTCGGTCCCCAGGGAAACCGTCACTCCCGCCTCCAGCAGCTGGGGAACGGGAGCCACGCCGCTGGCCAACTTCAGGTTGCTTCCCGGATTGTGGGCAACTGCCACCTTTCTCCTGGACAATATCTCTATGTCATGGGGGCTGAGATGCACACAGTGGGCGGCTACCACCGGAAAATTAAAAAGCCCCAATGACTCCATATGTTCTATGGGGGTCATTTTATACAACTCTTTGGACTGCTCCACTTCAAACCTGGTTTCTGCCAGGTGGATATGTAGGGGTAGTCCATACTGCTGTGCTTTTCCCATAATTTTTTGAAGATAATCCGGCGGACAGGTATAGGGGGCATGGGGCCCGAACATAACTCTGATCCGTCCATCAGCAGATTTATGCCACCGGGAAATCAGCTCTTCCGTTTCTTCCAACCCCAAAGCGGCTTTTTTTTCATCTAATCCAATGAGACCCCGGGAAAGCACAGCCCGGATGCCGCTTTCTAAAACAGCTTTGGCCATATCATCCATGAAAAAATACATATCATTAAACGTTGTAGTTCCTGATTTAATCATCTCTAAGCAGGAAAGAAGGGTCCCCCAATAAACATCTTCCCCCTGCAGCCTATCCTCCGCAGGCCATATTTTCGTTTCCAGCCAGGTCATCAGGGGAAGGTCATCTGCAAAACCTCTAAACAGGGTCATGGGGGCATGGGTATGGGAATTAATAAGCCCGGGAAGACATACCTGCCCCCGGGCATCAATCACCCGGCTGTAACCCTCCTGAGCAGTTTCATCATTATATTCCCGGACTTTCCCTATATAAGAAATACTGTCCCCCTGGATTTCTATTTCTCCCCGGTGAAAGATTTCATTTTCTTCATTAAAGGTAAAAACCCGGCAGTTAATAATTTTAATTTTCCTCAACAGTCTCCCCCCTGAACCATAAATATCTATAAGAATCCCTTACTTATTCTCCTGCTTCCTTTGACCATATTGTTCCTTAAAATATTTGTGCAGTTTCTGAACATGCTTCTCATCTATAACCACTGGACCCCCCAGCATGTTGGCATAAAGGGTGATCAAGGCAGTTTTTTCTATCACTTTACAGGTTAACAGCACGTCCTCCAGGGTTTTCCCCACGGCTACCAGTCCATGATTGGCTATTAACACAGCTGAATTGTCCTGCAAAGCCTCCACACAATTTACGGCCAGCTTATGGGAGCCGGGCATGGCATAATCTGCCACTTTGACACTTCCCCCCACCACCTGTGAAAAATCTTCAACCACCGTGAGGATTTCTTTCCTGGCTACAGCAAAAGTAGTGGCATAAATACTGTGGGTGTGCATAACCGCATTTACATCTTTCCTCCGCTGATAAATTAGACGGTGCAGAGGATGTTCCGAGGAGGGTTTCCACTTCCCCTCCAACACATTGCCATGGAGGTCCATTACCACCATGTCCGTAAAATTTAGCTTTTTATAGTCCAGGCCGCTGGGTGCAATGACCATGTTCTCTTCGGCCCGGGCGCTGACATTGCCCCAGGTTTCTACCACCAGGCCTTCATCAAGCATATTTTTTGCGCTCAGGGCAACACGTTCTTTCGTTTTCTCCGTTTCCAACATGAGAATTAACCTTCTCCCTAATTTTTATTTGAATACTCATCGGATTAATTTATCTGCATTACAGAAAGTATGTTTTCCTTCTGGGGATTTTCAATAATTCCTTTTTCTGTTATAATGGCGCTGATCAACCCCGCCGGCGTTACATCAAAGGAAGGATTAAAGACACTACAGCCCTCCGGGGTAATCCTTTGCTCAAAAACATGGGTAACCTCCCGGGGGTCCCTCTCCTCTATGGGAATCTCCTCGCCGGATGTAAGGGTTAAGTCAAAGGTGGAGGAGGGTGCCGCCACGTAAAAGGGGATGTCATGGTATTTGGCCAGCACCGCCAGGCTGTAGGTGCCAATTTTATTGGCGGTGTCTCCGTTCTGAGCAATTCTGTCAGCCCCTACTATCACCAGGTCAATTTTACCCTTCTGCATGAGCATGCCGGCCATATTATCCGTGATCAAGGTATAAGGAATTTCCTCCTGCTTCATTTCCCAGGCAGTCAAGCGGGCTCCCTGTAAAACAGGCCGGGTTTCATCCACATAAACATGAATCTCCTTCCCCTGCCCCACAGCCCAACGGACAACTCCCAGGGCTGTACCATATCCCGCAGTGGCCAGGGCTCCAGCATTGCAGTGTGTTAATATTTGGGCCCCTTCCGGTATTAAAGAGGACCCTATTTGTCCAATTTTTTTATTCCCCACAATGTCTTCTTTATATATGGTGAGAGCTTCTTCCTCCAGGCCCCCTGTAAGCTCCCCCAGATCTTTTTCTTTTATGCTTTCGTATTTCCGAAGCATCCTCTCGACCGCCCAGGATAAATTCACCGCTGTGGGTCTCGCCTGCAGCATATTAGAAGCTTTTTCTCGGAATGCATGGTTAAATCCTTCTTTAGGAAACCCCTTCAATTCCTGTGCCCCCAAAACCAGTCCAAAAGCCGCCGCCGACCCAATGGCCGGAGCTCCCCTGACAGACAGATTCCCGATGCACTCTGCCACTTCCCGGCAGGTGGAACATATTATATAATCGACGGCCAGAGGAATCCTCCTCTGGTCTAATATCTTTAATTTAGTCTTCTGCCAAATGATTGGTTTTATCATATGCTCTGTTTCCCTTTACTGGTTATGGTTTTTTTTACTCCACTTCCATTTTACCCGGAATCTGCCCACAGCTGCAGCGGGTTTCTTGAGATATCGCACCGATGGTATTCATTATTAGATCCCTTATCTTTTCAATATTCTCTGCCATCATTTCCAGTACTTCCTCGTGGGATAAAAGAGTACTGGATATCCCGGCGGCGTAGTTGGTAACCAGGGTCACTGTAGCGTAACACAGTCCGGCTTCCCGGGCTAATACTACCTCCGGAACATTAGTCATTCCTACTACATCGCCGCCCCAGGCCTTAAACATCTTAATTTCCGCCGGAGTTTCAAAACGAGGCCCTTCGGTGCACACATAAGTACCATAATTAATCACCTTGAGCCCTGCAGCAGCCGTATTCTCTTGTAAAGACGCTCGAATATCCGGACAGTAGGGTTCCGTAAAGTCTGTGTGGACTACCCCTTCTCTTCCATCTTCAAAAAATGTTAAAGGCCTCTGCCGGGTAAAGTCAATGAACTGGTCTAGTAAAACCGCTGCACCGGGAGGCATTGCCTCATTCAGTGACCCAACGGCAGCCGTGGAAATAATCCGGCTTACTCCCTCTTTTTTTAGCGCCCAAATGTTTGCCCGGTAATTTATTTTGTGGGGTGGAACCCCGTGAGTTCTTCCGTGGCGGGGCAGAAAACAAACTTCTGTATCCTGGAACCTCCCCGTATAAAGCAAGGCATTTCCGTAAGGAGTCTTCACATCTACTTCTTTTAAATCTTCCAGTATTTCTGGATCGTATACCCCGGTTCCTCCAATTACACCTATCCTGCTTTTCATGAATCAGCCTCCCAAAACATTAAAATCTATATTGCGACCGTCATAGATAATTATAACTAAAAAAAACCATTTAGGGCACTAAAATTCACATTTTTTTTTGTGAAATCTGTTTTTTACTGGCCTTTTACCTTGGCATAATGCTTTTTGGCTTTATTCTTTTCCCCCATCAATTCATACAGCACACCCAGTTCCAGATGGATAGCAGTTAACCCTCCATTTAACCGGACAGCTTTTTCTACGTAATGAATAGCCTCCTTTAAGCAGCCCAGGTTCCCAAAGGATTTCCCCAGGTAATACAATATCTCCCAGTCATTATCAAAATATTTCAGGGCTTCTTTAAAATATTCAATACTTTCTTCAAACTTATTCATATTGTAACAAGTGGCTCCCAGGTTAAAATATACATCATAAAACTCATTATCCAGCTCCAGGGCTTTTTTAAATTCTTTTAATGCTTCTTCATATCTCTCTTGTTCTGCAAATACATTCCCCCGGCAGTTGTGAACCACTGCCCTGAATTTTTGATTATGGTTTATAGCTAAAATCAGGTTAAATTCCTTCAAGGCTTTTTCATACCTGCCCATTTCTCCATACGCCAACCCCAGGTAAAAGTGGCCCGCCATAAAATCTGGTTCTCTTTCAATTACCTTGTTAAATTCTTCTACCGCCTCTTTCATCATGGACAAATCAAAATAGCCGATTCCCCTTCTAAAAGACCGTGTGGTTTCCAGGTTATCTAAGGTCATAAAAATATGCTCATCCATATTTTGCAGGGTATTTCTGGTTATAGTATTAGTATTAGCAGGGGGAGAAGTTTGCATTTTTTCTTCTTTCTCCATTCCAAAATCTTCGTCACAAAGGTCTAACTTTTCTAAAAGTCCCTCCGGTATCATATCAAAGAGTTCCTCTGGAATATTTAGATTATAATTTAACTGCAGGGTGTTCACTTTTTCTTCGAATTTAAGCCAGTAATTAACCAGATGATCCATCTGCCTGCGAAGTCTTAAAAGCTCCTCCGTTAACTGTTCAATCTCCTGTTGACTGGAACCTGAAGATAAGCGTTTCTCGATCTCTTCCAGATCTGAAAATATTTTTTCAAAATACTGGTTTATCATATTTAAACCTCCATTGATAAAAAGATTCTTTGTACTGTTATTTGCTAAAAATAAAGAATGTATACCTTAACATAAATAAGAGAAAATTATAAAATAAATTAGTTCAATTGTGCATTTTTACTTCTATTTCAACATAAAATATTCTTTGTAATGTTGACGACTGCAAAAAAATAAGTTATACTTTAAATTGTGTTTTTAAAGCATTTTGGGGTGTAGCCAAGCGGTAAGGCACGGGACTTTGGATCCTGCACGCGGAGGTTCGAATCCTCCCACCCCAGCCATTGAATTTTTAAATAAATGTGTTATAATATTGTAGGAGAGCCATTAGCTCAGTTGGAAGAGCACCTGACTTTTAATCAGGGTGTCCCAGGTTCGAGCCCTGGATGGCTCACCATTTTATGCGAGAGTGGCGGAACGGCAGACGCGCTAGGTTCAGGACCTAGTGTCCTTACGGGTGTGAGGGTTCAAATCCCTCCTCTCGCACCATTTGAAAATTAGGTTTCATATAAAAAATAACTGGAGGCCCCCACCTCCAGTTATTACATTAAAAGATGTTTTTTTCAATTTTATTCCTTCCTTATAAGAAGGAATATTTTCTTTTATCTTTTACTTAATAATCATTACCGGTTTTGAGGAATGTTGAAGAACTTTATTGGAAACGCTTCCCATTAAAAACCTTCGGATGCCAGACAAACCGTGACTACCCATAATCACCATATCAACATCCTCTTTGTCGATTAAGTAAAGAATTTGTTCAGCAGGCTCCCCTGCAATGATTTCAGTTTTCAGTTCTGGTTTAATCGATACAGGGCTTCCTTTAAGAATCTCTAGCCCCTGATTAATAATTATTTTTGCCCTTTCCTGAATAGTTTCCGAGCCATTTTCCGAACCTACAGGTTCTGGTTCCAGAGATTCATAAAAAATAGGTTTTTGAATATTTACTAATATTATTTCAGAGCCAAATTTCTCAGCCATATTTCTGGCATGCTTTAAAGCTTTAAAAGAGTTCTGGGAACCATCAATAGGAACCAATATTTTTTTCATAGGAAAATCCCTCCTCCTGGTTTCACTTATAATTATAACATACCGAAGCTTTCATTTTAACCCTGGGTAAAAGAAACATTGAATATCTGGTGCTAAAAAACTATTATATATGTTAAGGGTTGCCTTTAATCTTGGCCCGGTTAGAGAGCCCTGGAAAGGAGATAAAAAATGAAGAAATACACAATAAAACGTACTGGAGATAGTGATTTAATTTTTACGGGTGAACTTCTGGGCAGCGCTACCGGCAAACCAATGGGCTGCCAGGAAAGATTAAAGTGGATTGAGGTTGATATATATAAGACTGAAGGCGGTACATATGTTGTATCCGTTTTAAACCAGGCCCTCTGGCAGGATGAAGGTAAAGTATTTGTTTGTGAGGAACCGAAGGACATTCTGGAGGCTTTGGATATTTACAACGAGAGTGCAGGAAAAGAAAATCTGGTAAGAGCGGCAAAGCAAGCTCTGGAGGAAGCAGCAGGTAAGGACGAAGGCTTAAAGAGGGTCTTTACTAACTAATAGCTTGAGCATCTTATATTCACACTCGTACCAAAAACAAGAACAAGACAGTGTCGAATCACCGGTACTGTCTTGTTCTTGCTTAATATATACTTTCATGGAATTTATGACTGGCCTCAGCAAGTAGAATAAAAGATAATTCTTCTTCTTAAGTACTCCGCCGGGTAAAAGTTCGATAGAATAGAAACATAAACAGAGTAATGGAAGCCGTCAGGGTAATAAGAATGCTGTAATAAATTTGGGGTGCAGCAATCCTCTTGGCAGCAATGCCGATGAAAGCCCATATGAATACCAACAGATAGGCAGAATCCTTTCGTATCAAAGTGTTCATGGCAGCCACAAAGGTTCCCACCAATATCACCAGCACCGTCCAAAAAGCATCCGGTAGGCCCCACCCCTGCCAACCTATGCTGACCAGGTAAGCAGTTACATTGGCTATGGTGGCAACAGAAATCCACCCAAAATAAACGCTGAAGGGTACATGGACAAAAAGGAACTCTTCTCGAGAAAGATTCTTCTTCCTACCCAAACGCACATAGATAACTGCCAGGGATGCAAAGATGAGGAGCATGATGATGAGGGAAAGCCCTATCTGCCTGTAATGCCAGGCAAAGATCCAAACCATGTTGAAAATAGAAGATGCAGCAAAAAAGATAGATACTTTTTTTAATATACCTTCTGGCACCTGACTTCTACTCAATAGGCCCCTTGCCTGATAAACCACAAACGCTCCAAGGAGTAAGTAAATAACAGCCCAAATCGAAAATGTGAATCCCGCAGGGGCAAAAAGATCCGGGTAGGAATCTGATACCTCTCCCGTAGTAATACCATTAATAGGCAGGATATTTGCCAGGGCATTTACGGTAACCATACCGATAAAGGTGGCAATGTTGGCTATCTGTAATGATTTTAGATCAATTTTCAGAATGAACACCTCCAGCAATTTTTTTGTGAGACACTTTTTCACACTCCTTCTCAACTATATATTGACCAAAATCTTCTTATCCCCAACCAAAATAGAATTTTGTAAAGTGTGATATTCTTATTTCGGTATAGAGTAATTATTTTCCTGTTATTTTTTGTATAATTTTTGTTTACAAAAAACTTATGAAAAAAATTTCCTCTGAAGGACCTACAGTAAAAGGGGCCACCACTTTAGAAGATTTTCATTCTACCTTTTCTAACGTTTATTTTTTAACGATAATTAGTATTAAGTTAAATTAAATATTATTATCTGAATTAGTAAATACTGGTATACTATTATCAGAATTTGTAATAATTTGAAAGGGGAGGGAAAACAAATGAAGTCTACAGGAATCGTAAGAAAAGTTGATGATCTTGGAAGGGTTGTTATCCCTATTGAATTAAGAAGAACCCTGGGGATTCAAGAAAAAGATGCTCTGGAGATATTCGTGGATTCAGAAAGAATTGTTTTTAAGAAATATGAACCGGCCTGTATCTTTTGTGGAAGCGCTGATGAAATAGTGGATTATAAAAACAAGCGGATCTGCAGACAGTGCTTAAAAGATTTAAAAAATTAGAGGGGCTCCCTCTAATTTTTTTTTAATAAATCTATTCCTTTGCAGGGTTTTTTTTAGTAAATCTAGAAATAAGTTCTCCTTAATTAACGAACCTTATACATTTCATGATATCTGAACCTAAACACCGGCAGTATAAAGTTAAAAAATGATAGGAGGTAAGATGCAACCATGTACGAAGAAGAAAACAAAGTGTATCGGGAAAGGCAGATGTTAAGGTATAAACTGCTGAAGGATATTTATGAAATCTACTTTTCAACCAATGGCAATGGGAAAAAGGTCACACAAGACCAGTTAAAGGCAGAGGAAAACCTGGCTTATAAGTATCTAAGTGATCTGGGGTTCATTGAATTTGAGCAGATTATTGACATGGAGGGGTCTGACCGCAAATATACTATTACAGCCCACGGAATTAACTTTGTGGAAGAAGGCAAGGGCAGAAGAAAAGGAGACTTCAAGAAACCTTAACCTTGAAAATAAACTAGAGGATCTGAATAATAGTCGTCTGTACGGGAAGGATTATCCATTATGGAAAGAAAATGTAATACTTCACCAAAACCCGGTAAACGATGCAACCATTTGGATGGAAAAACATGGATTCGCTACAGTATTAGCGTTTGGGATGATGTCAGTAAAACGAAAGAAGAAGTAAGGTTAAAGCACCCGGCCATGTTTCCTACAGCCCTGGTGGAACGGCTTTTGATGACTTTCTCCCGGGAAGAAGGTACGATTATTGACCCGTTTATGGGTAGCGGCAGCACTCTGGTGGCTTCGGTAAAGAATAATAGAATAGCTATTGGATTAGACATATCCGAAGGGTATATCCAAATTGCAAAGAGCAGACTTAAGAATTTTGATTCTCCCAACTATCGTATTATCCAGGAGGATGCCAGAAATATTATCAACCACCTGGAACCGGAATCGGTAGACCTTTGCATTACTTCTCCCCCTTACTGGAATGTGTTAAAGGAAAAAAGAAGCGCCGATAAAAAAAATATCAGAAATTATGGGGAACAAGAACAGGATCTGGGAAATATCAAGGATTACCTGAATTATTTAGATGACCTGACCTCTATCTTCTCCAATGTTAGAACCATACTAAAACCCGGTTCTCACTGCATTGTAATAGTCATGGACATCCGTAAAAGAAGTAATTTTTATCCTCTACACATGGACTTTTCCCAAAAAATGAAAAGCCTGGGCTTCCATTTAGAAGATATTATCATTTGGGACCGGAAAAAAGAATACAATAATTTGCGTCCTTTAGGCTTCCCTTATGTTTTCAGAATTAATAAAGTACATGAATACATTCTTATATTTAAAAAATAAAACCCCCCAAGGCTGAATACAAAATCAAGAAAAAAAATAAGCGGCAGAATCTGCCGCTTATTTTATGTAATAAATTGACTATTTTCCGTTGTTGAATTTACAAAGCTACTCTCCGTACACCCAGTGGTTTTGGTCTTTTTTATAATTTATCAGCTCTTCGGTTTTAAAAAAGATATTAATTTCCCTTTCCGCACTCTGGGGTGAATCAGAGCCATGAATCACATTGTTACCGGTAAAAATAGCGTAATCACCTCTAATGGTGCCGGGAGCCGCCACCGATGGATTAGTTTTACCCATCATTTCTCTTGCCAGGGGAATTACCTCCAGGCCCTCCCACACCATAGCCACCACAGGACCCGAGGTAATAAATGAAACCAGCTCTTCAAAAAAAGATTTTCCTACATGCTCCTGATAATGCTCTTCTGCCATAGACCTGGATATGTAAAGCATTTTCATGGCCACAAGTTTCAGCCCTTTTTTCTCAAATCTGCTTATTATTTCACCAACCAGGTTCCGCTGAACACCATCTGGCTTAATCATAATAAAAGTTTTTTCCATCATCATACCTCCTTGGTTGTACAATTAATATGTAAACAGAGGATTGTCGTCCTCAATAATTCGATTCTCTTTCTCTTTTGCCATCCTGATATCTTTGGTTATGGAAAACAGGTGCCGGTGGGTTTCCCCGTCATAATACTTTAACCCTTTTATCTTTCTCTGTTCAAGAATATTATTTACACCGTTCTCCGTCAATTCATCGGGGTCTTTCTTTTTAGAGGCCAGGGTAAAACCCCACTGGGCGTCATAAGAAGGAATAAAGGCTGCGTAAGAACTTACATAAGGAAACACCTGGGACATGGTATTACAAATTGCCGTATGGCAGTCAATAAGGTTAATATTAAAGGACCCGGACTGCAGGGCCATGATTCCCTCAGACCTGAGTTTTTTTAAAACAATCTCATAAAACTGCCGGGTAAACAGCAGATACGAAGGCCCATCATCCAAGGGCTCTGTTAAGTCACAAAAAATAACATCAAATATTTCCTCAGTCTCCTCAAGATACTTCCGGGCATCCATAAAAAAAAGGTTTACACTGGGGTCTTGAAAAGCACCATCATTCCATTCCGGCAGATACTTATCGCAGAGCACTACTACGTCTCTGTCTATATCCACCATAATCACCTTTTTTACCGAGGGATGTTTTAATATTTCCCTGATCACTGCCCCCTCTCCCCCACCCACAATCATCACTCTTTCGGGGTTAGGATGCAGGACCATGGCTGGATGAATTAAGGTTTCATGATAAATATATTCATCCTTTTCGGCAGATTGAATTTTACCATCCAGTATTAAACAGCGGCCAAAAAAATCGGTTTCAACAATTTCTACCGTCTGAAACCGAGTTTTTCCGCTATAAATATATCTTGATATTCCATGCATATGAGCCTGGGTTTCAGTGGTATACTCAATAAACCATTTCCAGGTTGGTACAGACAAAAGGATCCCCTCCCTTTACTGGTTAACCACCTGCTTGTGAGACACTTCAAAATCAAAAATTCCACGCTTAACTTCATTAGCAGCCATATTTTGAGCACTAAATTTATCCTTAATATAATCACATGATACCCACGGGTCAACAGTATCCCCGCAGGTAAAGATATCCAAAGCTGCGTAACCTAGTTCCGGCCATGTATGAATTGCCAGATGGGACTCTGATATAACCACAACCCCGCTTACCCCTTGAGGGCTAAATTTATGAAATGCAACTTCCCGAATTTCTGCTCCAGCTTCTAAGGCAGCAGCTACCATAATGTCTTCAATTTTTTGTAGGTCGTTTAACACCTCTGGGGTACAACCATACAATTCCGCTAAAATATGACGGCCTAAAGCGTTCATTTTCGTGCCTCCTTTATGTTTATTTTATAAGCCTTTTGAACGTCAAATTAAATTTTAACAGATGTACATGAAAAGTCAATGATTTTACCAAATATTTTATAGCAAAATAAAAGGAGCTCTTATTTAAAGAGCTTATGCGAAGATAGCATTGATTTTCTCTTATTATCTCTCATTCTTTATGAACTTATGCTTATTTTTGCATAATTCATTCTAAAGATTTAATCCCTAAATCATTTAGCACCAAAATCAATCTCCCAGGTAGGCCTTCTTAACTCCCTCATCCTGCAAGAGGTTTTCTGCCGTTTTTTTACAACGATCTCCTTAAAAAATGTTCTTAATAAAAATAGATACTATAATGATCAAAATTAATGCTATACCCATAATTATAATGGTATAAGTGGTGTTCCGATTTTTTCTGTAATCGGGTAATACTTCTGCATCCCTTCCGTACATTTCCTTCTCTTTGTATGGGAAAAGCCCTGATATTTGATCCGCTCTATCCCGCAGGTTATCTTCCTTATTCCAGAGTATATCCCCGGGAAGAATTTCTCCCTGTTGGGCAAGCTGCTTCACCTGATCCCAGCTGTAAGGCCCCAGATACTTTCCATCCCTGTCTATATACCACTTTGCCGCTGGATCCATGAAAGCCCTCCTTTCTTTTTTATACAGGGTAATTTTTACTCACTCACCATTTTTCGTTCCTACGCCTACAAATTATTATAAACTTTAATCCAACCTAATTGTACTAAATATACTTAACGTATGACTGATTTGCTTAGATTATAGTCGAAAAATAGTAAATTGGGATTCTAATTTGTAAAGGGATTCTTAGGCAAGATGTAGAATAAGCCATAAATCAATCATCATAATTCTTAATCATAATTCTAGATTTGGAGGGATTCTTATTTGTGACACTATGGTAGCTCTGGGCAATTCTACAAAAGATGGTTCAGTCATCTTTGCAAAAAACAGTGACCGCCAGCCTAACGAACCTTTAATTATGATTAGAATTCCGCGGAAACAGCATGGTGAGGGTGCAAAAGTACGATGCACTTACATTGAAGTGGACCAGGTAAAAGAAACCTATGAGGTCCTGCTGCTGAAGCCCTCCTGGATGTGGGGCTGTGAGATGGGATTTAATGAGTTTGGCCTCAATATGGGTAACGAAGCGGTATTCACCAAAGAGAAGTATGGCAAAGACAGCCTGTTAGGCATGGATATGATTCGTATCGCCCTGGAAAGATGCAGGACCAGTAATGAAGCTTTGGATCTTTTAATAGAACTTTTAGGTACTTACGGCCAGGGTGGAGACTGTGGATATGAAAAGAAATTTACCTACCATAACTCTTTTCTTATTGCCGATAAAAATTCGGCCTGGGTCCTGGAAACTGCAGGGGAATTCTGGGCCGCAGAAAAAGTCAAAGATGTCAGGAGCATTTCTAACTGCCTGACCATCGGCAGGAACTATGATAAATGCCATCCGGAACTGGTCAGGCACGCGGTCAAAAAAAAGTGGTGTAAAAGTGAAAAGGATTTTCACTTTGCTAAATGTTATAGTAATCCTTTAGTTACTCGATTCAGCGGTTCCAAACAGAGGTTGAATGCAAGCAGAAACATCCTTGAAAAAGAAAAAGGGCAGATTACGGTTGATACCATGAAAAGAATACTCAGATTTCACGGAGATAAAGTTAAGGGAAAACAGTTTACTAAACATTCTTTAAAAAGCGTCTGCATGCATGCAGGCTCAATTATAGGCGACCACACTACAGGCAGTTATATCGCGATTTTGAATGAAAAACTGTGCACCTACCTAATTACAGGCAGTTCTACCCCCTGCCTTTCCATCTTTAAACCCTTCTGGCTGACGAAGGAAGAAATCTTCTCTTTTCGAGAAGATGAAGAAGATGCTGCCATTGACTACTGGAGAAAAAGGGAACTTCTTCACAGGTATATCCTGGAAAATAAAGTTCCTAACCTGCATTCTTACTACACTGAAAGAGACCTTTTGGAAAACAGAGTTGATGAAATGTTAGCCTCCCTGGACATTGAAAGCGTGTCCGAAGGCAGGCTGCTGGAAATAATGGATTTTACATTAACCAGAGAAGAAGAACTTATCGATAAGACTATAGCTGCCGGGATAAATAGAAAAGGGAAAGTAAAAGGAAGCCCATACTTCCGGCATTACTGGAAAAAGCAGACGAAAAACTTATACAGGCCCAGGGCAAAATTCTAAACCCTTACTTTGAGATAGATTTAATAACATTTCTGTCTAATGACTTAACCCATAAGTTTGTTGTTGCAAGCTTATGCTTATGTGATAAAAGTCATGGAATATTAACAAATCCCACAAATAAAGCCACCATTAAAAATCTGGTGGCTTTATACTCCATATTTCTTTTCAAAAAGCTACTTCCAAAAACTTCCTTGCATTACATTTGATTCTAACAATTTAGGCTATATTTCAAAGGTTGAAAACCGCTTCATTTAATAATTTATTGGTCATTAGCATAAAAAACTCAAGTTATTTCTTATAACGTTACTTGCGACGCTTTAAAATTGATAATCCAGCTCCTGCAAGTATAAGGCCCATCAAAATTGAATTTGAATGGACACCGGTTTGAGGAAGATCATCCTCATCCTCTTCAGTTTCCTCTTCATCAACAACTTCCTCTTCCAGATCCGGAACCAATACTGCATTTAAAACATGAATTACTCCGTTGGTGCATTCAATATCGGTTACAATTACTTCTGCATCATTGATGAATACTTTTCCATCGTCCACCGTTACAGTAACATCCTGCCCCAGGAGGGTCTCTACTTCTTCTCCATCAAGACCAACAACATCAGCGGCCATAACCTTACCTGCAACCACATGATAGAGCAGGACCTTTGACAATGCATCTGTATCATCTAACAAGCCTTCAAGAACACCATTTGGCAGGGCGTCAAAAGCATCATCAGTAGGCGCAAACACGGTAAGTGGGTCATCACCTTTTAACGCATCTACCAAACCTGCTGCCTCAATAGCCGCTACCAACGTGTTGAAATCCTCATTCATAATGGCAGTTTCAAGGATATCCCATTCGGGGACTAAGACCTTGTCGATTACGTGGATTACACCGTTGGTACATTCAATATCGGTTACAATTACTTCTGCATCATTGATGAATACTTTTCCATCGCCCACCGTTACGGTAACTTCCTGCCCCAGGAGAGTGGGGACTTCTTCTCCATCAAGGTCAACAACATCAGCGGCCATAACTTCACCTTCAACCACATGATAGAGCAGGACCTTGGCTAAGATATCCGGGTTATCCAACAGCTTCTCGAGAATGCCTTCTGGCAGAGCAGCAAAAGCTTCATCTGTGGGAGCAAAGACAGTAAAAGGGCCGTCTTCTCTTAATGCGCCTTCCAACCCGGCCGCTACAACCGCTGCTACAAGAGTATCAAAATCATCTGCGGCAATCGCTGTGTCCACAATATCTTCTTTGTCGGGTACATCAGCAAAAACATTTATGCTCATTCCAAAAAGCATCATTAAAGCAAGACTAACTATAAGCAATTTTTTCATTTATAAAACTCCTCCCAAAATTATGTATTCATTGTCGAATACTGATAAATGATGTATGGTATCTTTTATCGCAATCCCACCCCCTTTTTTCTAAAATTACCATCAAACCCCAACCTTGTTAAATATCTTACATTTTATTATACAGTAAATATTCTTTTATAAATGTTAACATTTAATAATATTTATTATTTAAAGTATACTATCTTTTATCCGAACATTCTTTGTGAAAGAGGTTCTTCTAACCAGTAACCGACTCAGGCATATCATTAGTCTTTCTCCTGGAAGCCCTCACCTTTAAACTGAAAGTGTCGGTTGCGAGGTTCACAGTCACGTTACAGAAAATATGAAGAATGAAGCTGCTAAAAAAATTGGTTTCATAAAATTAAAAACAAGAACACTGAAGATGATAAAAATAGCAGCTCAATCTATTGCAGTACTATTGCAGTACATTTAATGAAAAAAGGGTTTCCGTTTCACTCAGTGTGAATAGGAACCCTTTATTTATAGATATTATAATGGTCGGAGCGAGAGGATTTGAACCTCCGACCTCTTGACCCCCAGTCAAGCGCGCTACCAAGCTGCGCCACGCCCCGACAAACTAACTACAATAGGTAATATAACATATTTAGCTTATGAAATCAACCTCTTTCAATCAGGTTTTAATGCAGTTTTGTCTCTTAATATAATTTTTTACTCTTCTGCTCAGCTGCAGCACTACCCCATGGATACCTGTCCCCTTGATTTCATGTTTTGTTTGGCTTGGAAAACAAGGCTGTAAATAAATTCGTCCCGGTTTGAGTTGTCCCTGCCGTCGTAGTAAACCGAGATGATAGGGATGCCGATTTCCCTGCTGAGAACACCCTGCTGCGCTTCCACCACCGAGGCGGGCATACATGTAAAAGGCCCCACAAATATAGCCCCGGCTATCCTTTCACGGCCTGCTAATGCCCCGGTGCGGCCAACCGTCATGGGAGGCTCTCCGGCAGTATGTTCCGGAATATACTTTATTGAGTGCTTCTTTATCTCAGGAGCGGTAGGCTCTTCCGAGCCGTGCAGCAGTCTTGCCGCAGATTTTTCGAGACGGTGTTCATGTTGATGTGCCAGCCAATTAACGGCGGCATAGCCCAACTTTTGAAAATAACTAGACGGGCTCCTTTTGAATGCGTAGTCTTTCTTTGCTCTTCGATAGTTTGCGTACGCTGTGTAGATGAAAAACTCTGTGGCCGGAGCAAGGGAAACCTCTCCCCCGGCTGCTTCTATCTGTTTGATAATATCTTGATTACAGCGGTCATCAAGACGGACGTAAAATTCTCCTGCCAACATTATCTTCGGACGTAATTGACCATTGCTGCGGGGAATAGAGGCAAATCGATCCGCCGCTTCCTTCAGCAATATCTCCAGTGGCTTCAGATGGCTTCCCGTAAAGAAACTGGACCATTTAAAGCGATGGTGGCGCAGGACAGCATAAACCTGCTCGCAGTATTCATCAAAAAGCGTTTCTGCTGCACCTTTATGCAGCTCATAGGGCCTTGTTTGATGCAGCATTTTATACAGCATATCTATGGCCAGCATACCGTCATAGACAGCGATAAAAAATCCATGGCCGAATCTTTTTGCGATATCTGAGCTCTTTAATGCATAAATTCTCTGGTCACCGTAGCCGGCACGGTTAATAATCATGGACTGGGCTGGTGCGTATAGACCATAGCGGCATGGTCCGCAGGCCCACCCCTGAAAGAAAAGAGCCCTACCTTCTTTGATTTCTTGTGAATTGTTCTCGGCATATTCCAGGTAATCCTGTACGTTCTGAATAAATGGAAGACATTCCTCACCGTTAGTGTAACGGCGTGCCAGAGTCAGGTCCTTGTCGGTGCTCCGGGGAAGCAGCGCAGACTCGATACCATAGTTTTCAAATAAAGACACAAAAACTGCAGGGTGTTTGGTTGAGTTGGGTATAAGAATTTTTTTCAATCCACTGTCAACAGCTGATTTAGTCTTTGCCGTGAAAAATGGCTTAACGACACTGCTCTTTCGTGAGCGGCAGGTGTTTTTAAACGCTTCCAGCCTGGTAATCATACCAGCGGCCGCGGTATGTTCGTCCAGGGTAAGCCGTAAGTACCCGGACACATTGTCCAGAAAATGGCGCAGCATAGAGTTAGGTCCACATCTGAAGGGATCCTGAAGTACCAGGTGCAGCTGCGGAAGACTGCTTTCCTCTGCCCTTTCGTTAAAAAACTGTGCCGCCAGCGCCGCCGAAAGCATGTGCTGTAATTGAGCGGGGTAAATGTTATCCATATGTTCCATCTTCTGTTTCATATACCGTTCAAAATCCACACGAAGGGGATCCAGAAATGTTGATTTATACCTTCCTTCATACCATCCCCGCAGATATTCCAGGAGAAAATCCTGGGAAAGAGCAACCAGGCCCAGTTTTAGGGCATATGACATCAAGTCCTTGGACACAAAAGAATCATATAAGGTATAGGAGCGTCCTAAAATGAGGGTAACAATTGCATCGGGATAAGCTCCGAGACCTTCGATAATCCGGCGGCCTTCCTCCTGTATGGCCAGTTGAAATTTTTCCTGGGCACCATACCCCTCATCCAGTGCACGCTGGTACGCAGCGTGCGAAAAGTTTTCACCCAGTAGTTTTTTGGCTGCCGGCAGAAGTTGTTCTTTGATACGTGCGGGCCCCTCACGATAATTCAGCTGTGCATGAAGTACTTTGTCTTCTGGAATATTTAGCGAGTGAACGACAACCCCCCTGATCATCATCAGCAGGGGACAGCTCAAGGAGCGGGGCCAATCTTCAGCCCAGGGGAGAGGTTCCAGGTCGATAACTTCGGGGATGAATATGTAGTCAGGTTTCTTATTCATCAGCTCCCGGTAGTGTCCTACTAATACCTCTATGGGATAGCACATCTCGGCAGCAAGATGCATCTTACCCTGTTCCAATATCTCTTCACTGGACTTACCACTAAGTACAACTTTGGCCCCAAGGGACCTGAAGAAAGCTGCCCAAAACGGGAATAGTTCGTGGTACAGGCCGCTGCAGGCTATCCCTACCTGAATTCCATCGGACAGTGGTTCACCGGCAGCCTCCCTAAAAATGTCTTCCCTTATTTTCTGGTAATCGGGCAGGTCTCCGGTTTGGTTTTTCTTTTCCAGTCCTGAAAAGCGGCCACAGCGGTCCCCGTAAATAAACTTTGAACCGTCGATAAATCGAATCATGTCAAGCTGGCAGTTATGCTCGTGGCGGCATTGCGCCCGGCAGGCTTTCTTTTCAATTGTATATTCGTTCAGATGATCCAAACCTCGTAACGTTTTTGTAGGCTGTCCCTCTTCAATGTGAAATGTCCTTGCCATCAGTGCGGCTCCCAGGGCTCCTGTGAGCTCAGGGTGTGCCGGGATAAATACTTCTCTGCCGCACTCGGCAGCAAAAGCAGCGGCAAGGGCATGATTTTTGGCGGTTGCGCCGGTAAAGACCAGCTTGCCCTCGAGAGGCCTGTTTTCTACAGTTTTACTCAAATAATTACGGGCAGAAGAGTATGCTAAACTGGCTAGCTGCGCTTCCAGGGGCAGGCCACGGGAAGCAGCGGAAACCAGGGTTGACTGTGAAAGCAGGGTACAGGTATTCCCCAGGTCGATAGCATAGTCCGCCCGGAAAGCTTTTTCTGAAAATTCATCTTTTATTTTAACGCATTGAAGCTCAGCCAGATTTTCAAGGAATGTCCCGGTTCCGGCAGCGCAGACTGGGTTCATATTGTAGTCAAAGAGGACGCCATTTTTAATCTGGACAAATTTTGAATCCTCCCCGCCGATCTCAATAATTGAAAGAGTCTCGTCCCCGTACAGCGTCTTCACTCCTTCAGCCTGGCAGGTAATCTCATCAACGGCGTACTCCCCGTTAAGAATCTTTTGGGCCAAAAAGCGACCCGATCCGGTGGTACATACTACTATGGGAGGCTTCTCCCGAAGAAAGTTCCCGTACTGCTCTTCCACCTGCTTAATCAACTCCAGCACCTGAAGTGCAGGGCGCCCGGAGGTTGGCAGGTAAACTCCGCCAATAAAACGGCCTCTGCCATCCAAAAGGGCACACTTCGTGGATACCGAGCCGCAGTCCACTCCCAGATAAACGGTGGAAAGATCATAAGATATTTCCGAATCTAAGTCATTGCTGTAAAAGACCTTGTCCGGGTTAAGAGGTGGCAGCGGGTTTTCTGGAACGTATTTTTCTAAAACCAACCTCTCCAGGTTAAGAGCGGATAACGGTATTTCTACTCCGTATTGCGCTGCCCCCAGCGCATTAATATATTCATGATCAGGAGGAACAACTATTTCTATGGCGTGCTCCCGGCAGTATGCCTTAAGATACTTGAAAATTGCTTTGTTGTTGGCTACGCCGCCAACCATAACCAGGTCGCCAGGTCCGTTGATCCTGCTTTGAGCAACCCCCGTCACCACCAGATCAACAAGGGCTTTGGCCATACCTGCGGCAACAGCCATTTGTGAAGCCCCTCCATTAATAGCATGGGTCATATCAGACTTTGCAAAAACAGCACACCGTCCTGATATCTTTACTGATGAGCTGGATTCGGCAGCAACTTCCGCCAACTCCCGGTCATTATAGCCCATCCGGGTAGCCTGCTGGTACCAAAAAGAGCCGCTGCCCGCAGCACACTGACCGTTATGGTTAAAAAAAGTGACAGCTCCTTTGTTGTCAAGCTCCAGATAATACATGTTTTCATGTCCCAGAGATAGCACTGTTTCCGCTTTAATTAAACGAAAAGCCAATCCGGCCTGCAGCGATTCAATTTCGAGAATCGGACTAATACCGATTTTCCCGGCCACCAGCCTGGCGTTGTTACCAGTAAGAGCAAAACGCACAGTGGGAGTAATAACCTTCTTTAATAAAAGATTTAGACATTCTCTGGAAGCTGCGGCAGGATTCCCGGCGGTAAGGCGGTAAACCTTTTCTGTCCGGTCACCGTCTATCAGAACACCCTTTACAGCATAAACACCAATATCAAGCCCAATACGGGGTGTAGTTTTCGTTTGTTTTGACAGAGAGTTTATGAGAGTTCACCTCTTAAAAATTTTTTTATATGTATTAAAGTATTACCAGTACTCCACTTCAAGTTAATTCACCTTCATTTCGGATTAACTTAAGAAGAATCAAGTAATATCTTATGTATTATACCATTTCCTTCATCACCTTGCCATAAATTAGAACATTATTTTTATGGATTTTTTGTTAGTTAAAATCTAAAACAGCCCGTAAATACGGACTGTTTTAAATTAACTTCAATATGATTAAAAATATAACGAAAAGCGGGCTCAAGTTTCTCTCTTTTTCCGTACCTTTAACTAACAATCAGATATTCAAAAATAGATTCCATCAAGGGACAGTTAATTTCAGTAAATTCGTCTTTTTTAACTGGTTCAATTAACTTTGAATTACGATATCTAACCATATAAAAACCTGCACTCACAAATACTTTTACAGATTTATTGGTTTTACTAAGATATCCGTCTATGCACATCTGCTTTTCAAATATTACTTCTCTCTCTTTTTCATTAAAATAAACTTTAATATATAAGTTGCTTGGAAACTTTATCAAATCCCCTGGTGTATATTTAATTTCCGACTCTACCCCGACTTTTCTTAATATATCATTCATCTCTTCGATGACTCTAAATATAATCTCTTTTACTTTTTTTGTATCAATTTCTGCCTGAATTAAGGTAAGCGCATACCTTTTCTTCCAGTCTACCATTTATTATACCCCCTTCATTCTTGGCTGCCGCGAGCAAAGTTGTTAGCTGCTCAACCAAATAAATTTATTCGACATTTAGGGTTCCATTCCCTTTTTTGGGTTTAATTTTTATTTTGAAAAATAAAACACTTTTTTGGTATAAGAGTGGATTAATTAGTTATATTAATATTTTTTTACAGAGTGGAACGATATAGTTCTTCATACTGAGGTATAATTATGGAAGTATCAAACTTTTTTAGTGCCCTTTCTCGGGAGTAATGAGAAAAACGGTGACAAACTTCAGGCCGTGTTAATATCTCCAGACACCCCTGCGCCATTCCCTCCACATCCCCTACCGGGTAAAGAAGGCCCGTATCACCGTGTTTCACCAATTCAGGTATTCCACCGGTTCGGGAAGCTACCACAGGAACCCCGCAGGACATAGCCTCCAGGGCTGCCAATCCGAAACTCTCTTTTTCTGAGGGCATTAAAAATATGTCCGCACCCTGGAGAACCTCCAGGATATCGTCATGATTCCCTAAGAAGTGAACCCGATTCTTTATACCCAGTTTTTCGGTCAGGAGGGAAGCTTCGTGCCGGTCCGGACCGTCTCCTACCAGCACTAATCGGGAAGGCACGTTTTGTTGAACTCGGTGGAATATATTGATGACATCAAATATTCTTTTTACAGGACGAAAATTAGAAATATGGAGAAGTATTTTCTCCTCCCCTTTTCTATAGTGAAGAAGACAGCGATTCTTTTCCCCCGGTATATATAGGGCAGTATCCACAAAATTATAAATAACCTGGGGTTCACTGCACTCGGGGAAAAACTCGACGGTTTGCTCCTTTAAGCTGTGGGATACCGCCGTTACCGTATCGCTTTGATTAATGCTGAAGGCGGTAATCTCCCTAAAAGAGGGGTCGCTGCCTACAAGGGTAATGTCTGTACCATGAAGGGTAGTCACTACCTTTAGACTTTCTCCCCCCACAATTTGCCGGGCCAGGTAGGCGCAAAGAGAATGGGGAATGGCATAATGAGCATGGAGAATATTCAGGCCAACTTCACGGCTTATAGAAACAATTTTGTTGACCAGGGCCAGAACATAAGGGTTGTGTTGAAAAAGAGGATAATCCAGGGCACCTACTTCATGGAAAAAAATATTATGGTGATATGCCTGAAGGCGAAAGGGTTTCTGGTAACTAATAAAATGTATTTCATACCCTTTGTTCGCCAGGTATTTCCCTAATTCTGTGGCCACCACACCGCTGCCACCATGGGTAGGGTAACAGAGCATTCCTATTTTCACCTTATTCCCCTCCCAGTGAAAACAAATTATTCAAAAAAAGTTTTCCTTCGGGAACCAAACCTTCAGCATAAGGTACCCTGATTAAGGAACCAAAAAACTGATCACGACTCTTTAAATACTGTATAAATACAGGAGAATTGACCATGGTTTCCACTCTAACCTCCGAAGGAAGTGAAAACTGGCTTTTGTGACAGGCAATGGCTTTCCATTTTATATCCACCTGGCTGCTGATATCGATCAGCAGAGTAGGATCGGCGGTTTTACCCAAAAAATAATAAAATAGTTGGGTAGGGCGATAGGGCTTTCCTTCTATAGGATATTTCAATAAACCTGAAAGATGGCAGGCTTCCTTGACCAGCAGAGAAGCATTTATGTGATCGGGATGGTTGTCATCAAAATATGGGCACAGAACGATTTTTGGCCTGTATTTCCTAATTAATTGAATTACCTTTTCCCGGGAATCTCCATCATTTTTTATAAAAGCATCAGGTAGATTGGCGCATTCCCTTACCTCTGCCCCCAACACTCTGGCTGCTTTTTCCCCCTCCAACATTCTCTCCTCAGGATTGCCGTGACTGGCCTTTTCCCCTTTTGAAAGGTCAACAATTCCACAGCGGTACCCCTTTGCGGTATGAACAGCAATGGTTCCCCCAATTCCGATTTCTACATCATCAGGATGAGCTCCGAAAGCTAATATATCCAGCATATTTTCACCCCATTAATATTCATTTACCTCCAACGATGGAAATGGTGGCCCTCTTCCAAGGGGAATCCTTCAAAAAGTCTTTCCCAAAAAGTGGGCCCATATTTAATTAAATATGGAAAAATATTATAAACTCTTTCTTGAAGCTGATTTACCGGATGACAGGAACTCTCCAGCTTATAAAAATGCCCCAGGGCAACTTTATGTTTTTCCTGTAAAACCTCTTCCGCTTTTTCCCGGAGATAAGCTATATCTTTCAGGACAATTTTTCGGTTAGTATCCGTCAGGTCTCCCAGCTGACTGCTTATATGGTTTAGTTCTGCCTTGATTTTACCATATTCCTTCTCCACTGTTTTCTCCAAAGATTCAAACAACCTGGAAACACTTGTCTCCTCTTTTTCTTCCAAGTAATGTAACCGGGCACCATTGATATTAAATAATTCTTTCTCCGTTAAAGAATATTTTCTCATGTAACGATCCATTCTGGGCTCTAACAGGGTAACCGAGGGCCGAGGATAAAGAATCGGGGGTTTTAAATCAAAAAATCTGTAAAGCGGTATCAGCTGGCCAAAATAAGAGACTTCACCGGGGCCACAAACCTGCATTAGTGTAGGTAGAAGTATTTCCTGCATCAGCGGCCTGGTAATTACATTAGGGCTGAACAGTTCCGGGTGCGTTTTTATTTCCTCCGCAATGTCCTGAATCGTGCCCAGGTCCTCTCCCTGCCGGGTGACCACACGGCCGTTTTTCTCAAAAAGAGCTGCCCTTCCTTTTTGCCGTAGGGCAAACAGGTAGAGATGCCCATCCTCTCTCTTAACCTGAAGGTGATAACCCAATGTTTGAATTACCTGTTCCCTCTCAACCAAAAGATCGTCCATAGACTCCCTATGTAAACAAAAAGAGGAAAGCAGGGAACCAGAGTTTTTTCTAATCCCCTTAAGAAGCGGATTAAAAAGAACCAGTCCCTGTTTCCGGAAAAGCCAGGCCATAAGCCGTCCAAACCATTTGGTGAGACTGTTGCTTTTCTCAGCACTCTCCCGAAACAACTGTAACAGTGGCTCTTTAAATTCTGTGGAAGGGGTGTGCCCCTCCAGCTGCTCTATAAACTGTAAAAAACTGGGCAAATCTACCGGCACATATTCTATGGGAAAGTGCCCATTTTCACCGGACAGAGTTATTTCTTCCACCCCTCCGTCCATATCCTGAAGGTGAATATGATTCACCTCTCTAAAATCATGATCTTCCGAAGCAATCCAAAATACGGGTACCGCAGGAATCCCCTTGCTGCTGAGCTGCTCTGCCAGCTTCACCGCGGTGATTGCCTTGTAAATTGTATAGAGAGGACCGGTAAAAACACCAGCCTGCTGGCCTGCGGCTACTACAACCGTTTTAGAATCTCTCAACTTATCAATATTTTGTAAAGTTTCAGAAGAAGCCTCCAGTGACATATTGTAAGCCTTTAGTTCATGGACTAGAGATTCCCGATTTTCCCCAGGAAAGTGGTTCCCCAGCCATGAATACTTGTCCTGTATATCTTCGAAATTCTTATAATGTCCAAAATATAAATCTTTAATTCCTTCTACTCCGTCCCGATAATCTAAAAAGAGACGGGGATAGTAAAGTTCTTCCTGTTCTCGCTTCATTTTATCCTACCCTTCGTCAAACTATCCGGAGCAATTTCATTAGCTTCCAGAGACATTGTCATCCTTCAATAATGGTGCAAAGTTATTTGTGTATGTATAGTTTAATTCTACCAGTAATGATATGAAAAATAAAGTACCCTAAAAATTCATCAAAAAAAGGGTTATAATAAGTTCAATAGTTAAAGGAGGAAGAAAACTTGAGAAGAGAAGCTCCTGTTTCTATACATCAACAGTTAGAGATAGACATTACCGGTTTAAATCACTCGGGAGAAGGAGTAGGTCGCCACCAGGGCTTCACTTTATTTGTCCCGGGTGGGGTTCCGGAGGACCGCCTGCTGGTAAAAATAATTTCTGTGCAAAAAAATTATGCCCGAGGGCTTTTGCAGGCTATTGTTAAACCATCATCTTTACGGATAAAGCCTTCCTGCGAGTTTTTTCAAAATTGCGGAGGGTGTCAGCTTCAGCACATAAATTATCCTGCCCAACTGGAACTTAAAACTCAACTGGTGCGGGAAACACTATCTCGAATAGGCTCTATAGATCCTGAAGCAGTAAAGGATACAATGGGCATGAAAGACCCCTGGAACTACCGCAATAAGTCTCAGTATCCCGTAAGGTCTCGAAAGGGCCTGGCCGTTACTGGTTTTTTTGCCCCCAGGAGCCACAATTTAATAGAAATAGACAGCTGCGGTATCCAGTCTGGATACGCTCAAACCGTGATAAATACAGTGATAGAGGTCATGAATCACCAGAAGATTTCCCCTTATAATGAAAAAACGGGGCGAGGACTTATCCGCCACGTACTGGTCAGGGAATCCTTCTACAATGGAGAAGTAATGGTTGTGCTGGTGACCAATGGGGAAACAATCCCCCGGAAAAATCATCTTGTGGAAGCACTAAAGCATAGGGTCCCCAAACTAGTATCCATCGTACAAAATATTAATATCCGCAGAGATAATGTTATTTTGGGAAAGAAGGAAGCAGTGCTTTTTGGAAAGGACCATATCATTGAGGCAGTGGGGGATTTCAAATTTAAAATATCCCCAAGGTCCTTTTTTCAAGTAAATACAGAGCAGGCAAAAATATTGTATGATACAGTTCTGGAATACTCCGGCTTAACCGGTAAAGAAATCATATTTGATCTGTACTGCGGCACCGGTTCCATTGCCCTCTACCTTGCTCCCCATGCCACCTGGGTTTACGGGATTGAAGTGGTTTCCCAGGCGGTAAAAGATGCTCAAGAAAATGCCCTGCTGAATCATATTAAAAATTCCGATTTTTTTATGGGGAAAGCAGAGGAGGAAGTGCCAAAACTGTTGAAACAGGGAATCATCCCCGATGTCGTTGTGGTAGATCCCCCTAGAAAGGGATGTCACCGGGATTTACTTCAGTCAATCCTGGAAACAGAGCCCGGTAAGATTATCTATGTCTCCTGCAACCCATCCACCCTGGCCCGGGATCTATACGTACTGACTGAAAGCAATAAGTACGAAGCAGCGGCAGTACAGCCTGTTGATATGTTTCCCCATACGGCCCACGTCGAGACGGTAGTCTTGATGTCAAGGGTTAAGAAATAGTAGGGCTGGAAATATTTGTTTGTGTAAAAAAGAGTTAAGCAGAGTCAAATTTTATGCATTTTCTCTTTTGGAATGCAAAAACTTACTGATAACTTCTGCCAGCTCTTCGATTTTGTAGGGCTTGGATACAACTCCACTGAAACCGTATTCTCTGTAATAAGACATGACAGGATCATTCGAATAACCGCTGGAGACAATGGCCTTTACTTTAGGGTCAATTTTTAAGAGCCTTTTAATGGTTTCTTTTCCGCCCATTCCCCCTGGTATGGTCAGATCCATAATAACCAGGTCAAAGGGTTTCCCCTCCTCCAGGTTTTGTATATACATATCTAAAGCTTCTGCCCCATCTCTGGCGAAATCAGACTCATATCCTAAAACGGATAGCATTTCACCGGCAACGTCCCGTATTTTTTTTTCGTCATCCATGACCAGCACTTTCCCCTGACCGCCGTAATAAACATTCTTTTCCTTCTTTTCTTCTTTATTCTCCTGGAAAGAAGCTGGCAGGTAAATCCTGAACCGGGAACCCTCACCAGGGCAGGAATCCACACTAATATAACCCCCATGTTTTTTAACAATGGAATAAGAAATGGTCAATCCTAATCCTGTTCCCGTTTCTTTTGTGGTAAAGAAAGGGTCAAATATTTTTTGCATATATCGTTCCTCTATCCCCACTCCCCGATCTTCCACAGTTATTTCAACATAGTTTCCATAGGGAAGAGGTAAATAGTTCTCCAGGCCATCAGATCCCACTACTATATTGTTAGCTCTTACCTTAATGATTCCTCCGTCAGGCATAGCCTGTACTGCATTAAGAATAAGATTGTTAATAACCTGCCTGATTTGACCTTCGTCAACCTCAGCCTTTAAAATACTGTCTGTAAAATCAAATTCACTGCGCACATTAGAACCACTCAGGGAAAAGGTCACGGCATCCCGAACCAGTTCTTTTAAAGACACCGTTTTCTTCATGGGTTCCCCACCCTTGGCAAAAGTATGAAGCTGCTGAGTTAATTCCTTTGCTTGCATAGAAGCTTTCTCAATTTCTAAAAGCTTTTTAAAAACCTTGTGGTCTTTTTTAATCAGAAATTTCGATAAGGAGATGTTTCCCAAAATAATAGTTAATATATTATTAAAATCATGGGCAATCCCCCCGGCTAAAATACCGATTGATTCCAGCTTACCGGTCTTCTGCATTTCTGTTTCCATACGCTTTCGTTCGGTAATATCCCGGATCACTGACAGCACCTCTGGACGCCCCTGGTAAGTGATGGGTATAGAGGTTACCTCAATGTCAATAATTTCTTTTCCCGAGTGAATAATCTTTTGTTCCATGAGGGGCATCACACTCCCCTCCTCGGCTACCTTTTTATTTAAAGTTTTTACAATATCCCAGTAGTCCTCAGGTAAATATTTTAGAATTGACTGGTCGATGAGTTCATCGGGGCCTTCAACTCCCAGCAATTTTGCTGCCACCGTATTAGCAAAAACCACCTGGTGTTCATGATGAATGATGATGGCATCCGGCAGCTGCTCCACCAGCTTTTGATACTGTTCCTTGGTTTTTCGCAGAACCTCTTCTGCCATTCTGCGGTCAGTAATATCCCGGGTAATACTGAGAACAGTCTCAATGTTTCCATCAATAGTAAACTCCGGAACAATTCGAGTGTAAAAATACTTCTTCCCCTGGTTTGTTAAATAATAAGTGTAAATATTTTTTTCTTCCTGGCTGTCAAAAACCATTTTCAATACATCCTGCTGAAGCATTCTGGAGGCTTCTCCCTCGGGCATACCCAGAATATGCTTATTCTTTAGCACAAATTCTTCCCGGCATATTCCCAATTCCCTTTCTACGGCAGGGTTTACGTAAATGCAGTTGTAATCCTGATCAAAACGGGCAATGATATCCGGGGCATTTTCCACCAGAGCTTTAAATTCCTGTTCTCTTTTCTGGAGTTCCTCTTCGAACTGCTTTCGTTCCGTGATATCCCGAACCACAGCCTGGAGGACATTTCTTCCCTTTAAATTAAAACGGCTCAGCAGAACCTCCGCCGGGAAAACCGAACCATCTTTTCTCCTGTGAATCCATTGATAAAACTTTGTGCCATCTCTAAAAGCCTCTTCTATATGTTTATTTGCAGCACTGAAAGAATCCTCTCCATCAGGCTGCTGTAGAGGTGATAAATCACAGGGGTGTTTATTGATAAACTCTTTTTTTGAGGAATATCCAAATATTTTCAAAGTAGCCTGGTTGCAGTCAAAAAATTCCTTTCGGTCTAATATCATGATGGCATCTGAAGAGGATTCAAAAAGGGTTCTAAATTTCATTTCAGAATCTTTTAAAGCCTGTTCAACCTGTTTGCGTTCAGCTATCTCCGTGGTTTGAGGATCCCGGTACTTCTGAGGGTTTCTAAGATATTCCAGGAAAGCCTTTCTTCTGTCAACAGCAGTTTTTAATTTAAATATTAATTCTTCCTCATTTATGGGAGTAGATAAAAATTGAATTCTATCGCTCTTATATTTTTCCAGTATTTCGCCATTCGTCCAATCTGTGAAAATAATAAACTGGATTCCCTGGTCTATGGCTTCTGCTTCTCTTATAATAGAGAGGCCCCGGTTTTTTCCCTCTTTACTGCCTACAATGATTATATCCTGGTCAGTTCTGGTCAATATATTTATGGCTTCATCAGCAGATGTACAGGGATAAACCTGGCGGCAAAAGTTGTAATTGAGGAGCAAATTTTTTACTTGTTCCCGCATACTTTTATCTTCCTGGACAATTAAAAAATTCATAATCCTCCTCCTTAAATTCTTTATTAATTACGATTTAAAGATTTATGCCGACATTATCCTGATTGCTTTTTACAAGTTTCTACAAATTATGACAATTTCCTCTCTTGTTTTTGTTATTTTTCATTAATATTTTCATATAATATTTATGCTATAGTCGCAGAACCGTGGCAGACTTTTCATTCAAGGGTACATGCATAACCAATTTGCCCCGTGGGCAAATATCTATCTTAGAAACTATATCAGGACCCAGGAAAGTGTTTATTGAATAAAATTTCTAAATATCTGTCAATATCCCTGCGCAGTTCAGTGTAATGCTTCAATAATTCTTCCCCTTCCGGAGATAATGTTGACCCTCCTCCATCGCTTCCTCCTACCTGCCGAATCAACAGGGGAAAACCCAAATTTTTTTCCAACATCCTGATAAGATTCCAGGCCTGGGCATAGGACATGTTCATCTCAGCGGCAGAACGACGCAGGGACCCGGTGTTTTTTATCCCTTGAAGCAGCCGGCAGGGGCCATCTCCAAATCCCTTACCTTGACCTTCCAGCCATATTTTTGAACAAATTTTGTAAGACACGGCAGCACCTCCTGATATACTGGCAAATATATCATTTCATTTTGCTCCTGATTTTTAGTAAATCTTCAGGAGTATCTATATCCCTCAGCACTCCTTCACAGTCCGTTTTCAGTATGCAGGCCCTTTTTCCTGAGTGTATGATGATGGACCTGCCCCCCTCATCCCCACTCAAATTTTCGAATAGAGGAAAAACTTCTTTACTAAACAATACCGGGTTTCCCCGGATACCCATGTATTCCGGGTAAACCACCGGACATTGCTGCTCTTGAAACAACTGAATCAATCCCCTGACTACCGCAGGGCTCACCAGTGGAAGGTCTCCCGGGCAGAAAATGACAGCCTGGCAGTCAGAGTTAACTGCATCCAGCCCTTTGCGAACAGATGATGACAATCCCTGGTGGTAATCCTCGTTAATAACCGTCTTTAAATCTTCAAAATTATTCTTTACGTATTTTTCTTTTTCTGAAGCCCTGTGTCCCAATACTACAAATACTTCATCAATCTCGGAAATAAGGACGTTATTTATCGTATGCCCAAGAACTGTTCCGGAGTTCAGAGGGACTAACAATTTATCTTTTCCCATACGGCTGGAACAGCCCGCAGCTAAAACTACAGCACTAATCATAACCTGCACTCCCTTTTCCTATACAGGCAGTATAATTTCCATCCAATCAGTTCTTCTTCTAAATATCAGTACCTTCACCCTTTAGAGATACCGGCGAGAATCCCTGGTTTTATTGTCCCGGTGCAGATTTCACCTGTTTCTCACTGGCAAAATATCTCCAGATTTAAATTCGGGTTTCTGCAGGACCCCACAATAACTCTATCAAAAAAATTATTCTTGAAAAGCCGGTGAATTAATGGTAATATTTTCTGCGCTTGCGATTTCTGGTCCACCTGGTTAATGAATGCGATAATACGGGCATTCCCTGCCTGAGCCCGGGCTTTTTCAGCCCCCTGTTCCATTAACCGGGCAAAATATTCTATGCCCACGGCACTGCCCGGGGGAGATTCCAGGTATTGAGCTGCCAGAAAGGCACGATGAATATGTTTTTCTGTTAAAGGTTTACCCAGGGCATTTGCCCCGGCCATCACCACCACCAGGTCGCTGCAGTCAGGTAAATTTGGCTCATGGGATTCATAACTTTTGATTGGTTTCCTCCGGGAGCCGTCCGCTTCCACCAGAACCCTATGAAAGATATCTGCACCTTTTAATTTTTCAACCAGGTCAGGGGAAATCCCCTTTACTTTATTTTCCTTCAGGTGCCTGGAAGCCAGGAATACCAATTTTTCGTCTGTTTTTACCGGATAAGTTGTCAGGAATTTTTCCGAAGAACTTTCACCGTTATGTTCCCGGCTTAATATGATGCTTTTATCCACTTCAACTTCCCCGGGCATAAACATTTGGGTGGTAGTAGTTAGAAGGACATGACTCCCCCCGTCCTTCAATTCTCTTCCCATCTGAAATAAAAAGGTAGTTTTCCCCCCCGCACCCATAACCGCTATTACCTTTTCCATGTCACTTAATCCGACAGCTTCAATGAGCAGCATGGACAAACTTCCTTTCTGGTAGTCAGTGCCTGCCTAAAACACCTAGTTATAGACGTTATAATCCTCTTACCGCAAATACAAAAACAAAAGCAGACGTTAAAACAACCCCCATGACCAGGTAATCCGTTCTGGTCAGTACAATATCCCGGTAATATGTCCGCTCAGGAGAACTCCTGAAACCCCGCATTTCCAGCAGTATGGCAAGCTTTTCGGTTTTCTGCCAGACACTGTATATCAGTGGAGAAAATAGATTGGTATAAAAACGTAAGATTTTTCTCCTGTACACTTTTCTCATGTCCACTCCCCGCAGCTGAATAGAGTTAATGATATTCTGCAGCTCTTCAAACATTACGGGCATAAAACGGATTCCCAATTGAATCATAAATGCCACTTCATACGGAACTCGCATTTTTACCAGGGCCAGTACCAGTTCCTGGGGATCACATCCCGCCATCAAAAGGGCTGAACAGGCCAGCACCAAAAAGCGAAGAAGAATAGATATTCCATAATAAATGCCCCCGGTGGTCAGAAGCACTGCTTCCCCCACCTGCCACAGGGGTTCCCCCTCTCGAACGAAAAAACTCTGCATAACAATCAAACCTGAAAACATGAAAACAAATCCCTTAAACCCCCGAAGCAGGAGAAAATTTACCCGAAACAATGCCAATACCAGCAGGTTTAAGGCCAATAAAATCCCCAGAATCCTTGGATTCTGATAGATCAGGGCCAGTAAGGAAAACACTACTACTACCAGCATTTTAGTTCTCACGTCTACCTTCATTTTCCCTCACCTCACCTTCTATCATGTGAAGACTTCTTCGGTTCAACCCCTGAATAAATTCCCGGTCATGGCTGATAACAATAGTCCCGGTTCCCTGTCTCCATATATCCAGCAGTATTTCTTTAAGCTTTTTTTTCCCCTCAGTATCAATACTTTTGGTAGGCTCGTCCAAAATGAGAAAATCAGGCTTTAGTGCCAGTATAGAAGCCAGCACCAGCATTTGTTTTTGGCCTTCGCTTAGATTGAACGGGAATTCTTCCCGCAGGTGCCACAGGTTGAAATATTGCAGAAGTTCCCGGCATCGCGCCATAACCTCTTCTTTTTTAACTCCCCTCCACTTTAATCCAAAAGCTGCTTCATTAAATACCGTATTATTAAAAAGCATTTGGCTGGGATTTTGATATACAAAACCAATCTTTCTTCCCCGTTCTGCCAGGGAGTACTGTTTCACAGGCTTTCCCTGTAAGTGAACAATGCCAGATTGGGCGGAAAGAAGCCCCACCATCAGCCTTGCCAGGGTTGATTTGCCGCTGCCGTTTAAGCCGGTTATGGCCACCTGCTCCCCCGGATTAAAATGTTGGGATACATTTTTTACAGCCGGGACTGTTTTTCCCGGGTATGTAAAAGTAACATCTTTTAGGGTTATATAAGTCATAACATCACCGCTTCTTCTGTTATTCTTAGGCGCGCTTCATGGGAAAGAAAACATCATTTTTGACCTGCTCTGCGACAATTGGAACCATCCCCCGCTGCAGCATAAACCTGTTTTGCGACAAAAAGAAAACCGTCCCCGGGTGTCGCAATTATTATATATTTGCTCATTAACCTGGGGATAAAGTAATTTCATTTTCCTTCGTCATTTTGTTGGTGCCTGTTAGTTTGGCCCTGCCTAAAAGAAATATCTTATCATAAAGCCCGCGGCCCCTGGAGGTGTGATCCACAATGACCAGGGTTTTTCCCCTGTCTTTCAGCTTCTTCATTACAAATAAAATTCTCTGGGAGGCCATCTCATCCAGCATAGAAAGGGATTCATCAAAAATTAATAGGGAAGGATTTAAAGCCAGAACTGAGGCCAGGGCTGCCAGCTGCTTCTGCCCCCCCGATAAATTGTTAGGATTTTCTCCTCTCAATGGAGTAATTCCCACTAAATCCAGGGTTTCATTAACAATTTCTTTCATTTTCTCCCGGGGAACTCTCTGGTTCTCCAGTCCAAAGGCGATTTCATCCTCAACGGTTGGCATTAAGATTTGAATCCCCGGGTCCTGAAGAACTATGCCAACATCAGAAGTCAGCTGGTGCAGAGAAACCTGACCGCTGTCTGTACCCTTGATAAACACCTTTCCATCCATTTTGCCGGAAAGACAGTGGGGGATGATTCCGCAGAGGCAGTAACACAGGGTAGTCTTTCCACTACCGTTAGAACCCGAGATTCCCAGGACCTCTCCCGCCTGCAGGCTGAAGCTGACCCCATTTAAAACTGGTTTTTCATAATTTTCATAAGTAAAACCTAGATTTTTTACCTCCAGTATCTTCATGAAAAAAACCCCCATACAAAAATATTTTATAACATTTTTCAATCCGCCGTTTTACCCGGAGGTACTTATTTCTTCAGGTTTTTTCCCACCTTTGAAAAGGTCCACCACTTTAGACAATCTGAAACCAATTACTCCCCCCATGCCGCCTGTTATCAGGGATACTCCTAATGATACCATAAGGGGAATATAAGGCACCCTCAGAAAAAGAGCATTTACAATCAAAGAACCTGTGGTGTTAGCAATGGCTCCTGCCAAAAAACCGCTGAACAGCGAAGAGACATATCTAGGGAATAAAAGCATTCCCATCTCCAGGGTAATCGTTGGCACCACATAAACCAGCAGATTGGCAATCCCCCGATTGCCCAGCATATCAAATACCACTACCAGAATAGATTGAACAACTCCTACCATTACGGCCGTCCCTCTTTTTTTCACAATACTGCAGGCCAGTACAATCCACAGCATGTAA
This sequence comes from Syntrophomonadaceae bacterium, assembly GCA_003560915.1. Classification (GTDB taxonomy): domain Bacteria; phylum Bacillota; class Dethiobacteria; order SKNC01; family SKNC01; genus Contubernalis. The sequence continues at coordinate 37,494 of PWJM01000053.1, forward strand.
ATAACGCCTCCCAGAGTACCTGCAGACATAAAGGAACCGGTAAAAACCTGCGCCAGAATTCGAACAAAAGGTTTGGAAGCAACTCCACAGGCTGAAAGCAGGGCAATTATAATTAAATCAAAGGTGGTAAACCGGCTTAATAATTTATTTAACATGTAAATCTCTCCTTTCCCAGGTAATTAAATTGCTTTTTCTGGGATTTGGAACCCAGAACATCCCGTTTTTTATGGTGAGATGATTAAGAATGTGATCTTTTACCAGCTTAACATCTGGAATACCCAGCTTATCGCTTAAAAAAACTGCGCAGTTATTTATTTCACTTTTCCCCCGCAGGGGCAGGCCAAAGTCATACTCCAGTAACTCTACCTCCACCTGCTGCCCCATATTTTCAAACAAAGGCAGCAGGTCCTGATTCTCAAAAACCGGAGGCTCTATGCCTGTAGTCTGGTACAAATCCCCGCTTAAAAAGTCTTTCTGCACCCTGTCCCAGGGAGCGATAAAAAAAGCCATGCGGGTAGTATGCTGTAAAACTTTTTTAATTCCCTCCAGAGTACCAATGCTGCCGCAGAAACAATAAGCACAGATGGAAACTTCCGTGGGTATTACTTCTACCTCCAACCAGTCACCATAAATGGTTTTAATATTACTCAAATTCAGGGCTTTCTTCCGTTTTTCCAGGGCTTTTAGATTAGTATTACTGATGTCCACAGCCTGTACATCATAGCCTCTACGGGCTGTATGTATGGTGAACGCCCCGGGGCCGCACCCTATATCAATCAATGTGGAACAATCCGATCCCCGAATTTTCTGTTTCATCCTTTCCCAGGGAACTGAAGGATATTCACTGTGCTCGATTCCCTGGTAATAGCTATCTATCTGCTCCTCTGACCATACTTTTTCCGCCGGCATTCATACACCCCCTTACAAAGGAATTCACCTTAAATAAAGTCTCCTGAAGATTTTCCTCCTTAACCAGGAGAAGTTCTACCTTTGGATGCTTTTTAATTTTTTCCAGCACTTCTTCCCTCTCAAAGCATCCTTTTTGATTACCCAGCTTTTGGTCCATTTTTCCTGCATTTCTAGAAGTTTTTAATACCCCCAGGCAGGAAATATATCCATCAAGAACCTTCATCAGTAAATTTGTAAATTCAGGAAATGCCAGCTCCACTCCCCCAATTTCATCCATTAAAATAATCTTTTTCCCTTCAGCTTTTGCCCTCTTCAGTGCACACAATCCTGTTTTAATAAAAATTTCTTTTTGGACTTTCCACCGGTTTCCCGTACAGTACAGAAAAGGCTCTACCTCAGAAATACTTTGGACATGTTTTTCCAGCACATACTTCTCCTTATCCTCAAGGCTGTTTAAAGTAAAGGCCTGGTACCGATCGCCCACATATATTCTTTGGACAAAGAAACCCCCGGACATTTCTCCATATGGCAGCAGGGCCTGTCGGATTATCTGGGATTTCCCCAGTCTCATGTCTCCTTCCAAAAACAGGTGTCTTTTCATTTCCAGCCTCCTCTTTGAAAAGAACCGTATATTATCCAACACAGGTACATTTAATCCAATGCTTTAGCCGCATAAGCGTACCTGTTCTTCTGCACCCCACAGGTAAGACATAAAACTGCTTCCAAAACTCCCCCGGCTACCGACCTTGCCTTATCCGATATGGTGAAACAGTAATCCCTTTGGGCCCGGGGGTCGATATCTCCCACTTTCATCCCCGGAAAAACCGTCAGGCCTGGATACAGCAGCCCTCTTACTATACCGGAGATACCGGCTTTTATGGATATCCCATCCACCCGGGCAACCTCGTCTCCCTCCTGGACATGGTCCCCAATACTGCAATTCGTTTCAAAAACACCCTCCGCAGGTGACCGCAAAAGTCTTTCCACTGTATAACCACCAATATTTCCCGGTATTCCAGTGTTAGGAATAGCTTCTCCCCGGTAAATCACTTTTCCCAGGTTGTGACCCCGGGAGGTCTCCACCACAGCATGAACATCTCTTCCGGCACAATATCCGGGGCCAAGGGCAACCACCACCGGGGCGCTTTTCATGGTCACTCCCGTATTTCGCTTTGAGACAGTACCCTCCACTAACACTTCAAAGGGAAGCCAGGAAAGATATTTCAGTTTCGGGTTAATCAACAGCGGGATTTCCCCCCTGTCAAGAAACTTCAAGGTTTCTTCCGGACTATCCACCCTGCGGGCAGTAATTCCCTCCACCTGCATTTGACCATCTAAGGCTGCCTGGGCAAAGGAAACCGTTCGGCGAACCAGGGTAGGTTTTTCCTGTTCTATCATAACTACCTTCATCCCCGCCTGGTAAAGTCGATGGGCTGTTCCACTGGCCAGATCACCAGCCCCTTTAATCAGCACGATTTTAGAATACATCCATGTTCCCCTCCATTTTTACCGGGCCCATATTTTTTACCCGCAGTACCTGTGCCATAATACTCAGGGCAATCTCTTCAGGGCTGTTTCCCCCCAGGTTCAATCCAATGGGAGCATAAACTCTTTGCATCAGTTCTTTAGAAACCCCTTTATTTACAAGGTTTTCAAATACCTTTCGGGTTTTCACCTTACTTCCAATCATGCCTATATACCTGGCGTCGGAATCTACTACCTTTTCCAGGGCAGCCTCGTCGTGTGAATGACCCCGGGTAACAATTACGATGTAAGTATTCCCGGCAATTGAAAAGCCTGCCAAACCTTCTTCTATATCCTGCACCAGGATTCTGTTTGCATCCGGAAACCTCTCACGGTTGGCAAATTCTTCCCTGTCATCTAATACGGTCACCTTAAATTCCATCATTTTTGCCAGTCGGGCCAGGTATAAAGAAATATGTCCCGCTCCTATAATGAGCATGTGGGGAGGCTCAAGATACGGTTCAATAAAAACGGTTACCTTTCCTCCGCAGACCATTCCCAGTTCTGCCGCATCCTTCCCGGTCAGATCATACTTAAAAAATCCTGCACAACTGTTATTGATGGCATCCACGGCATCCTTGATTACCTGCATTTCCAGGCTTCCTCCCCCCACGGTGCCCTGTGATTTCCCGTCTTCGTAGACGAGCATTTTTGCCCCCGCCTGGGCAGGTGTAGAACCCGAAGACTTTACCACAGTAGCCAGAGCCGTGGGAATGTTTTCCTCAATACACCGGGATAGTTCTTTAATGATTTCCTTATTTTCCATGCCGTACATCCCTCCTTTGAGCTATTCTGCTTACGGAAACGCTTTACTGCATCCCGGGTTGTTATCCCTCTCAACCAAATATTTTGACGGTTATACTGCACCGGGTATAACGAGCAGAAAAATTGGGATATTCGCTCTTCTTTAGAAGTTTGAATATCGCAAGATTGCTGAAACTTATTATTCTAACCGTGTTTTCTGGCTTTATCTTCTATTATATAAATGCTGTCGCCGGGCTTGAATAATACCCTGGCCCCTTCTATTTAAACGCTATTTCCCGAAAAAGATTGTGTCGGGACTATTTCTCATGAATTTCCATGAGAAACAGTCCCGATACAGAAAAGGAGGTTATATAAATCACAGTTTAAAACCTGCTTTTATTCACAGGATTTTAAACTCTCCTGTAAAGCCATATAGATTTTTTCTTCGGTCATTGGAATTTCAAAGAAACGGACTCCAATGGCATCGTATACTGCATTCATGATGGCTGCAGCCGTAGCGATTAAACCCGTCTCACCGACGCCCTTAACATTAAAGGGATGGGTAGGTTCATCACTCTCCACAATGATTGCCTGCAGTTCGGGCAGGTCAACAGCGGTGGGCAGCATGTATTTGTGGAAACCTGTGTTTAACTGTCTGCCATTTTCATCATAAAGGATTTCTTCAGTTAATGCATATCCATATCCCTGGGCCAGGCCTCCTTCAATTTGGCCCTCCACAATAGTGGGGTTAATGGCTCTACCCACGTCATGGGCAGCCACCAGCTTATTAACGGTAACTTTTCCGGTCTCTGTGTCTACTGAAACATCCGCAAAGTGTGCCAGCCAGGGAGGTGCGTTTTGGGGCACCACTTTAGCCACTCCAATGAACTGCTCTCCCTTGAACTGTGCCTGTATGGTAACTTCTCTAAGGGAAATTTTCTTATTAGGATTGCTTTTGGATACAATCATGTTGTCAACAATGTCCAGGTCCTGAACGTCCTGTGCACAGTAAATACAGCTTTCTCTTTCTGCCAGAAGCTTTGCAGCAAACTCCAGCGCTTCTTTCTTAACCTGCGCTGCCGCCTGGGTCACCGCCATGCCCACTACGTAACAAGTCCGACTGGCATGAGCACCAATTTCAAAGGGTGAACTTTCGGTGTCAGCAATGGTAACTTCTATTTTGTCCATAGTTACACCCAGTGTTTCCGACACCATCTGGGACAAGGTCGTCTGCACCCCGGTTCCCATTTCTGGGGAACCTACGGCAATCTGCACCGATCCATCCTGCTGTATATTAACATAAGCGTTGGAATAATCGCCGCAGAAGGGCCAGGCATTGGACACGTGGGTTCCGCAGGCCATTCCAATACCTCTTTTCACCGAACCGCTATTATCAAAAGTGCCTTTCTTATCCCAACCAATGGCCGCTGCTCCCTGATCGATACATTCCTCCAGAGCAATACTCTGGCATTGGTAGGGGAGAACCCATTCTCCTCCAACCTTCATCATATTCTTCTTGCTGATTTCCCTGCGGTCAATTCCCAGCTCCTCGGCAATAATGTCCAGCTGTGCTTCAATAGCTGTGGAGGCCTGAGGGCTTCCAAACCCCCGCATAGCACCGGAAGGGGTGGTATTGGTATAAACAGCAATTCCGTCATAGTACTGGTTAGGACAGCTGTAAAGGGAAAGCCCCATACATCCCAATACCCCGTGGGTCTCCGTGCTGAAACTGCAGTAAGCACCGGCATTAAGAACGGCTTTCATCATTCTGGCTGTAAAAGTGCCATCTTTTTTAACACCGGTCTTTAAGTATACATATCCACTGTGTCTGGTATCCGATGACGTAAAATCTTCTTCCCGGTCATAAACAACTTTCACCGGTCTTTTTGCTTTCTGGGCCAAAGCTATAGCTATGGGTTCTGCTTTTGCAGATAGGCCGATTCTCACCCCAAAGCCGCCACCGATGAAGGGGGGGCTCAATACCCTTACTTTGCTGTAAGGAACATCAAACAGGTCGGCAAGTATAGCACGGCTGGGGTGAACCGTTTGCGTGCTGGAATACACGGTGATTTTCCCGTCAGCGTCAATGGTGGCTACAGCAGCCATGGTTTCCATCTGGCACTGCTTTTGTACAGGCAGTTTAAACTCATGTTCAAAGATATAGTCTGCATCTTCAAAACCTTTTTGTATATCCCCCAGTTCCAGGTGAATTTTTTCCCCGGGAAGATTTTTACCATGTTCACGGGGGCCTTGAAGGTCAGGGGCCTCCTCCTTATTCGCTTCCTTAGGGTCAAATACGGAAGGAAGCTGTTCATATTCCACTTCAATCAGCTTTAATGCCTCTTGGGCAATTTCCTCTGTTTCGGCAGCAACTGCTGCCACTTCATCACCCACATAACGCACCACATCATCAAAAATCCTTTGGTCTTTTACAGGTACCAGGGGCGGCAGGGTAAAGACTATGGTGGCAGAAGTATTAAATAATTTACTGGTGGTATTCTTATGGCAGATTACCGCCGCTACTCCCGGCAGCTGTTCAGCTTTCGTGGTATCAATATTTACTATACGAGCATGTGGATACGGACTGCGCAAAACTTTGGCGTACAACATTCCTGGCAGACTTACGTCGGAAGTAAAACAAGGTGCGCCAACAGCCTTCTGTGTCCCGTCGTATCTAGGGAGCCTTTTACCAACAACAGAATAGTTTTTCACGTTATCCCTCCTACTTACCATTTTTTAATATTTCCGCTGCTTTTTCCACTGCTTCTTCTATCTTGACAAAGCCTGTACACCTGCAAACATTGCCGGCAAGAGCCTGTTTAATTTCTTCTTTGGTGGGTTTAAGATTTTTGTCTAAAAGCGCTTTACTGGACATAATCATTCCGGGAGTGCAGAATCCACATTGAATGGCTCCGCAGTCAATAAAAGTCTGCTGTAGCGGATGCAGCCCATTACCATTGGAAAGCCCTTCAATAGTTTGTATTTCTGCCCCCACAGCCTGCATGGCAGGAACAATACATGAATTAACTGCTTTCCCGTTCATTATGATAGTACATGCACCACATTCACCTTTCCCACAGCCTTTTTTAACTCCTTTTAGTCCTAACTCTTCCCTAAGTACATCCAACAAAGTATCTCCTGGCTCAACCATCTTCTCTACGGTCTTACCGTTAACCACCATGGTCAGTGTTTTCTTGTTCAAATCATGGTCCCTCCTTTTTTCTATTTGACATTACTGCCTGGCATTTTTTATTGCTTCAGTAATGCCTCGTTTAACCAAATTCACCAGCACAGAAGAACGGTAAGCCCGGGAACCCCTGAGCTTACTGTCACGGGGATCAGCCATGGCTGCCGCCTTTTTCGATGCTTCCAGAATTACTTCTTCCGAAGGTTCTTTGTCCTTAAGAAGTTCTTCTGCTTCCAAGGCACGCAGAGGTTTTGTAGACACAGGCGCCATTACAATACGCACCCATTCAATTTTGCCATCCTTGAGGGAAGCCGCCACTGCGACACAAAGCATGGGAAGTGCCAGGGCTCCTCTCTTAGCCAACCTTACATAAGCAGAGCCCTGGTTAGAGAACAGCGCAGGGAACCTTACCGCGGTAATTATCTGACAGGAGCTGTCCACCTTACATTTGGCTAATCCGGCGTAAAGATTTTCCACCGGCTGATATATTGTTCCTTCCTTATCAACGATCTCAGCTTCAGCCCCCAAAGCCACCAGGGCTACGGCAGCATCAGCCGCCGGTTGAGCATTTACAATATTACCCACCACCGTGGCAGTATTTCGAATTTGCAGGGAACCTACAGAGCCAGAAGCCTTCGCTAAAACTACAGCTTTTTCTTGTATCAAGAAAGATTCAGCCACCTCTTGATGAGTGGTTCCGGCACCTATGATAATATTTCCATCGGATTCTTTAATACCTTTCAATTCTTTAATTCCGTTAATATCTACCAAAGTATCAGCAGCAGCCTTACAGGACTTAAGGTCCAGCATCAGGTCGGTGCCGCCGGCAATCAGCTTTGCATTTCCCTGCTTTAATGCAGCCAAGGCATCTTCTACAGTCTTAGGCAAAACATAATCATTAATCAATTCAGTTTCCCTCCTTCTTTTATTACCTTATTGAACGCAGCTTACCAAAAGCTTTTAAGTTCTTCTCACCTCCCCGTGAAATATTTTATTAATATTAAAGATAGGTAAATAGGTGAAAATTTCAGGCAAAAAACCGGATACATGGATTCGACATTATTCGACTTTTTATCTGGTTTTATGTAGTATTTAATTTCATATTTCGACATATTTTTTAATATTCCTTCCCCTTTTGAAAAGTTTTTACCATGTAAGATGGATTTCTTCCATGTAAAATATCCTCTGTTTTCCCCTATTTTACTACCTTTATGACAGATACACTAAAACAATATTAATAATTTTTAACAAAAATAATAAACTCGCACATTACGAGCTCATTCGACAAATTATTCATTTTATCTCCTGGGAAATCAGGGAGTCAGGAGAAAGTGAGAGGTGAGTCAGAGTGAGTCAAAGTACCGTCCCCTGACTCACCTAAAATAAAAAAAAATGCGTGTTTTCGGCACGCATTTTTACATTTTTAAGCCTTCATGATTAAGTTTGATTAACTTTTAAAGTATTATGGCTATGAGTCCACCGCTGCCCTCGTTTATAATTTTTGAGAGGGTCTGCTGCAGCTTCTCCTGGGCATTAGGCGGCATGTTGGAAAGTTTGGAACTGATGCCGTCCTTGACCAGGGCATGCAGGGATTTTCCAAATATGTTGGATTCCCATATTTTTTCCGGATTTTCTTCGTACTCCTCCATTAAGAAGTTTACCAGGTCTTCACTCTGCTTTTCGCTGCCCACAATGGGGGCAAATTCAGAAATAACATCCACTTTAATCATGTGTAAAGAGGGTGCGCTGGCCTTTAGCCTTACTCCAAAACGGTTGCCCTGCTTAAATATTTCCGGTTCTTCCAATACCATTTCTTCCAGGACAGGGGGTACGATACCGTAACCAATATCCTTTACGTCCTCCAAAGCCTCCTCTAATTTGTCGTATTCTCTTTTTGCCTTGGAATACTCTCTCATAATCCGCAGCAGGTCAGCCTTATCCTTAATCTCTTCTCCGCAGGTTTCTGATAATATCAGGTCATAGAGGGACTCAGGAGACTCTATTTCCACAAAAGCCTGCCCGGTTCCCAGTTCCATATCAGTTAATTTTGCAGATTCTACAAAGTCATATTCTTTTAGCCTCTCCACCAGACCTTCCACTTCCCGGAGGCGTTTTATTTCCGCCACGTTTTCCCGGATTGCCTGGTTAAAACTATCCCTCAACCAGTGGTCGTCGTACAATACCTCTACCCACTTGGGCAGATTAATGCTTACCTGCCTGACGGGGAATTCAAGAAGGACTTCCTGCAGGATTTTGTCAATGTCCACTTCTTGCAGGTACAGACAGCTCAAAGTAATAACCGGCACATTATATTTTTCCTTAAGCTCTTCCTGAAGAGTGAGGGTTTCCTCTGCGTCAGGCTGTGTGGAATTTAAAATGATTACAAAGGGCTTATCAATGGCTTTGAGTTCTTCGATGACTCTTTCTTCGGCATCAAGGTAGCTTTCCCTGGGTATGTCAGTGATGCTACCATCTGTAGTGACCACCAGGCCAATGGTAGAATGATCGCTGATTACCTTTCTTGTGCCTACTTCTGCCGCTTCTTCGAAGGGTATATCATAATCAAACCAGGGAGTAGTAACCATTCTAGGCCCATTTTCATCATCGTAACCAACAGCTCCTGGAACCATATATCCAACACAGTCAACCAATCTTACCCGCATGCTGATATTTTCTCTGATAGTTACTTCTACAGCTTCTTCAGGAATAAATTTAGGCTCGGTAGTCATAATAGTCCTACCACCGCTGCTCTGGGGAAGCTCGTCTTTTGCCCGTTCCCGGTTTTTCTCACTGATATTGGGAAGGACTAAGATTTCCATAAATTTTTTAATGAATGTCGATTTACCGGTCCTGACAGGTCCGACCACCCCAAGGTATATGTCTCCGCCAGTTCTTTCAATTATATCCTGAAAAATGTTTACTTTTTCTCTCTCCAATCTTCTTCCCTCCTTTAGGTTTTTTCGAGGAGATCAGGAGTTAGTTCTTTTAACGTTATATATATATGATAAAAATTGGTGAATATTACATATGCAATAAAAAAAATACACCACTTCCTTAATTAATTCATATACGGAAGCGGTGTAATTTATATACAAAAATTTATTTTAATTTTTACCAGTCGGCAACCATATGATCGGCTATTTCTTCCATCTCGTGCTTTTTCCCCCTGAGCATCAGTTCTGAAACCCCCTGGTGAGGGCTTTTACCCTGAAACAGCACTTCAAAGACCTGTTTGGTAATGGGCATTTCTATCCCCTGCTTTTCTGCCAAGCTGCATGCTGCCCGGGTAGTCTTAACCCCCTCCACAGCCATCTGCATCTGATCCATCACCTGTTCCAGGCTGTTTCCTTCTCCCAGAAGCATTCCAGCTCTTCGGTTCCTGCTGTGCCTGCTGGTACAGGTCACAATCAGGTCACCCACTCCGGCCAGGCCGGCAAAGGTCAAAGGGGCAGCGCCCAGTTCTATTCCCAAACGGCTGATTTCCGTAAGCCCCCTTGTCATCAACGCAGCCTTAGTATTATCTCCAAAACCCAGGCCATCGGATACCCCGGCCGCCAGGGCAATAATATTTTTTAACGCTCCCCCCAATTCCACACCCACCATATCGGGGTTGGTGTAAACTCTAAAATAGGGGCACATAAAAACTTCTTGTATAAATTCTGCTATAGTTCGCTTTGGAGAGGCTACCACTGTAGCTGAAGGGATTTCCCTGCTTATCTCCTCTGCATGGTTAGGCCCCGATATTACCGCAATTTTAGAACCATGCTCCGGCCCTAATTCTTCTTTTAATACATCAGACATTCTGGAGAGCGTATCCGTCTCAATCCCTTTAACAGCACTTACCATGATGCTTTCTTTAGAGATATATCTCTTTGCTTCGGACAGAACTGTCCTGAACGCATGGGAGGGTACAGCCATTACCACCAGGCTGCTGCCTTCCACAGCCTCCTGAAGGTCATTGGTAACTTTCAGTTCCGGAGGGATAAAAACCCCGGGTAAATATTTTTCATTCATCCCTGTTTCTTTCATCTGCCTGCATTGGCCTTCAGTCCTGGACCAAAGCTTAACCCGGTACCCCTTCCTTGCCATCACCAGGGCCAGGGTTGTCCCCCAACCTCCAGCTCCTATTACAGAAAATTGGTTATCCATAAAAATCCCCTCCTACCCCCTTGTAAATCAATCATCAACTAATGCAACAGTTGGGGATGGTTCTCCTTTTGTCGCATTCCTGAGATGCAGCAGGCCACAGGAACCTTTCATCAGCTATTAATCAAAAGATTCCTCAAGTTCAGTTAATTTTTCTTAGTAGAAGCAATTGTTACTTTCTGGCCGATTTTGCTTTCCGTACCTTCTTTAATTCGTTTCAAATTAGGAATATGCCTGATAATGGCCAGCAGACTGAGAAAAGTGCCAAAAACTAAATAAGGAGTGTTATTTCCTTCCAGTAGAAGCCAAATCAAAAAGGGCAGCGAAAAAGCACCCGCTACAGAACCCATGGATACATACTTGGTCAATCCCACCACTGAAAAACCAATCACTGCAAGCCAAAATGTCACTGTAGGAAAAAGCCCGGCTAAAGCTCCCAGACTGGTGGCAATCCCCCGTCCCCCCTTAAAACCGAAAAATACAGGCCAATTGTGCCCTGCAACCACGGCTATCACCGAGGCAATTTCTATGTAAGGATTACCGGTCAGGTTTCTGGCCGCATACACTGAAAGGAAGCCCTTTAATGCATCTAATAAAAAAACTGCCCCCGCCGGAACAGGCCCCAGGATTCGCATGATATTGGTGGCCCCGGTACTGCCGCTGCCGTATTCCCGAATGTCTACTCCCTTTAACAGCTTTACAAAGATAAACCCAAAGGAAACAGAACCCAGCAGGTAAGAAAATATAATAATAAATACTGCCATTATACGTAACCCCTTCCCCAAAAACCTCTAATTCAATAAACCTCTTAATATCTATATTATCCCTATACCCTGTAATACCTTTCAACTAAAACATTATATCATTTTTTGCCAGGTGCTTGAATAATGAATTAAAAAATAATTTATTAACTGCCTTTCCTTTCTCTAAAAAAGATTCTGATGGGTGTTCCGGTAAAGTCAAAGGCTTCCCTTAACTGGTTCTCCAGATACCTCTTATAGGAGAAGTGGACCAATTTAGGGTTATTGACAAACATTATAAATGTGGGAGGTTTATCTCCCACCTGAGTAGCATAATAAATTTTCAGCATTTTACCCTTGGATGATGGGGGCGGACTTACGGCCACGGCCTCTCTAATTAAGTTATTTAATATTCCCGTAGAAATCCTCGTCTTACGTTTTTCTGAAACTTCTTTTACTAAGTCCAGTATGTTTTGCACTCTCTGCCCGGTTAAGGCAGATACAAATACTGCCGGAGCATAGCTTATAAAGACTAATTCCTTGCGGATATTTTCTAAAAACTGTTTATGAGTTCGATTATCTTTATCAATCAAGTCCCATTTGTTCACTGCAATGACGATCCCTTTTCCCTTTTCATGGGCGTATCCAGCAATTCTTTTATCCTGCTCCGTTACCTCCTCCACAGAATCAATGACCATAACTACAATATCTGATTTTTCTATGGCCCGGAAAGCCCTTAAGACGCTGTAATATTCCACAGATTCGAACACCTTGCTTTTTCTTCTTATCCCGGCTGTATCGATGAAAATATATTTATCTTCGCCAACTACCTTAAAAGAATCCACTGCATCCCGGGTGGTGCCGGGAATATCGGTAACGATCATTCTCTCTTGACCTAACAGGAAATTCACCAGGGAAGATTTCCCCACATTCGGCCTGCCGGCAAAAGCTACTTTAATTATACTTTCATCATCCGGAAGTTCCGCCTCTTCCCTTTTCGGCATCCTTTCTACAATAGCGTCCAACAGGTCTCCCGTATTCAACCCATGGGCTGCAGACACGGCAATGGGTTCTCCCAGGCCCAATTGATAAAATTCCCCTGCCTGGATATGCAAATCCATGGTTTCAGCCTTATTGGCTACCAAAATCACCGGCTTTTTAGTTTTACGTAAAAGCTGGGCTATTTCGATATCCATACTGTTTGCCCCACTTCTGACGTCCACTACCAACAGAATTACATCAGATTCCTGGATAGCTGCCTCTGCCTGTATTTTAATGCTTTCTTCAATTTTATCTGTAGTGCCCGGCACAATCCCGCCGGTATCTATAAGCACAAATTCCCGGCCGTTCCAGTATGCCCTGCTGTATAATCTGTCCCGGGTCACACCGGATAGTTCTTCCACAATGGCCGAACGGGTCTGGGCCAAACGGTTAAATAAGGTAGACTTTCCTACATTAGGCCTTCCTACTATGGCTACCAAAGGGTCCATTTATTATTTATACCTCCTATACTGTAAACAGGTCACCGGGTTGGACATTATCCAGCAGGCTGTCAATTATCTTTGTTTTAACCTGCAGTATATCTTCTATTTCCTCCCGGGTAAAATCATCTAAAAAAATATCATTGCCATCTTTAACCATTACATCTGGAATCAACAGTAAATCCCCTAAATCTTTACCACATAGAGAATCAATAATGTCTTTCCCACAAATTAAGCCGGAAACAGTTACGTCCTTTCCGAAAAAAATATTTTCAATTACCCATACCTTTACCCTCAGCCCTTCAACGGGCTCAAAAAATTGGGCCACTTTTTGAATATACGGCTTGGCCAATTTTCCAGTAACCATAGATATAGTAAGGGGAGGAGATACCCTGGGGGGGAGGTCTTTTTCTTTCCAGCTTTCCAGGTTGTTCACAAGAAGCCTGATCAGGCCTACTCCATTTTCTGTCTGGGGATAATCTTCATAGTAGGAATCCGGTGGGATTTCCATCCCCGCCTGCAGGAAAAACTCGTCTGCCGGAAAAACAAAATGGGTGCCCCATTCTTTTAAAAATAGTTCCTGCCACCGCTTGATCTGCCCAATAATCTCCCGGGCTTCTCCGGGGGTTACAATATTTAAAGAATTCTCTTTTTCCCTGTACCGGGTAATACCAACCGGTACAATGGCCACAGATTTGAACGATGGCCAGAGCCCTGCTAAATCCTTAATGGTTTGGTCTAGAAATTTCCCATCGTTGATGCCGGGGCACAATACCACCTGTCCATGCATCTCTATTCCAGAGGCCGTCAGCCTGTTTAAAGTTTCCAATATGTTTCTGCCGTTTTTACATCTTATCATTTTTTCCCTCAGGCCCGGGTCTGTGGTATGTACAGAAATATACAGGGGGGAAAGATGCTGTTCTTTGATTCTCTTTATTTCCTTTTCTGAAAGATTGGTCAGGGTAACAAAATTCCCATGGAGAAAAGAAAGGCGATAGTCATCATCTTTTAAATATAAGCTGCTGCGCATCCCTTTGGGCATCTGGTCAATAAAACAGAAAACACAGCGGTTGCTGCATCTTTTTACCGGACCGATAGTAGGGCTTTCAAAGATAATACCTAAATCTTCATCATAATCTTTTTCAATGTCAATAACCCATTCCTCACCGTTTTTTTTACAGGCCTTCAGCTCCAGGCCCTCATCGGCACAAATATATCGATAGTCCAGGATATCCTTGAACTCCTGACAATTTACACAGATTACCCGATCCCCTCTTTCTAACCCGACCTCTTCCGCAATGGAATCCTTTTTTACCTCTTTAATCTCCCACCCCAGTTTTTGCATCTTGTATACACCTTTCTGGTAAATTTGGTAAAGAGAACATGTTTTATTCATTATCCTACAATGAACTCTCCTGTGTCAAGAAAATTACTCAAAGGAATGGGAAGGATCCCCCATGCTGGAGTCCCGAACCTGATCCTTTACGGTCTCTACCAGATGAACAAACTGATAATACGCTTTCTGTACTCCTTTAATAGTTAAGGGCCTTCCAATCTTGATTAACCCCAGCCTCCTGGATAAAAATCCCCCGATTCGAGTAATGGTGTTAATCTGTGAAAGGCTGTCTACCAGGATCAGCTGATTTTCTTTAATATGGTAAATCTTCAATAGACTGTCCAGAGACTTAATCAGGACCTCTTTGTTATTGGCCATTCCTAAAATGTACACTTCTATCCCCAACTCATCCCTGCCAACATAGAAAGGGCTTCCTATTTCTTCTCTTCGGGTCTGGTCATAATAGGGCAGGGTAACAATCTCCTGGGTTTTTGGAATTCGATGGGTGGGCAGCATTCCCACGTGAATGGCGGAAGCAATGACTGAAGAATGAGCTGAACCGAAACAATGATATATTATATACATTTATCTCCCTTTTTCCAAATCGGATTGAACTTTATCAATAAGAGCAGTAAAATCAAAATAGGCTTTTTGGGAACCTTTTATTAGCAGGGCCAAGGCCGGCGGAGTTAGGATTTTACGGTGGTATAGGAATATTCCTACTCTCATTTCCATGTTGGTTATGGGAAAGGTATTTACAAAATAAAGCTTTCTGGGATCCTCCCTTACGATTTCTAAAACTCCCCTGAGAGCATTTTCTATAATATTAAAAGCCTTCCTGCTCCCCATAAAATATATTTCGTTTCCTTCTGCATCGGTCCCCGCATAATGAATAACTCCATGATTTTGGGGAGTCCCCCGGTGAAATAAGGAACAAGCCAAAATATCCTTTTTCTCTGGCGGACGCTGCCTGGAAAGCGCACCCGTATGAATTCCCGCTGCCAGGGCTGATGAAAAGCTTCCCCCATAGCTGTGATAAACCACCCGCATGAAGATCCTCCCCTAGTGTTTCACTATGATAAATACCCCGTTTTCCAGGTCATGAACGACTCCTTCCATAATTCTTCCTAGATACTGCGAAATTTTCTGCTGTTCCTCCGGTCCGCTGACTATAAAAGTAGGGATGCTTCCCGCAACCTTTTCCCGTTCCATGGTAACGGCCGCCAGAATAAATTTTTCGATGGAAACCTGCATCTGTATTTCACCCTTCCTTTAATCTTCTGCCAGTTTTCCAGCTCTGGATTTAAGAGGTTTCCCCGTAGCACTTTCCAGCACAGGTACTCCTTTTACAGCGGTTAGTAAATACTCAGGATCCTTTTCTATGGGGACAATCAGCATAGCAATTCTACCGGTATCCAAATCTCTCCTAACCAACGGATTAAACTCCGGGGTATCCACATCCTTATAGATCCCCAGCTGTGAAGCGGAATCATGGGCGATGGCCATGCGCTGGCCGTTATTGGCCAGGGTTTCCCGTTCATTATCGTTAATAGGTTCTATAATCACTCCAACTGCCCTTTTTCGAAGAATCTCTCGGGTTTCATCCCCGCCAATATTCATGATGTGAATATCTTCAACAAAAATATTGGCACCTTTAAATTGAATGTCCCCTGTCCTGACCCGGGCAATCTCCCCTACTCTTCTTCCGGACATCAGCCGGTTGCTGGCCAAGACCGCCAGCGCACCGGCCGCTAATCCGAAAATCCAGTGGGTAAACAACGTTACGGAACTTACAATTAAAGAAGTAAGAATTACCAGGTAATTTCTGGACTCAAAAACCCTGGCAATCCCCTCTATATAATCAGGCCCTCTCTTTACCAGTTCAGATTTATCTAAATTGAAAAGCATTTCTTTTTCTATGGTTCTTACCTCCCGAAACTGCTGTGCTGCCAGGGCTAAAAAACTTACTGCTGTAAATTCCTTGGCCATCAGCGCCGGAACAGCCACCGAACCCAGTACTGATGCGATAAATCCCAAGGCAATGTGATTAATTACCCCGTGAGGATAGCTGGGATAATGGCGGTAGTCACTTTTTAACATCAGATATCGTGCCAGTGTGCCCAGCACAACCCCAAAAACAATCGGGAATAAACTGAAGGGCATTCCGTTCACCTCTGGAATAATTATTTAATGCCGGGCTTTATTCATTAGATTCTTTTTCTTCCTGTGGCGAATTGTTCTCTGATGAGTTATCCGAATCAGCCTTATTTTCTTCTACATTGTTTACATCAGGGCTAATTTCTTCGGCAAATTCCGTATTATCTCCCCGGTCCATAATTTTATCTTCTTCTTTATTAAAACGGCCGGCTATATCCCTAAACTCCTTTGTGGTGAAGTCTTTAAGCTTTGCCTTTAACTCTTCAAGGTTTTCCGTACTGATGAAGAGATATGCAGCTGCTGCGGCAACCACCAGCAAGATCAGGCCAATCACCCGGGTCACTGCAGTGCCTCCAGGGCCTCCTCCGGTGTCAGGGGATAAACCGATTTGTTCTCTGCCCTGTTCGGTACCATATAAATAATTGTCAATCACATCGGCAAACAGCACTATGGATTCCTCGGCCCCTGCCTTTTCATTTTCGTGAGCCCCCACCTCCAAAAGCATGGCACTGGGACTCATATCCTGGTTATAGCTTCCCTGGGCCATTAATATCCCCTTGACCAGGTTAGGATATAATTCATCGGCTGAAGCTTTCAGACCCTCCGCAAACTGCTGGTTGCTGGAGGAATTTTGGTTCTGCCGGCCCACAATCAGCTGAATCTGCACCCTTTCTTCCCCTTCAACCTCCCCCAGATATTCGTCAGGAGGTACAGCATCCCGGTGAACATCAAACAGGGCATCGGGCCCCTCCTGGAGCAGCTCTTCTGCAGTTCTGCGGGACCTCATATAGGCTCCGGAGTCATGGGGGACATGGGTTTCTTCGGAATGAATAACGGTAATCCCCTTCTGTTCCAAGGCATCTGCCATTGACCTTCCTACATCAAGTATACCTCCACCTTCGTCTATACTTTCCGTTCCGTCGCCAGGCACATAGGATTCCGCCCCATGGCTGTGATAAATTCCCAGCACCCGGTTTTCCTGATCTTGTGCCCTCTGAAACAAGGTAGGGACATTAAAAACAAACAGCCTTTCCCCAATGCCACTTATTATTTCCCGGATAAAAGAACTTTCAGCCTGGGTTCTTTCAATTTCCCGGGCATGGGCGGTGTAGTCAATTACTGTGTGAACCTCGTACATTTTATTTTTCCCACAAATATATCGGTCCCCCACATGGAGATGCCGGGCAGTCCTCATAATCCTGTTATCATCTTCATCCACCATGGTGTAATAGTTTCCCTCTGTGGCTTCATCCAGATTCAACATTTCAAAAAAAGTCTGGCTTTGAACCTTTTGGGTTTGAGAATAAACGATGTCCTCTTCTGATGCATTCTCCCAGGCCAGGAGCTGAAAAGCACTGACTGCAATGATAACCAGTACAACTGCAGCAAAAGTTATTCTTCTATATATTTTATACATATTATTCACCCCCCTGATGTTCAGGATTGTGTTCTGGATTTTGGTGTTCTTCATGATTCTCCTGGTTCTCAGGATTGTCATGGCCTTCATGCTCCCTGCTGAAGGAGGCAGGCCTTTGGATCCGCTCCCTGGTTTCCCCAACGATTTCCGCCAGAGAAACTGCAATTAAACCGGCAATAATAATTCCATCAAAAATTCCTGCGCCCCCAATAACTAAAGTGCCTGTACCCCCGATCAGGGCAACTTCAATTCGGGAGACCACGTCCGTTAAAATCATAGATCCTGTTCCAGCAATAAAAGCAGACCTTCGGGACCTTCCTGCCAGGTACCCTACAGTACCTGCCAGCAGCGCGAAGATATACATGGGGTCCAAGACGAAATTATAGGTTGGTTCCGTAGGAATAATTTTCGTGGCTCCATACACCACAACGGTGGCAACGATAAGTGCGATAACTGCCCTTCTCTTTTCTTTGACCGTATCCGCCTTCACCAGCAGATAACCAATTAAAATAATAGGAAGGATGCCACCGCCAATATTAATGCCAACATTTTGGGTAATAGGGATATCCGGAATGAATGTCCCAACCAGGATCGCCCCAATAAATAGAAGTGCCTGTTTGTCTGTCAATCTCATTTTGTCTAGAATTCGCTGGGCAAATCCCAGGTATATTAAAATACCTATGACTACCAAAAGTACCATGCCAGCTGCCATTCATATCACATCCTTGTAATTTTCTTTAAACTATTTCTATAGTAACCAAAATCATTGGTTTTATCCGTTTTAAAAGATCAAAAAAACTATCCGGATTTTTTAAAAATCAAAGATAGTTCTGAAGTTAAATATTATATTATTTTCACAGCCACCACTAACAAACTATTTTAATTATCTACGGGCCAGCCATTTTATGTCTATGCCCCGCCTGTCCATCCAGGCGGCGGTTTCTCCTTTAATCACCACTGGCTTTTCTCTCAGCTGCTCAAGATTGGAAGCCCCAACCATGGCCATAATAATTTTTAAATTTTCCATGAGATTTTCCAGCCATTTTAAGAATTCCTTTTCCCCCTGCTGTACAATGATTTTAACCGGGAGGCCGGCAATCCCCACAGCCTTAGCCCCAAGGCAGAGGGACTTGGCCAAAGTCATGGCATCGTTAATTCCTCCCGAGGCAATCACTTCTCCTTTATTTTTAACTACATCCAACACTTCCAACAAACTGGTCAGGGTGGGTATTCCCCAGTTCAGCAGTTCATAATCCAACTGCAGTTCCCTTCGCCGGGCTTCAATTTGCATGAAATTTGTACCGCCCCGGCCACCCACATCCAGTATTTTTATACCCATGCCTGAAAGCTTCAGGGCAGTCTCCCGGCTCATACCAAAACCTACTTCTTTTACAATCACAGGAACCTTTACCCTATCCCAAATTTTTTTTATATTATCCAAATGCCCCTTAAAATTTCGATCTCCCTCGGGCATGATTAACTCCTGGGGAGCATTTAAATGAAGCTGAAGAGCATTAGCTCCAAGCATTTCCACTGCTTCCTCTGCATCCTCCGGTTTAGCATAGGCCCCGATATTAGCAAAAAAGATACCCTCGGGATAAATTTCCCGAACCACTTTAAAGGTATCCTCCATGTCTTTGTTCTCTATAGCTGCCATCTGTGAACCCAGAGCCATAGCCATTCCTGCTTTTCTGGCCGCTGAAGCCAGCTTTGAGTTTATTTCTTTACTCTGAAGGGAACCACCGGTAATGGCGTTAATAAAAACAGGCAGGCCTAAAGATAAGCCTGCAACAGAAGTTTTTATATCAATGCTGTCAAAGTCAACATCCGGTATACTTTGGTGGATCAACGCACAATCCTTAAAGTCTGCCGAATGAATGGAAAATTCCAGACTAAAATATAAGTGGTCGTCTTTTCGGGAAATTCTAGACATCCTTTTCTCCCCGTTTATTCTTCTTTATCTTCGTCTTCATTGGTGTCTTCAAAAGAAAAGTTTCCTAAAACCTCTCCCATGGTAAACCCTGAGCCCCTGGTATCTTCATCCACCTTCTCATGGACTACTTCTGGCTTTGTTTTTTCTTCTGAATCTTTATTTGCTTCCCTCAGGCTCAAACTAATCCTCTTATCGCTGGGGTTAATGTCTAATATTTTAACAGTAATTTCCTGTCCTTCACTAACCAGTTCACTGGGATGGGTTACATGTTCATCCGCCAGCTGTGAAATATGGACTAACCCCTCAACCCCGGGCATAATCTCTACAAAAACTCCAAAATCTACAACACATTTTATAGCTCCGGTAACCAGCTCGCCCTTATTAAAGTTCTTATTCACCACACTCCAAGGATCTGGCCTGGCCTGCTTTATGCTGAGTGAAATTCTTTCCTCTTCAGGATTAATGGAAAGAACTTTTACATCCACTGACTCTCCCACTTCTAGTTCAGCCGAGGGATGATCTATTCTCTGCCAGGAAATCTCCGAGATATGGACCAACCCGTCAATACCGCCAATATCAACAAAGGCCCCAAAATCTGTTAATCTTCTTACTTCCCCTTGAATTACTTCACCCTGGTCAATGTTGGCCAAAGTTTCTTTTTTTATCTCCTGCTGTTCTTCCTCCAGGACCTTTTTACGGGAAACAACCACTTTGTTCTTTGAACGGTTAAGCTCAATAACATTGATCTTCATTTCTTCCCCTACAAACTGCTGAAGGTCGGGGACGTATCTTAAATCTACCAGTGAAGCCGGCAAAAATGCCCTTATGCCCAAATCCAGGATCAGGCCTCCCTTTACCACTTCAGAAACTACGGCCGTCATCTGCTCACCAGTTTCAAAGGCGTTCTCCAAATCATTCCACAGCTTTTCACGGTCGTATCGTTTTTTAGATAAAATTACCCGTTCTTCATCGGCAGAGGGCACTTTAAGTACATAAAGGTCCAGCTCATCTCCCACCTGAAACTGGTCTTGTAAAGATTCCCCCTCCTTGAGGTTTACTTCAGTTCTAGGAACAACCCCGTCGTTTTTCAAATTCAGGTCAACATACATTTCACTTTCGGTTACCTGAATTATTTTTCCTTTGATTACACTGCCCTTTTTGGGTATACTGCTGGTATATTCTTCGGAGGTAAGCATATCCTCAGACTTTTCTGTCTCCTGGGCTGCTATTTCCTGGGGCTCCTCCTGCGAATCCTCAACGGCCTCTTCCCCTTCCTCAGCTTCTTGTTGTACTTCAGGGGCTTCTTCCGTTTCAATCTTTTCTTCAGTTTCTTCCGGTTCTTCTTGGGTGCTGTTTATTTCCTGCTTTTCTTCACTCACTTCTTCCTCTGCCTCTCCTTCTATCTTATCTTCATTCAGGTTTTCTTCCTCAAGAACTTCTTTTTCTTCACTGTTGTCATTCATAAATTCTGACATTTTACTGTATACCTCCTTTAGACTCCAGATGGGTGTGGAAGCACCGGCAGTCACACCCACAACATTTATATTGTCCAACCATCCCTTTTTTAAATCCCCTGCTTTTTCAATATGGTAGGTTGGTGTACCGGTCTTTTCACATACGGCGGCCAGCTTCCTGGTGTTAGAGCTGTTGTACCCGCCAATTACAATGATAAGATTTACTTTTTTCGCCAGTTCCGCAGCCGCTTTTTGCCTTAAATCCGTTGCTTTACATATGGTCTTATGGATTTGTGCCCCGGGATGAAATTTTTTAATTTCTTTCACTACCCGGTCAAAATATTCTTCTGCCAGTGTAGTTTGAGAAACTACCGCTATTTCTTTGTCCTGGCATTCTTTCTTTACTTTTTGGATATCATCTACCACCACTGCCTGTCCCCGGGACCAGCCAACCAGCCCTTTCACCTCCGGGTGTTCAGGGTCACCCACGATAATAATTTTATAACCCTCTTGAGTTAACCGGGATACTTTGTTTTGTACCTTTTTCACAAAGGGACAGGTAGCGTCAATGATTTTTAATTTTTTCCTCTCCGCCTCCTCTACAATTTCAGGCGGAACTCCATGACTTCTAAAGATTACTACGCCCTCTTCAATTTCATCCAGCTCATTTACATATTTAATACCCCTCTTTTGGAGCTCATCCACCACCTGTTGGTTGTGGACCAGCGGTCCCAGAGTAAAAAGTTTATGACCCTGATCTGCTGTTTCAAAAGTTTTGTTAAGGGCTCTTTCTACCCCGGTACAAAAACCTGCGTGCTCGGCAAACCTGATTTTCAAATGCCATCTCTCCTGGTAGGCCTGTTATTATAAATATCTCTACAGCATGTCAGCAATGGCCTGCATTATGCTGCTGCTTACCTGATCTATAGTTTTTCCTTTTTCATCGATTTTAATATCCTCTGCATAAAAAGGACGGCCAATTCTTACTGTTGTTTTCTTAAAGAGCTTAAATGACCCCTTAATGGCCACCGGGACAACGGGTGCCTTACTCTTTAAGGCGATATATCCTGCACCGGGAAGAGGTTTTAAGAGTTTACCGGTCTTACTGCGTGTCCCCTCCGGAAACAGTGTAAGGACTTTCCCCTGGTGAAGATTATTTAATGCCGTCTTAATCGCCTTTCTATCAGCTACTCCCCTTCTAACAGGGAACCCACCCAGGGCATACATAATTCTTTTAAAAATAAAATTTTCAAACAGCTCCTCTTTTGCCATATATGTACTGGGCCTGGGATTTATGACCGCCATCAAGGGCGGATCCCACCAGCTGATATGATTAGAACAAATAATTACAGGGCCTTTATCAGGAATGTTTTCAGCCCCGACTATCTGAATTCGAAAAAATATTTTTAATATTATGGTGAAACCAGATTTTACAAGAAAATATAACATAACCCTACCTCGAAATTTAAATTGAACCAGCCTGGATACACGCTTTTACATGTTTTACCATTTTCCCTATAACTTCCTCCACACTGAGATGAGTTGTATCGATGAGAATTGCGTCTTCCGCCGCCACCAGTGGGGCTAATTCTCTTTCTGTGTCAATTTTATCCCTCAGGCTGATATCTTTTTGTACTTCTTCCAGATTTGTACTGTGACCCTGCTCCTTTAATTCGAGATAGCGCCTTTTGGCCCTTTCCTCCAGGGAAGCTGTAATAAAAAATTTAAAATCAGCCCCGGGTAAAACATTCGTGCCTATATCCCTTCCATCCATGACTACCCCACCATTGGAAGCGATCTCCTGCTGCTGGGAAACCATCATATCCCTTACTCTTGAATTTTTAGCCACCAGGGACACTTTCCGATTCACTGCCGGATCCCTGATTTCTGCGGTAACATCAATATCATCCAGATATAAAAGATTGCTGCCCCCTGCACCCTTTTCGACATTAATCACGGTATTTGAGGTAAGGGATTCTATCTCCCGGGATTGATCAAAGTTTATACCTTTTAATATTCCCTTCCAGGTTAATGCCCTGTACATGGCACCTGTATCTATATACTTCAAACCCAGCCTGGAAGCAATTTCCTTGGCAGCGGTACTTTTTCCCGCTCCCGCCGGGCCATCAATAGCTATATTAATATTATACAATAAATGCACCTCCAAACTCCCATGCCGTTAAATAAATTCTCTAAAAAAAGGCTATTTCCTCTAATTATTGAAAAAAACGCAAAAACAACACCATAAGTGTTGTTGATAAAATTACAAGTCATCCCGCAATTTCTTTGCTTCTTTTAGATATACATGCTTAATTTGATCCTGTTTTAAGAAAGTGTTAACATGCATGAGTACCCTTACACAATTTTGCAAAGAATCCGGAACATCAATTTCTACAGAACACAGCATGGGCACATACTTCCAACCCAGTTCCCTGGCAGCCATTGCTGGGAAAGAAGCATTCAGTCCAGATGTACTGGTAAATAAGATGCTGCAGATATCTTCTGCCTTGATCTGATTTTTTTCTACTATTTCTAATAGCAGCAGCTTTGTTTCCTTTATAATGCAATCTGCTTCATTTTTTTCGATGTATGTCGCTCCTCGAATGCCTCTAACCATAACGCTCACCAATGTCATCCCCTAATTGCTACAATCCCTTTAACAAATGATACATTATTTTTGCAGCGTTGGCAAGTCCTTTATCATTTAAGCGAGAAGACCTCTTCCTCTAAGCAAAGCTAAGGTAGGGGAAGAATCTGAGTAGTTCAATCGGTAATTACCCAACCCAGCAGTTCTACAGTACCATAAGTAATTACCATCGCCTGGGACATGGCAGGGATTATGTCCTGTGAAGCCTCTCGAACCGTGACTCTGATGGGGAAATCATAACTGCTGCCATCGATTTCAACCATATTCCCTTTACGCACCCTTATTTCTACCTGGTTATCCTCAAAATTATATACTTTATCTTCGTCTACAATAACCTTTAACTCTGTTAACCCAACCTCAGCCTCAGCCTCCAGCAGCAAATAGTATTCTTCATCAGATATTGTTTGGTCTGTTGGGGAAACCACCGGACGATCCAGTTCATAATCATCCAAAGAAGCCCCTTCCCTCTGGTCCACCACAGATAAAAAGTATCGAACGTTCTCATTGCTCATTACCACCTGGGTTACAATCAGGAGGACCAAAAGCCCCAGAACTGATCTAAATAAAAAGAAGTCAAACTTATCCGTAACCCTGGTAAACCATCGTTCAAATTTCATAATGAATCCCCCACTTCTCCATATAAGGCCAAATTGTTTAATTTCTTACCTTATATTATGTCCATATGGGGAAAATCATTCTTGCCCCTGCACAAAAAAATAGGCGGTCCACTTTGGCCGCCATCCTCACTCTTTGTATTTCTTTACTTTCAAAAAAATCATATTTTTTATCTCTTCATTGAACTTAAAGAGAAGTCTTTCTACCTGATGTTTTTTCAATTCCACGCTGTCCGGTTCCAGGATCTCAATTTTTCTAAACTCATCCCTCACAATGAATCTAACTATATCCTCCACATTGTATGCGCTCACCTGGAGCTCCATGGGAGCGTAAGCAATTTCTTCATCCAGGTCCTCATCATAGACACTATATATTTCTCCCAGGTCAATATTTTCTACCTTTACTCCTTGAATGGGAATATTTCTCCACATGGCCATCTGCTGATCCCGAATATCTTCAGCAATATTTTCTGAGTTTTTTTTGCCAAAGAATAATTTGGCCGGCCTGGGCCTTCCCATATAATCAAAACGCACTCTAAATTTGATTGGTTTTTTTGGATACAGCTCTTCAACCTTTTCACAAACCATTGATGTCCCTCCTTTAAAGAGGCTGAAACCTATTATTTCCTTTTATTAATATGATAATTCGTGAAAAAATTGAAAAATCCTGCCATTATTCTGTCGAATCATTTTACTTTTTGTCCGCCAGGTGACACACGTCATTAAAGAGAACCAGGTAAGATTGATTTTCGTAATACTGAATCAAACTTAAAGAAGCGGGGGAGACAGCAAGGCAGGATAGATGGGAAAGGTTCATGCTCAGCACCTGGGAAATCATAATTTTGATAGGCCCACCGTGAGAAACCAACAAAATATTCTTTTCCTTCTTTTTCAGAACAGAGGCGATAAACTCCATCACCCTTTTCTTCACATCCTCCAGGGATTCCCCTCCCGGGATAAAACAGTTGACCGGATCCTGCAGCCAGCGTTGATAATACTCTTTCTCCTCCCTGGAGAATTCCTCGTATTTTTTACCTTCCCAATCTCCAAAACTGATTTCCCTAAGTTTTTCTGTTCTATAAACTTGAACTTGCCCCTTAAATTCCTGGGCAATAATTTCTGAAGTTTTAGCCGCTCGATTTAAATCACTGCAGTAAATGAAATCAATCCCCAGATTTTTCAAAATCTTTGCTGCTTTTTCAGCCTGCAGGATCCCTTTGGGGCTAAGGGGGGTATCCTTTTGCCCCTGTAAACGCCACTGGTCGTTCCACTCCGTTTCACCATGTCTTAGCAGATATAAGGTCTTTAACAAATTCCCACAACCTTTCAGGAGGATTGTACCCCTCTCACCATCTTTTTCAGGTTCTTTTCTTCTCAGGAATTCACCCATAAAATATGGTTAGTTTCCATTTTAGTCTCAGGGGGACACACCTGTTACCCCAATTACTTCTTGTAATGCCTGGATTAGTTTTTGATTTTCTTCTCTTTTTCGAACTGCAATCCTTATAAAACGGGAATCCAAATTGGGATAATTAGAACAATCCCGGATTAAAAATCCTTTTCGGGAGAGAGCCTCCCTCAGCCCTCTGGAGGTAAGGTTATTGCCCGTCAACTGTACGAAAATATAATTGACCGACGGAAGATAAGGCTTCAACCCTTTAATAGTAGACAGTTTCTGATAAAAAACTGCCTTTTCTTTGTCTATGTACTGTCGGGTTTTATCTATATAGTGTTCATCCAACAGGCTCTCTTTTCCTGCCACCTGTGCCAGGGTATTTACATTCCAGGGATCCTTGGCCAGATGCATTTTTCTTATTATTTCTGCCGGCCCTACCCCCCACCCCAGTCGAAGTCCGGGAATGGCAAAAAACTTGGTCATTGACCTTAAAACAAATACGTTATTTAAAGCCTCCTTTTCAAAAAGAAAGGAATACGCATTCTCCTGCATTAAGAAATCCATAAAAGCTTCATCCAGCACCATAAAAAGGTTTTTCTTTTCCGCAATTTCAACAATCCCTCTCACCTGTTCTCTGTTCAAAAGAGTCCCTGTAGGATTGTTGGGATTGCATAGAAACAGTACATCGTGCGATTCATCCATTTCTTCCAGATCCTCTATTGGGAAAGAAAAATCCTCATGGATATTTAAGTTCAAAAAATGAACCTCACTACCTACACTCTGAGCCGCAAACTGGTATTCAATAAAAGTGGGCGCCGGGATTAATACTTTCCGGGGATGCAGCACTTTCATTAAAATAAAAATAAGCTCACTGGCTCCATTCCCAAAAATCAGGTTCTCGTCTTTTATAGGGTAAATATTTTTTAATGCTCCCCTTAATTCAGTACATTCCGGGTCAGGGTAATGAATTATCTCCCACAAATGTTCTTTTATCTTCTCCACAGCTTTAGAAGATGATCCCAGGGGGTTAATATTTGCGCTGAAATCAATCAAATCCCCTTCACTGAACCCCAGCTTTTTCCCTACTTTTACTGCATCTCCACCGTGAATTCTTTTGGTCATAACCTTCATCCTTTGCTGTATTTTTTTACACAAGCATTACCGCTAATATTAGCACTTCTGCCATTTCAATGGCTGCTCCCAAAGTATCCCCGGTGATCCCCCCGATCTTTTTTTTCAGGTAACTGTTCCACAACCAGATGAAAATTATTAATACAAAATAAATACTGAATACTTTCACCCCGATGATAAACAAACCGACAACCAGGCTGAAAACAGTGGTTACTAAGACTTCTTTCCACCCTACCCCATCCACCAGTACTTTACCCAGACCATACCCTTCCCGGGCATAATCCGCCAGGGGCATGGAAATTACGGCGGCCAGTCGAGAAAAAACCGGCAATACCAGCAAAATTTCGGGGAAAATACCGGTACTAATATGCTGAAGGAAACTAAGCTTTAACAACAGCAAAATAACTACCCCTATAACCCCAAAAGCACCTACCCTGCTGTCCCTCATAATTTCCAAGGCTCTCTCCTTTTCCGCACCACTTCCCAGGGCATCCATAGTATCCATAAAACCGTCCAGGTGAAGTCCACCAGATAGAATAACCAGCGAAGCCAGGATCACCACAGGCTTCACTCCGGTGGGCAGTACCCCGGTGA
This sequence comes from Syntrophomonadaceae bacterium, assembly GCA_003560915.1. Classification (GTDB taxonomy): domain Bacteria; phylum Bacillota; class Dethiobacteria; order SKNC01; family SKNC01; genus Contubernalis. Next base: position 64,904 of record PWJM01000053.1, read on the forward strand.
CAGCTCCGTTAATGAAATAAAGGATAATACCTATAATAAGGCCGATGAGGGGGTAGTAGTAAACAGATTTTAAAAGGTCCTCCTCCTCTATGTTTCCTTTAACCGTTACTGGAATGCGGGTCAAAAACTGCAGGGCAATGAAAAATCCTTTCATGAGAATCTCCTCTACTTTTTAGTGGTTTATTAAATACTTTATCATCAGGCCTGCTGCCAGAGTTATGAATGATGTCAGGTACATAAGCCTGACGGCATGAAGGATATCCTGAGAATCTATTTTCCGGGTCTTAATCCCAAATACCGGCCTTCTGGAGGGGATTCCCCCATAGTAGTTCGTCCCTCCCAATTGAATCCCTAAAACTCCCGCTGCCACCGCTTCGGAATAACCGCTGTTAGGGCTGGGATGTTTCCGGGCGTCCGTCAGCAGGACCTTCCATCCCCTTTTCCAGTGATATTTCAAAATAAATGAGGCCAGGAGCATGATTAATGAAGTCAGCCTGGCCGGAATATAGTTGACCAGGTCATCCAGTTTTGCTGCAGCTCTTCCAAAAAACTTGTAATGGTCATTATTATACCCCACCATGGAATCCATGGTATTTACAGCCTTATACAGCATGGCCAGGGGAAGCCCGCCAATAAGGGCATAAAATAGAGGGGCAGTAACTCCGTCCACGGTATTTTCCGCTACGGTTTCTACCGCTGCCCGGGCGATTTCTTCCTCCGAAAGGTTGTCTGTATCCCTGCCTACAATTTCGCCGGTTTTTTTTCGGGCTGTATGAATATCGTGCTTCTCCAAGTTTTTAAAAATTCCCAGGCCTGCCTGTCCCAGTCCTTTAACGGCCAGGGTAGAAGCCAGAAACCATATGTATACGGCTATATATAGATAAGGGTGTATCAGCCGAGAAAGATAAAGAACCCCGAAGATACAAACCAGGGTAAAAACCATCACTAAAATAACCAACAGAAGACCCTGGGCAAAAATGGTGTGGGAGTTGGCGTTTTCCTTATAAAGCCTGCTTTCTAAAAAGCTTATGAATTTTCCAATAATTACTACCGGGTGAGGAATCCACCGGGGGTCCCCTATGAGAAGATCCGTAAGATAAGCTGCCATTAACAGTCCCATTAGCAAACCTCCTGGAATTACCCTTTTATTTTTAGAGGAACACCGCTGACCAGGAAATAAACCTCATCTGCAGCCCGGGCTATCATCTGATTTGCTTTTCCTACCACATCTCGAAAAATCCGGCCCAGGGGATATTCGGGAACCAATCCCATACCCAGCTCATTGGTTACC
>PWJM01000011.1 GCA_003560915.1 Syntrophomonadaceae bacterium
CGAGTCAGATAGGAAGGAATTTTGTAATAAGCAAGATTTTTGATTTGCCCCCCTGCTTTAATAAATCTCTCCCAATGTTTAAATCTAAAAAGCCGGTTGCTCATTTCCAGTGTCTCTCCGTGATCCTGTACCGCAACCGCAAACATCTTGGGCATCTCTATTTCAAAAGAATTAAAAATATTTTTTAGAGAACCCAAGTCTATATCACCCATGTGGAGGGTTTCTGCCCCTAAAGGAGCACTGTTTACTATTTCCACTCCCAGGCTTCTTACCTTCTGTGGATCGTCTTTTATAGTTTTTGCTGCTTCAGAAGCAGCATATACCTTCAGGCCTTTATTCAAGTGATTCCTGACTGCCCGAACACAGGGCCCACCACCCATTAAGTGCCCATGTAGAAATATCGGTTTGTTCTCATCACTGAATTTTCTTATTTTTCTGGCCAGCACTACAGTCTGTGAGGGTAGAATCATTTTATAGCAGTTTTCCATGGGGACGCTGGAGTCATACACCAGTATATCCTGCGTACCTCCTCCTACGTCCACCGCCAATATTCTTTTTTTTAAATTACTCATCAATTCTACCTCCAAAGGTTAGTCTTCAAGTGTATCCTGCCCTTCTTCTTGTTCTTCTCCATTTAAACTTGAACGTTTATCCTTTGGTTTGATGACACAAGAACCTTGTGCCGAATTCTTCCCTCAGGGAGACACACCTAAAAATCCGGACACAGCGATTAATAGGACAAATATGATCAACAATATTGTAAAATAATCCATCTCTTAAGAACCTCCTAAATACAAGATGTGTTCCAACCGCTTATAGATTAACTCTCCTTAAAAAAAAGGTTATTTCTATTATACTGCTTTTTTTAAGAAAATTATAAAAAATAATTAACAGGAATGATTTTTGATTTTTAAGAAAAAATAATAATGTAAAGGAGGGGAACAATTATGTTTATCAGTATGGATAAACGACGTAATAAAAACTGGTCCGTTTTGATTGCATTACCCCTGGCTGGGTTTCTGTTAGGTAAAATGGTTGGAGATATGATGAACAGCAACACAATGCTTAAAAGGGGGTAATGCCCCTCCTTTTTTTATAAAACATTAAGAAACCTTTCAGTAGAAGCCTCATGGGCCTGTCATGAGGAGGTTCAACAGATTCACACTAATACCTGTAGAACAGTGGAAAAGCCTTTCCTTAAACCTGTTTTTAAAAAAGCAGTATGCTTTTACCCCTGTACAATGACAGAGCCCCAAATAATTAACCTCCAATTTTTCAATTTTGTCTGCAGTACTTTGTATTTCTTCATCATTTGAACCAATTAAATGAAATCCCCCTAAAACGGTATGGATTTTCTCTCCGGTCTTATTTTTTATGTACTGTAAGGTTTCCACAATACCATTGTGAGAACATCCTGAGAAGACTACCAATCCATAGGGTGTCTTTATATATAATGCCTGCTCTTCCCTGAAGGTATCCTCTACGTATCCATCATCCCAAATTTTAAATTTTCCTTCCCGGTTTTTCATCTGACCAGGGGGCAGCTCTCCGGTTAAGTAGGTACCATCTTCTATCTCCATAGAATCCGTGTTGAAAACTATATTCCCTGAAAGCTTTTCTTTACATTCTTTAGGCATTCCAATTTCTTTGAATTCCTTTCCCTGCACCTTGAATTTTTCCTTTAATAGATTGGGATGACCCCGAAAGATGAGCTTCGGGTTAACCTGGAGAAGTGCACCTACTCCCCCGGTATGGTCATAGTGGCCGTGGGAAAGAATCACCGAAGATACATTGCCCAGGTCTACCCCCAACTGCCGCAGGTTATGTTTCAGGACAAAACCCTGTCCCGTATCAAAAATATATTTCTGACCATCCTTTTGTATATAAAATGACAACCCATGTTCCGCCAAAAGCCCTGGGCTGTTCACTGTATTTTCAATTAAAACCGTAACCATAAGCTCCTTCATAATCATCCCTCTATCTCTTTTGCTATGACTTTTCTTCCTCATCATAGGTTTTCAACATAAGCCATTGATTATCCTTGGTGTTAATCAAGGCATAACCGCCCTGCAGTTTTTCCCCCAGCAGAACAAACTCCATTTTTTTGTTTGTTACTTCTTTAATAGAATAATGGCCTCGATCCCAGATAGTAACTGTTCCTGCACCATAATTACCCCGGGGGATTTCCCCTTCAAAATGAATATATTCCAGGGGATGGTCCTCCACTTCAACCGCCAGGCGCTTAACCCCTTTATTCAGAGGAATTCCTTTGGGAACCGCCCAGCTTTTTAAAACTCCGTCTTTTTCTAACCGGAAATCCCAATGAAGTCTTCGGGCATGGTGTTCCTGAACTACAAAACGGCCGGAAATATTGGAGGAATGGTCTACTATTTTCTTACTCTCCTGGGGGGTTCCATCAGGTTCCGGAGTTCCTTTAAAATTCCTTTTTCCCTTGTAATCATTTAATGAAGACATAACCCAACTCCTAACTCTTTTATACTGTCCCTTAATTGTATTGTAAATATTTACAGTATGCAAGGTTCCGACCCCAAAAACAGCACCAAAAAAAGACATGAAACCCAGGTAAATTTACATCCTCAGCAGATTAAGAAAACCCCTTTAGTGTTAATTAAATGAAAGAAGGGGTTTTATTTATTTTTCGATGATGGATGCATATATTATTTTCTCCAAGGAATAATAAAAAAAGCAAAAGAAAGGGGGGATTTTAATGCATCATATAAGCAGTAAAGAGCTAATGCACCTGGAGGATCATTTTAATATGGATGAGTTAATGGTAAAAAAATTAACCCAGTGTTCAGAGATGGCCACTGACCCAGAAATTAAAAACTTGTGCGGACAATTCATCCAAAGCCACAAAACCAACTTCCAAACCATAGTAAAACATATCAAAGATAAAAATTTACAGTAAAAGGAGGATAAAATAAATGCCTGCTATGACAGATCAGGATATTGCCAATTCCATTTTAAATGACTACAAGTTATTGTGCAGCAGCATTAACACTTATATTACTGAAGCACAAAACGAGAAGCTGAGAAATGACTACATAAGTGTTCTGCAGGATATGTACACCTGCCAAAAACAAATGTTTGATACCATGAATCAAAAAGGCTGGTATCAAGTGCAAAACGCGGATATGTCAGAAATCACCAGGGCACAACAACAGTATGCAAACATTCAGCTCTAAAATAATTAGCCGCCAGATTCACGGCGGCTAATTATTTTCTCAAAACCACTCAACCTGTACACTGTCTCCTTCTTGAACCGATGTGGTAAAACTGGCTTCTACTCCGTTTACCTTCATGATCAGTTTTCTTTTCCCCTGGGGAGGAGTGATGGCAAAGTTAACAAAGCTTAAGACGTTAGCCAGGTACATCTCCCGATCTTTCAAAACCGTTGTGATCTGATCCTCTTCTTGTATCCTATAATTTTGGGCCACCGGTTCACCGTTTACAAAAATGGAAACCGTGCTCAAGGGAATCTCCACTTCTCTAAAATTAAAACTAATTTTACTCTTTTGCTCTTTCAAATCCAATATATCTTCTATTTTTATAGAATCCATATTTTTTATCATCTGCAGGGTATCCCCTTCCCTGACAATATCCTCTGGATGTCCCTGTCTTTCGTTTACCAAAAGATGAAAAGGGCTTACCTCTAAATTCTTTAACTGACCGTTCAGGGTAAAGGTAAGGACTTCCTTTTTAACTTTCTTTGAGATTCCCAGGTACTCCATAACCTCCCCCAGGCTCTTTCTTTCCCGATATATTATTTTTGCACGGTCCCGGACCGGGTCATCCAGGGAGGCCGGCTGTCCATTTATGATTAATAAGGGTGGAATCACGGTTTCCTCCTCTTGGAAAAAAATCCTCTTTGGAGGCAGAGGCTCTACCAGATCTCCCACAACACTGACAGCATCCTTTCCTTTTCCTCCAGGAATAAAGGTAATCTCATCATCATTTTTCACAGGTGTATCCAGTCCCGCCTCTTGACTGTTAACCAGAATCTCAGCCATGGTTCCCCATTTTCCTTTTATAGGTTTCACCGTCCCGTTCAATTCAACCGTTATACCAAACCCCGGTTTTGCATAAATATCCTGAGGCCTTATCCCTGCCGAAAGCAGTGCATCCAGCACCACGCCTTTTTTCAAATCCATTACCTGCAGCCAACGGTCATTAAATTTGACTTTGATAAATTTAATGGCCTCTTTAGCCTTGGCAGAGGCGGCAATTCCTATAGGGGTAACCAGCTCCGGCCCGAAAAATTTAACTTTTCTTCGGGGAATTATTTTCGTCAGCTCATATCCTTTTACGGTTACGTTCTGAGAGGGGATATCCAGCTTTTCCGCAATCAATTGGGTTATACCGGGAGTTAAACTCCCTCCTCCCACACAAAAAACCGCCTGGGGAGATTTTCCGTTCAGGCTGACTATTTCCTGGCCGATTTTTTCGGCAATGTGTTCCACCACAGGTTTAATAATATCTAGAATATCCTGGGATTGAATGACCGTTTTCTGCTCCAAAATATTTACCGTAGTAATTTTATCATCCTGTGTTAAACGCCTCTTTACCCTTTCCCCCTCCATAAAATCTAGCAAAAAATGGTCACAAACAACTTCGGTTACTTCATCCCCCGCCAGAGGTACCATGGCATAAGCGTGAACACTACCCCCACTGGTCAAAGCGATGTCCGATGTTCCAGCACCTATATCCACCAGCGCCAGGTTTAAACCTCTCATATCTTTGGGAACAACCAGGTTCAATGCGGCAATGGGCTCTAGAGTCAGGCTCAGCATTTCTAATTGGCTTCTTTCCAAAACGGCCAAAAGCGAATCCACAATAATTCTAGGGAGAAACGTGGCAATAATCTCCACCCCGGCCTTGTACCCCCGCTGTCCCACCAGGCTGCTGATGTTCACTCCATCCAGTAAATAACGTATTACACTGTATCCGACACAGTGGTACTGATCGATAAATCTTTTGGAGTGCTCTCTATTTTTTGTATTTAGAAAAGCATTTATAGTCTGTACAGCTGAAAACTCCAGAGCTAATATATCTTCCTCCTGAATTTTCCGTGTGGAGTCCATTTCCTGTTCTACTTTTTGCCTTTCCGTAACCAGGGCCCTTCCCGCCGCGGCTACTGCTGCAGAGGTGAGTTTCAGTCCGGACCTTTTTTCCAGGGTAGTCTTGACTCTCTCCACCACTTCCGCCACCTGGGGAATATCCTGGATTTGACCATCAATCATGGATCGGCTCTGGTGTTCTTCCATTACCACATTATTTATTTTAAAACCCTTGGGAGTGTATACAACCAGGAGCCCGATTACTTTTCTTGTCCCCACATCCAGAGCAAACAAAGGGATTTGCTTCATCATTATATCCTCCTGATTTATATATTCTACTGCTTGCTTTTCATTTCCTTTTATTTGTTTGAAGGAGATAGTTTGGATTTCAGGTATTTTAATAAGTTTCGGCGTCTTTCCACTTCAGAATTATTGAAAGTAAACATAAATAATACACCATATGAAAAAAGCATTCCCCGTAATTATGGGAAATGCTTTTTTCTCTGCTTTACAAATATTTAGAGAATGGTCACATTGGCTGCCTGGGGTCCACGGCTGCCTTCAACAACCTCAAAACTTACTCTCTGTCCTTCTTCCAGGGTTTTAAAACCATCGCCTTCAATGGCAGAAAAATGGACAAATACATCGCCACCCTGCTCCCGCTCAATAAATCCATAACCTTTTTCTGTGCTAAACCATTTTACTTTTCCTTCTTCCAACTCTTGGGCCTCCTTAAAAATTTTATTCATTAAAAAGTGGAATCTTAAGCCCTTCCACCCTCTTGTTTTAAACAACTGGATGAGAACAGCAATCTTCACTTTTTAATTGTTACGTTTACAATACCACATACCAAGGTCTTCCACAAGTTATTCTATTGAATTTTTTTATTTTTTTTATTATTTACAAAAAAGAAGATAAAATTTATTTTTTATAAGATATTTTTTGTTTCTTGTTTTTTAAATATCATGTAAACTAATATATATATAAATATAGCTGTAACATTAATAGCCTTACTTTATCTTTAGTTAATTATGTATATTAGGAGGGAAAATGTGAAAAAAGCACTGACCATCGCCGGTTCAGATTCCGGGGGCGGTGCAGGAATTCAGGCAGACCTTAAAACTTTTGCTGCCTTAGGTTTGCACGGCCTTTCTGTGATAACTGCATTGACTGCCCAAAACAGCCTGGGAGTTCACGGTATTCAAGAAATAGAAGAAAATTTTGTAGAAGCCCAGATGAATGCGGTTTTAAAAGATTTTGAAGTTTCCGCATTAAAAACCGGGATGCTGGCCAACAACGAAATAATTCAATCAGTATCAAAACTAGTTAAGAAATATAACCTAAAAAACCTTGTTGTGGATCCTGTCATGGTGGCCCAAAGCGGAGATCCCCTTCTGAAATCCCAGGCAGTTAAAACATTGAAAGAAAATCTTCTGCCCCTCTCCCTGATTGTAACTCCCAATATTGATGAAGCTGAGATTTTGGCAGACATGAAAATCAATACTATGGAGGAAGTTAAAAAAGCTGCGGAAATCATCCGGGAGCACGGGTCAAAATACGTGATTGTCAAAGGAGGGCATCTTCGTAATCAGGATAAAGCCATAGACGTACTTTTTGATGGACAAGAGTATTATTACTTTGAGGCACCACTAATTTACACCAGAAATACCCACGGAACCGGCTGCACCTTTTCCGCAGCTTTGGCCTCCTACCTGGCACTGGGATACAATGTCTTAGAATCAGTGGGAAAAAGTAAAGAATTTATCACTATGGCAATAAAATACTCTTATAAACCAGGCCTGGGGTACGGGCCGGTACAGCCCCTGGCAGAAATATTCAATGAAAGGGAAAAAACAAGAATCCTGGAGAATTTAAAGCAGGGTTTTCTGATTTTAAAAAAAGCTCCCATGGCAGCCTTAATTCCGGAGGTAAATACTAATTTGGTGATGTCCCTTCCTAAAGCTTCCGGCAGCACTGAAGTTGCAGCGTTTCCCGGTAGAATCATTAAACATTCCGGTACTATTACCACCCTTTCAGAACCGCAATTTAATTGTTCCCGCTGGATGTCCAGGGTGATTCTGGCCGTTCTATATAATAAATTTTTTTGGCGTTCGGCTATGAATATAAGATTCAGCACCGAGATTGTAAAAGCAGTAAGGAAATCCGGTTTCACTGTGGAAAGCTTCAAACGGGAAGAGGAACCACCGAAATTTGCTTATGACCCACAAAATAAAAATATTGAGTGGGGAACCGATTATGTACTAAAAGAAATGGGCTTTGTTCCCGATGCCATATACGACCGGGGTGGTTATGGCTTGGAGGGGATGATCAGGATTTTTGGGAAAGAC
>PWJM01000137.1 GCA_003560915.1 Syntrophomonadaceae bacterium
CATATATAGCGAACTGCTGATCTCATTAATGTTCTTCATGGAGCTCGTTACGTTATCAATGGTATCCTGAATATTTTCCTCATTGTCAACAATACGCTTATTTATACCGGACACAACTTTGCTGATGTTGCTTAACGTGATAATAGCATAAATCCCGGCTACAAACACCACCAGCAGTACAAGGAAAATACCTAACTCCTGAAGCGTAAAATATATCGTCATTTTCTTATCTCACCTTCTTTTACTTTGCTTTTTTATCTACCTTTTCTTTTGCCTCCTGCAGCTCTTTCTTCGCTTCCTTCTCTGCATCTTTGATTTCATCTATAGACTCGGCAACTGCTTCTTGGATAATTTCTTTTTCTTGTTTCTTTTCTTCAACTTTGCTGGTCACGGTATCCCTCACACCTTCAACCTTCCCCGCAATATTTTCTTTAATTTCGTGAAGCTGCTCTTTACTTTTGTTTAATGTATCGGCTGCTTTTTCACTAATTTCATTTCGGGTTTCTTCTCCTGCTTTTGGTGCAAAAAGTATCCCGGTCGTTAAACCCACTGCAGCCCCCACGGCGAACCCCGCAGCCACCTTAGCCGCAGCCTCTTTACGCTCCTGCTTTTCTTTTTCGGCCTTAATCTTTTGCAAATAATCTTTTAGCATAATCTTACTCCTCCTTTTTTTAATACTGAAAATAAAATAAGCTATCCAATATTTAATTTTTTTGATAGCTTTCTAAAAGTATTTCATTAAAGTACTTCTTTTTATAAACTAACAATCCTACCTATATATATCATGTTTTGACAACAATAGCGTTAAGTTCTCTTAATACTCAGGAAAAACCGCTGCTGCTTAACCTCCTTTACCACTAAGGTAAGAGGGAGTTCAGTAACCTTGCTTTTGTAAATAATTATAATTTGCCATCCAAAAATTATACCGCATATTTCTCCTGGGAAGGTCAGTTAGCATACCTGCGCCCCCCTATGCAGCCGTGACTGGATGGGCCTAAGCCCCTAATCTTTTACGCTGAGAACAGCCATAAATGCTTCCTGAGGAATTTCAACATTTCCCACCTGTTTCATCCGCTTCTTCCCGGCCTTCTGCTTTTCCAGCAATTTCCTCTTCCGGGTAATATCGCCACCGTAGCATTTGTCTGTAACGTTTTTCCGAACAGCTTTGATAGTCTCCCGGCTGATAATTTTCTGTCCTACGGCTGCCTGTACCGGGACATCAAAAAGCTGACGGGGTATGATCTTTCTCAATTTCTCCACCAGATCTTTTCCCCTCTCATAAGCCCGATCCCTGTGGGCGATAAAAGATAGAGCATCAACCTTTTCCTCGTTTACGAGAATATCTACTTTTACAAGTTTACTCTCCTGATAGCCAATCGGTTCATAATCTAGAGAAGCATATCCTCTCGTTCTGGACTTAAGAAGGTTAAAAAAATCAAAGATGATTTCAGCCAATGGCAGGGTATATGTTAGCAGAACCCTACCTGTATCCATATACTCCATATTTTCAAAGGTTCCCCTCTTCTCCTGGCAAAGTTCCATTACTCCCCCCACATAATCTCCAGGGACCATAATACTTGCTCGGACGTAAGGCTCCTGCAAAACCTCAGTATCTCCGGGCTGGGGAAATTTAGAAGGACTTTCGATGGTAAGAACTTCTCCATCTGTTTTAGTAACCCGGTAAACTACATTGGGAGTTGTAGTTATCATGTTTAATTTATACTCCCGCTCCAACCGCTCTTGAATGATTTCCATGTGCAGCAACCCCAAGAAGCCACAGCGGAAACCAAAACCCAGGGCTGCAGATGTTTCAGATTCAAAGGACAACGCTGCATCATTTAAATTTAGTTTCTCTAAAGCCTCCCGGAGCTCTTCATAATCATCATTATCCATAGGGAAAAGGCCGCAGTAAACCATGGGTACCACTTTCCGATATCCCGGCAGGGGTTTCGATGCCGGGCTGCTGGCCGAGGTAACCGTATCCCCCACCTGGGTGTCGTTGACGTTTTTAATCCCTGCCACGATAAATCCTACTTCTCCAGAGGTAAGACAATCGGTAGGGGTCATTACCGGGCGGAAGATACCTGTTTCACTTACCTCAAAAACTTTACCTGTATTCATAAATTTAATTTTTTGACCTTTCTTAACCTGCCCTTCCTTTACCCTGATGTAAGCGATTACCCCCCGATAAGAATCGTAATGAGAATCAAAAACCAGAGCCCGAAGGGGAGAATCATCAGCCTTCTTGGGGCTTGGGATTTTCTCTACGATGGCCTCTAAAACTTCCTCGATTCCTAACCCCTCCTTGGCTGATACCTTTATGGCCTCTGTGTCATCCAGGCCAAGGACGTCCTGAATTTCTTTCATCACCCTGGAGGGGTCGGCATTGGGAAGGTCAATCTTATTAATTACCGGTATGATTTCCAATTCATGTTCCAGGGCCAAATAAGCATTAGCCAGAGTCTGGGCCTCAATCCCCTGAGCGGCATCCACCACCAACAGGGCTCCCTCACAGGCAGCCAGGCTTCGGGATACCTCGTAAGTAAAATCTACGTGGCCCGGAGTGTCTATCAAGTTTAGAATATATTCCTCTCCACTTGTAGAATGATAAACAAGCCTTACCGCCTGGAGTTTAATAGTTATTCCCCGTTCCCTTTCCAGATCCATTTGATCCAGAACCTGTTCCTTCATTTCCCTTTCCATAAGGGTACCTGTTTTTTCCAGCAGACGGTCTGCCAGGGTAGACTTGCCGTGATCAATATGTGCAATAATGCAAAAATTCCTTATGTTTTTCTTCAATTTTGCAACTTCCCTTCATAGAAAAACTTTGAGAAATTTAAAAAACAACTGTTGAACAGCTGCATACTTTTAAACCTGAATATTGAAAAACATGTTCTAAATCCTCAGGCTCCTGTATAGCTTATCAAATACTAACAGGTAATATTATAGCATATCCAAAGGTTCTCTGCATAAAATTATGAAATATTGGGACAACCCCCCCACCTGTCTTGACCTTGACAGGTAGGGGGTTGATTATAAGTATCCTTAGGACCCAATGTTATCCTTCCATCTGAAGTTTTACAACGCCCCCGATTAAAAGGAGCATTCCCATTGCCCCCATCCAAATTAACGGCGTTAAGAGAGAAGAAAGGCTTACTCCGACGGTTAATATCTCCTTCAGGGCATTGGCAGCCCAGCTTTGGGGGGAAATTGAAGCAATTACTCTGATTACTGTGGATGGATTTTCTATGGGGAAAAATACTCCCCCCAACATGGTTCCAATCATGACCACGGCCATGGCCACCGCTTGAATTTGACCCTGGCTTTTCAAAAAGCCGGCCAAAAAGAGTCCCAGGCCTGTCATGGCGAAAATATAGACTATAAGTACAATAATCATTTCAAAATAACCCTGATTCCAGGGTGCCCCAAAGAGATACTTACTGGAAAGCAGAAGAATTGTTGCCTGCATAAAGGCCATAAAGAAAATTTTGATGAAGTATCCTGCCATTATATTCCAGTAGGATGTTGAACTGGTCAGGATTCTATTCCAGGTACCATTTTGTTTTTCCTCAAGTATATATCCCCCTGCTGAAGTTATGATGTTTAAAGCTACAAACATGACCAAAACTCCCAATGTAGCCATTTCATACATTCCCCCTTCCACGGGAAGGAAACTCATGACCCAGGTCATTAGAATTGGAAGCCCAATAAGAAACATAATATACACGGGGTCTGCTAACATCTGACGGATTCCTACCATTACAATTGCCAGTGTTTTTTTCATAATGATCTCCCCTTTCCTTAATTTCTTAAAGCTTTGCCGGTCAGCTTTAAAAACAAGCTTTCCAGGTTGGGCTTATGAATTTTAATTTCAGAAACAATCCCTCCATTGCCAACAATTGTTTCAAAGGCCATGGGCAAAATCTTCTCTGCATTGGAGGTAATAATTTTTAACTTTTCATCCAATGAAAAGGTCTTTTCAACTCCGGGCAGTGTTTGTATCGAGCTTTGAATATTTTCAGAGAAGCTGTTCAATTTTATGGTGAGTTCCTGGTACTCAGACCCCTGCTCTAAAAGCTCCGAAAGCGTACCCTCAGAAATGATCTGACCATTATCCATGATGGCAACACGGTCACAAAGATATTCCACTTCTTCAACGTAGTGACTGGTATATATTACGGTTATATCCCTATTCCTAAGATTTTTAACGGTTTCCAATATGTGGTTTCTAGATTGAGGGTCAATCCCTACTGTAGGCTCATCCATAATAAGTAATCTTGGATTATGGATTAATCCTGCGGCAATATTCAACCTGCGTTTCATGCCCCCTGAAAATTTGCTAATTTTCCCTTCAGCCCTGTCTTCAAGGCCTACCACCTTAAGAACATCATTGACTGCTTTTTCCAGCTCATCAGAATTAAGTCCATTAATGGTCCCCCAGAAACGAAGATTTGCCTTTGCGGAAAGCATTGGGTAAAGGGCCGGCTCCTGTGGGACAATACCAATTAAATTTTTGGCTTTCACTCCATCTTTAGCAATATCCCATCCATCAATCAAAATTTTTCCGGCATTCGCTTTAAGTAAGCCGCAGACTAAGGAAAGAGTGGTTGATTTCCCGGCACCGTTTGGACCAAGAAGCCCAAAAATTTCTCCCTCACGGACAGAGAAGCTGGCCCCATTAACTGCTTGTCGAGAACCAAAAGCTTTTTTTAAGTCTTTTACCTCCAGTATCGCCATAACTCACACCTCCAGGTTTTATTTTTGTTCCTTTTTAGACGTTTGTCTTTCCTCTTTTTTATTATTCCCCAGACATAAAACACCTCGCCCTCATCCATGAGGAAGCACAAAATAGCCTATCCGAGCAAATACTACATAAATAAATGCCAGGTTTAAAAGAGTGTGTTCCCCTTACTAATTATTCTTATTTATTATATAACTAACGTTATTTTTTATAACTTAGGTTATTCTCTATAACTATAGTTATATTTTATAACTAGTGTTATTATATATAACATCAGTTATTTTGTCAATAGGCTTTTATAAAATATTTTTGTGCAAATTTAAAGACCCCACTAATTAATAATGTGGGATCTTTAAATTTGCTCCGCAAACATCTTGAATCTTCAACCCAATAATCCAGGTGCTGCTTCCTTTTAGAATTCGCAGGTATTAACCGTTCTGGGGAATGGGATAACATCCCTGATATTATTTACTCCTGTTATATACATTACTGCCCTTTCAAAACCCAGTCCAAAACCAGCATGCTTTGCTCCACCATATTTTCTCAAATCCAAATACCACCATAAAGCTTCCTTTTCAATATTAAATTCTTCCATCCTTTTTTCTAAAACTTCTGCCCTTTCCTCTCTTTGACTGCCCCCTATTATTTCTCCTACTCCCGGGACTAATAAATCCATCGCTGCGGCAGTTTTTTTATCATCGTTCACCCGCATATAAAAAGCCTTAATTTCTTTGGGGTAATCAGTTACAAACACCGGTTTATTAAAAGCTTTTTCTGTTAGATATCTTTCATGTTCAGTTTGCAGGTCTTTCCCCCATTCCACCGGATATTCAAATTTTTGCTTAGATTCTTTAAGGATTTCTATGGCTCTTGTATATGTTATCCGCTCAAACTCAGCGTTTACAATATTTTGCAGCCTTTCCTTTAATCCTTTATCTACAAATTTATTAAAGAATTCCATCTCTTCTGCTGCATTTTCCAAGATATAACTTATCATAAATTTCATCATTTCTTCTGCAAGCCTCATGTTATCTTGTAAGTCTGCAAAAGCCACCTCAGGCTCTATCATCCAAAATTCTGCAGCATGCCTTGCTGTATTTGAATTCTCAGCTCTAAAAGTTGGGCCGAAAGTATATACATTTCTAAAGGCAAGAGCAAACACTTCTGCTTCTAACTGACCGCTAACCGTAAGGTTTGTTTTTTTTCCGAAAAAATCTGCAGAATAATCCACCTGTCCATCCTCTGCAATAGGGGGATTCTTAGGGTCCAGCGTAGTCACTCTAAATAGTTCTCCTGCTCCTTCTGCATCATTAGCAGTTATTATGGGGGAATGGAGGTAAATAAATCCCCTTTCCTGAAAAAATTTGTGAATGGCAAAGGTAAGCAGTGAGCGAACTCGAAAAACTGCCGAGAAAAGATTTGTTCTTGGCCGTAAATGTGCCAGCTCTCTTAAGAATTCCCTGGTATGCCTTTTCGGCTGTATTGGATAATCTTTCGGGGAATCCCCTTCTAATATAATCTCTGCTGCTTTTATTTCAAAAGGCTGTCTTGCCTGGGGCGTTTGCACAAAAATTCCCCTCACTGTTACAGCAGCACCTGCTCCTAAACTTGCCACTTCATCAAAGTTTGACAGAAACTCCTTTTCATAAACTACTTGAATTGAATCAAAATGAGTCCCGTCATTTAACGAAATAAAACCAAATGATTTTTGGTCACGGTTACTTCTTATCCACCCGTTAACTACTATTTGTTTCTCATTATACCTGTCATTGTCCTGCACCAGCTGCCTTACCATAGCTTTTTCCATTTTAATTCTCCGTATCCTTTTTTAGTTTATTATACCCAAAGCCACAAAAACATGCCAATACCCTGGCTGCTGAAAAATAAGACAAGGGGACGGTTCTGCTGTCTTATTTTCATTCTTCCTATGGCGCCGAGCTTTATGTAAGGTATAAAAGTGTATTTAATTACTAAGGATTGTAATTACTTCCTTCTAAGTTCTTGGACAACTTCATATATTTATTTTGAGGTGATATTATGAAAGACGATTGGGAAGATAAAATCTTTCAAGAAGAATACATTAGAGAAAGGGCAAGGATACAATACAGAGAAGACCTGGAGAGAATAAGGGCAAATGGAAAAAACAAAGTACATCCCCCATTTTTAATTGGCCTGGTATTACTTATTGCTTTTGCTTTAATTTCATTATTTGGAGTATCTTTGGATACCATTTCAAAAATAATCATGTATTTTTTAATTATAGTGGGAACAATTACATTATCAATAAAGGTATTTCCTTTTCTTCGTATAAAGTAAAAAGCCCCCATCTGGAGGCAAAATTCTCGAGTATTCCCGATTTAATTTCCTAACGTAAAAAGCTCCTTTAGGGAGCTTTTTTTATCATAGTTACTTTTTTATGCAAAACATAATAGTCCATAATATTTGATGCTCACTTCTGGATAAACATCTGAGTAAATATTTTGCCATATTTAGAACCGTTAACAATTCCAATCCCTACATGGGTAAAATTGGAGTTTAATATATTGGATCGATGCCCCGTTGAATTCATCAATGAGGAATGGGCGCCTTTTACGGAAGAGTTTCCGGCAATATTTTCGGCCGCCCTTTTATAGGTTATACCAGCATCCTTCATCATATCAAAGGGGCTCCCGTAGGTTGGA
>PWJM01000165.1 GCA_003560915.1 Syntrophomonadaceae bacterium
CCACAATCACACCCGAAAGGGTTCTGGCACTGCCGGTAGTCCCCACCCCTTTAATCTGTATCTCTTTTTTAATCCTTTCCCCAATTTCCCGGATTCCTTCCTGCACTACTTTAATGGGCTGGCCCTGGGTCCTCACGTAAAGGTCGGTTAATACCTGGCCTTCTTCGTCTATAACTACAATATTAGTGCTGACCGAACCCACATCAATGCCCATAAATCCGTTCAACAAAACTAAAACCTCCTTTGAATAGCAGCCTTGCGCTCTGAACTATAGTAAACTTACGAAAAAAAATAAAGGAATCAAAAAACTCACTTAACATTATACCTTAAAGAAGGGCATTTTTTTTATCATTACCCTTCTTAAAATATTTTAAACATAATTTTTCCAAAAGTAATTATTATTACTTCTCTTCAGGGAGTGAATTTCCCTGCCTGATAATGGAAAACAGCCGGCGAACCGGCTGCATAAACAGTCATTTATTAATTTTTTTTTTTTCTTAACATTTACATTGACGCTCCGCAGGGCAAGCCCTCATACATCGAACAATCTTATCCGAAAATAAGACAGAAGAACCGTCCCCTTGTCTCACTTGTCTTCTTGTTATGCCTGGGACTGGAAGCCCATTTGAAAGGCCTTCAGGTTGGGCTCCAGGATTTTGGCCGGCAGCACTACCTTCAGGGCCTCCTCCCAGCAGGCACTGTCAAATTTCATTTGGCTGGCCAGTAGGCCCAACAGCACCACATTGGCCGCCTTTTCGTTTCCCGCTTCCCGGGCCATTTTCAGGGCATCCAGAGTAAAGGTCTGGGGAACATTCTCCTTCAGCCTTTCCAGAATCCCCGAGGGGTACTCTTTAAGGCCCAATATCACCGGGACAGGAGAGATAACCTGGGCGTTCACAATCACCGTTCCTCCTTCTTTCAAGTAGGGAAGCCAGCGCCAGGCTTCCAACTGCTCTGTAGCCATGATGATATCCGCGGTGCCCACCTCAATCAGAGGAGAATAAATCTCCTGTCCCATGCGCAGGTGGGTAACTACGCTGCCCCCTCTTTGGGCCATTCCGTGAATTTCCGAAAGCTTTACCTCTAAACCACTGCACTGGGCTGCGTAAGCAATAATCCGGCTGGCCAATATGGTCCCCTGGCCGCCAACCCCTGCCAGCAGTAAATTAATGTTATTATTCACCGGTTTCACCTTCCTTATGGATGGCATCAAAATCGCACACCTGTATGCAGAGGCCGCAGCCGCTGCAGAGGCCGGCGGTCACCCTGACTTCCCCCTCCCGGGTATCATTTACCATGGCGGGACAGCCCAGGCCAATACAGTCAGTGCAGTATCCACACTCCTCCACATCCACCCTGGCAGGAGCGCCTTTTTCCTTAACCATCAGGGCACAGGGGCTTCTAAATATAATCACCGAAGACTCCGGCGCAGCAACCTCGGCGGAAATGACCTTTTCCACTTCCTCCAGGTCCAGGGGGTCGGCCACCACTACTCTTTCAATTCCCAGAGCCTTGACAATAGCCTCCAGGTCTGCAGAGGCTGAAGGTTCTTTCATTAAGGTGCGTCCGGTACCCGGGTGTTCCTGATGTCCGGTCATGGCGGTGGTGCGGTTATCCAGGATAATAACCGTGGAAGAGCCCAGGTTGTAAGCGATATCCAGCGTACCGGTCAATCCGGAATGGAAAAAGGTAGAATCTCCGATGACCGCCACCACTTTCCCCTTCAACGCAGGATCCGCTTTTTCCATACCCAGGGCCGCTCCGATGCTGGCCCCCATACAGATACAGGCGTCCATAGCCTCCAGCGGGGGAAGGCATCCCAGGGTATAACAGCCGATATCCCCGGTTACAATTAAATCCAACTTCTTCAGAGTATAAAACACTCCCCGGTGAGGGCAGCCGGCACACATCACCGGAGGCCGCAGGGGAATTTCCTCAGGCTTATAGTCCGAAAGCTTCAGAGGGCTAGGTTTACCCTTCCCTCCGATCCCCTCCATAATCATGGAGACATTTATTTCCCCGGTGAGGGGGAAGATCTCTTTCCCTGTAACCTCAAGGCCCAGGAACTTCACCTCTTCCTCTAAAAAGGGTTCCAGTTCTTCTACCACATAAAGCTTCTTGACTCCCGCAGCAAACTCCCGAACCAGTGTTTCCGGGAAGGGGTAAGACATTCCCAGCTTCAGGCAGGAAGCTTGAGGCAGCGCCTCCTTAACATACTGATAACAAATCCCCGACGTGATTACACCGATTTCCCGGTCCCCCCATTCAATGCGGTTCAAAGGGCTTTCCTGGCTGTATTTCTGCAGATCCACCAGTTTTTCTTCCAGCAGCTGGTGCCTGAGCCGGGCATAGGCAGGGATCATTACGTACTTCTGGGGAGACCTCCCCCAGGGTTTCATCTGATCTTTTTCCCGTTCCCCCAGGGTTACTTCACTCATGGAGTGAGCAATCCGGGTAGTAGTCCTGACCATAACCGGCACGTCAAATTGTTCGCTTATTTCCAGGCCTGCTCCTATGAAATCCTTGGCCTCCTGGCTGTCACTGGGCTCCAGCAGGGGCACCTTGGCAAATTTAGCAAATCGACGATTGTCCTGTTCATTTTGAGAGCTGTGCATCCCGGGATCGTCCGCTGAAATCAGCACCAGTCCACCGTTCACCCCGGTATAGGCAAAGGTCATCAGCGGATCCGCCGCCACGTTAACCCCTACATGCTTCATGGCCACCAGGGTCCGGGCCCCGGCCAGGGAGGAACCGATTCCCACCTCCAGGGCCACCTTCTCATTGGGAGACCACTGCGCATATATTTCCTCATATTTTATAATATTCTCCAAAATCTCTGTGCTGGGCGTCCCCGGGTAAGCAGCCGCCACTTTTACTCCATGCTCATAAGCTCCCCGGGCAATAGCTTCATTTCCTGTCAGCAGTGTTTTTTTCATCCCTTTCCCCCGTCCTCTATAGATTTCTTTTATCTATAACTCTCTTGGCTTTGCCCTCACTGCGCTCAATGGACTTGGGCTCCACCAGCTTAACCCTGACGTCTATGGAAAGCACCGAGTTTAATTTGCCTCTAATTTTATTTTCCATGGCCTCCAAATCCCGGAAACTGCCGGTGAACATGTCTTTTTCCAGTTCCACCTGCACCTCCATGTTATCCAGGTGGCCCTTACGGTCCACAATAATTTGATAGATGGGTGCCAACCCCTTAATTTCCATTAACACGCTTTCAATCTGGGAGGGAAACACATTCACTCCCCTGATAATCAGCATATCATCAGTCCTGCCGGTAACCTTCTTCATGCGGGCCGTGGTGCGGCCGCAGGCGCAGGGGTCATCCCACAGAATGGAAATATCCTTGGTGCGGTAGCGGATTACCGGAAATCCTTCCTTGGTCAGAGTGGTAAACACCAGCTCTCCCGTTTCTCCAAACCCCAGGGGTTCCCCGGTTTCTGAGTCTATAATTTCCGGTATGAAATGGTCCTCAGATATATGAAGCCCTTTAAACTCCAGGCACTCCCCGGATACCCCGGGGCCAATAATTTCACTTAAACCGTAGTTGTCCGTGGCAGTAATCCCCCACTTGGACTGGATCTGTTCCCGCATACTTTCCGACCAGGGCTCGGCCCCGAAAAGGCCCAGCCTGAGCTTCAGTTTGCCTAAATCTATACCCAATTCATGGACTACCTCCGCCATGTACAGGGCATAGGAGGGGGTGGAAACCAGTGCGGTGGTCCCAAAATCTTCCATGAGCATAATCTGCCGCCGGGTATTCCCCACCGAGGCGGGAATAATGGTTGTCCCCAACTTTTCTAAACCGTAGTGCAGGCCGAATCCCCCGGTAAACAAGCCGTACCCAAAACAAATTTGAACCACATCATCTTCGGTAACCCCTGCCTGGGATACAATCCGGGCAATCAACTCCGCCCAAGTATCCAGGTCTTTTTTGGTGTAGCCTACCACAATAGGCTTCCCCGTGGTACCGGAGGAGGCATGAACCCGGACAATCTTATTCATGGGCTCTGCAAAAAGCCCGAAGGGGTAGTTATCCCTCAGGGCATCCTTGGTGGTGAAGGGGAGTTTAGATAAATCCTCCACTCCCTTTATATCTCCCGGTTCGATTTCCTCCTGCTGAAAAAGCTGGCGGTAAAAAGGAACCTTATCATATACTCTCTGAATTACACTAACCAGTCTTTCACTCTGTAAATTACGCATCTGTTCCCGGTCCATGCATTCGTTTTTCCTATCCCAAATCAAAGCCAATCACTCCTATCTATACTAAAACTAATCTTTATCTTCAAGTTAAGCTTCATCCCTGACAAGTATAAGACAGAGGCTACATAGTATAAACTTTATCCCCGCTGACCACCTGAACTCCATGGGTTTTTAAAACATCAACAGCCTTATCACAATCCTCTACCCGGAAAATTACCAGGGCATTCTTGGTGTTGGTGTTCCCCACAAAGGCATATAAATACTCAATGTTAATTTGCTCCTGCTCTAAAACCGCCAATACCTGGCCTAACCCTCCGGGCCTGTCCGGGATGCAGACGGCAATCACATCGGTTTCCGTAACTACAAAGCCCTCAGACTTTAGAATGTTATAGGCCTCCTTGGGCTGATTCACAATGATGCGCAGAATGCCAAAGTCTGTGGTATCCGCGATGGACAGGGCCCTGATATTGATGTCGTTTTCCCCTAACACCTTGGTTACTCTGGCCAGTCGGCCGGATTTATTTTCTAAAAATACAGACAGCTGATTCACCTTACCCATTACTCATCCTCCTCACAATAATTTAAGGCGTAATCCCCCTTATCTCTTTCGACATCAGGCACCTCTTTCCTGCAAAAGGGCACAAAAGTTTACTTCACCTTTTGATAGATGGCCATGTGTTTCTTTTCAAGGCCCCACTGATGATAGCTGCTTACATATTCTGAACTGCCGGTAATAAAATAGCCCCGGGGATTTAAGGCCTCCATAAATTTGGCCAGCAATTTTTGCTGGGTCTCAGGCTTAAAATAGATGAACACATTGCGGCAGAGAATTAAATCACAATTATCTTCATATTCATCTTTAAGAAGATCATGCTGCCTAAATATGACCCTTTTTTTTATTTCCGGCTTTATCTGCAGCTTATCTCCCACCGGAAAAAAATACTTTTCCCGGGATTTCTTTGAAACATTATCCAGCAGGTTTACCGGAAACAATCCCAATTCAGCCTGCTTCAGAACCTGGGAGTCAATATCTGTCGCCACAATACAATAGCGATACGGTTGGGTTCCGTTACCTATCAGCTCAAACATCAAAATGGAGAGGGAATAGGTCTCTGCACCATTGGAACAGCCTGCACTCCAGATTTTAATCCGGGCCTTCTTCCTATCTAAAATTTCCGGAAGCACATTGTTCTTTATGTTCTTGAAAACCAGCAGATCCCGAAAAAAACTGGTTTGATTGATGGTTAAAAAGTTCAAAAACCGAATCTTCTCCTGGTCACTGCTCTCCAAAAGTTTATAATAGCTATCATAACTATCAATCTCCATACGTCTTATAAACTGCTGAATGCGCCTTTCCATCTGCTTATCCTTATAGGAGTCCAAATCAAAACCGGTTAACCAGGCAAACTTCCTCTTAAAAAAATCATAATCCACCAAAATACCCCCTGAGCTAATCAAAACACTTTTTTATAGCCTTTGGACAATGAAATAACTTCTACCTTTCCTGAATCCACGTACAGCTTCATGGTCCGGCTGATATTTCCCCCCACGTCTTCCCCTTTTAGCGGTATTCCCAACGTTTTCAAGGCTTTTTTTACTGCCAGGATGTTTTTCCCCCCCACACTTAAGTCGAATTCTCTGCCGATCCGGTTATAATCAAAAAACTGGCTGCCTCCTGCGATTTTGGCAACCAACTCTTCCCGAAGCGCTCCCTCCCGAAGCATTTTATCCAGCATCAAAGGGAGGGCCGTATCGGCATACTTTAACAAATTTTCAGAAGTAAGATTGTACGGGGTACTGTCGTTCATAAAAATATGGGTCAATCCGGCAATTTTTCTCACAGGGTCATAAAGGGCTACCCCCACACAGGAGCCCAATCCTCCAGTTACCAGCAGGCCTGACTTACGGCGAATGGCTAACTCAGCAATATTCAACCGAATAATCATCCTTCAATCTCCCATCCTGTTTCCATGTCCTTGGTTTCCAGACGCCCCCTGCCGTATGCTAATTAAAAGCTTTTTAAATGAGTCCGGAAACATCCAAAATTAACGCTACTTCTCCTGTTGCCAGCACCGTGACTCCGGAGATGCCTCTCACGTCCTCTAAAATTTTCCCCAAGGATTTAATAACAATTTCCTGCTGTCCCAACAAAGCATCCACTATCAATCCAGCTTTCCTATCTCCCACTTCCACCACTACTACCGGGGCATTTTCCTTTTCTAACAGGGGCAGGGAATCCTGCCCGGTGAACCCCAACTTTTTCCCCAGGTCAACCAGGGGCAGGGCCTTTTCTCTCCAGTGAATAATATTTTTGTTCTGATGCTTTTTGAAATCCCCGGGGAAAACGTTAATGTTTTCCTGGATGGTTTCTAAAGGAATGGCAAGAATCTCTTTTCCCACCCTGGCCAGCATGACCTTAATAATGGCCAGGGTCAGGGGAAGCTTAATGATAAAACGGGTCCCTTTCCCCACACTGCTTTCCAGTTGAATTTCACCGTTTAAGGTTTCCACAATGGATTTTACCTCGTGCAGTCCTATTCCCTGGTGTAAGTCTTCGGAACTCTTCTCCACAGCAAAAAACCCGCTGTGGAAAATTATCTTAATAATCTCCTCATCAGTCATTTTTTCCAGTTCTTCAGGAGTCTTTATCCCCTTTTCAATGGCCTTAGTCTTTATTTTCCGAGGGTCAATACCGCAGCCGTCATCTTCCACCTCAATCACTACATGGCTTCCCTGATGGCGGGCAGAAAGTTTTAAAGTAGCTGTTTCCGGCTTGCCCAGCCGTTTTCGGTCAGAAATCCTCTCCACTCCATGATCCAGGGCATTCTGAACTAAATGAATTAATGAATCCCCGATGGCGTTGACAATAGACCGGTCCAATTCGGTGCTTTCCCCCCGAATCACCAGGTTAATTTTTTTCTTTCGAGCCTCGCTAAAATCCCGGACCAACCGTGGGAAACGGTCAAAGATTTGCTTAATGGAAACCATGCGCAGCTTCATAATAGCGTTTTGAAGATTAGAGGTAATCAAATCAAGCTGTTCCAGGGCATGCATCAGTTCCTTATCCTTCAGACCTTTGCTCAGCTCAATCACCCGGGTCCTGTTTACTACCAGCTCCCCCACCAGTCCGCTTAAAAGGTCCAGCTTTTCCGTCTCTACCCGTAAGATTTGGTCACTGCTTTTTTTCAGCAGCATCTTCTGCTGCTCCTCCAGGGGACTGGCTTTTTTCTTTTTGGGCTCTGGAGAGGCTTCATAGGCTTCCACCGTTACCCCCTGGATTTCAGAAATACTTTCAATACTGCTCTGAATCAATTCAGGTTTGGTCTTTGTTTGCAGAATAATCTGAAAGCTGTCCCCAAATATACCCGCCTCCAGGTCTGGTTCAGAGGGCAGCGCTTTAACAATGGTTCCTAAATTTCTTAACTCCTTGAGAACCATATAAGCCCGGACTGATTTTAGCAGGCAATCTTTAGAAATCTTAACTGTAACCAGGTAGTACTGCTCCCCCTTGGCTCTGGCAGCAGGTGCGCTTTCCTTAATTTCCTCTGCGGTCTTTTCTGCCGTCGTCTTCTTTTTCCCCTGGGGCTTCCTGGTGGTTCCCGTTTCTGCTTCCAGTATATGCTTCAACCGTTCCGTCAATGAAGAAACATCCTCTTCCTCCTGACCCTCCACCACCTGGTCCAGGAGGTTTTCCAGGACATCCAGAGACTCAAAAAGAAGGTTCACAACCCTCTTCTCCCCTTCAATTTTCCTATGCCGCAGGGCATCGAAAATATTCTCCATCCGATGGGTCAGGGAGGCAATCTGGTCATAGCCCATGGTCCCGGCCATCCCCTTCAAACTGTGAGCTGCCCTGAACATTTCATCCAGCTCAGTCAGTTTCTCAGGAGATTTCTCCATTTCCAGGAGACGGTCATTTAACGTTTGGATATACTCTTTGGCCTCCGAAATAAAAATATCTTTGTACTCAGACGAACTCATGGCTTATCCTCTCACTTTTCCAAATAATATTGGGATATCATTAATCGTCCTCAGACCAGTCGTGTAAATCCGACAGGCTGATTCTTTCTTCCGTGGTGAGGATTGTCTCCAACTTCAGGATAATCAGCAGACGGTCGTTATACTTGCCGACCCCCTCTAAAAATTGTGATTTTGTGCCGGCAATTGTACTGGAAGGCCTTTCGATGGCCTCCAGAGGAAGCCTGATTACTTCAGCCACGGAATCCACCGTTAAACCTACCTGGGTTCCTTCAATTTCTACAATAATTACCCACTGTCCCTCATGTCCCTGCTGCTCCCCGGGAATTCCAAAGCGTTTTCTCAAGTTAACTACGGGAATCACTTCTCCCCGTAAATTAATTACTCCCTCTATATATTCCGCCGTATGAGGTAGATGGGTAACCTGAGATAGTTTTAAAACCTCTTTCACCTGTCGAATATCCACACCAAAATCTTCCTCCTGCAGATGAAAAACCACCAGCTGCATCTCTTTCCCAGACAAAGAGCCTCCTTTAACCACTTTTCATCCCTCCTAAACCTCCTGGAATTTACTCAATGAACCTGTAAATCTCCTGTATCGGGTTAAAAATCTTTTAGGGTGACTGCTTTTTCTGCAGAACAAAGTATGCTGGTAATGCTTACACCAAATTGACCGTCCACCAAAACAATTTCTCCCTGGGCCACAGGCTTACCGTTGGCCAAAAGGTCAATGGGCTCGCCCTCCAGGCTGTCCAGTTCCAGGACAGAACCTTCTCCCAACTTTAAAACATCCCTTAAAATTATCTTTTTACGGCCTAAAAGCCCTGTTATTCTCACAGGAATATCCCTGATTCTTTTCAACTTTTCACTGTCTTCAAAAGAGTCATTTGAAACCATAGGCCCTGCTCCTCCCGGTTTTTATATTTCTTTACTTTTTACTCATCCCTAAGATTATTTATTCTATCTATAGGTTTTACAATTTCAATAATTCGAACACCAAAATTTTCATCCATAGAAACGATTTCCCCCTTGGCCAACAGTTTTCCATTGGTGTAAATTTCCACGGGTTCACCAATTTTTTTTTGCAGCTCTAATAAGGAACCGGGGCTGACATCTAACAGGCTTTTTATATTTATTTTTATGCTGCCAAGGATAACGGAAACCTCCAGAGGCATATCCAAAACCAAATCCAGATTAGCCTCGGGTTGGCTGCGCAGTTCTTCCTCACTGTCTTCGCCCTTTTCTTTTTTACCTTCGCTGCTCTTCCAACTGTCACCATTATCTTCCTGCGGCAGCCCGCCATCATCAACTAAAGCCTTTATTTCATCCTGAGTGAGAATCCTGTTATCACCCATCTATGAGGACCTCCTCTCCTACCCAACGGGTAATCTGCACCGATCTCTTGTTTCCGGAAATGCCCGGCAAAACCTTGTATTTTAAGCTATTTTCCACATACAAATCCAGTTCCTGCCCTAAACTTTTCTCCAGGGGAAGAACGTCCCCCACCTGAATCTCCAAAAAGTCTTTCATACTGATTACCGTTTCCCCCAGGTTCACAGTAAGCTCTACCTCCGACCCTTCAATTCTCTGACAGAGCAGCGCCATATTTTCTTTCTTGGGTTTATGGCCCATATTGCGGAAACAGTGCTGGGCAGAAAGCTGGTTAATTACCGGTTCCAAAGATATAAAGGGAAGGCATATATTGATAAAACCCTGATTATCGCCAACCTGGCTCTGCAGAGTAATAATTACCACTGTTTCATTGGATGCCAAAGCCTGATTGTATTGGGGATTGGTTTCCAAAGAATCAATCACCGATTCCAGACTGGTAATATCCTGCCAGGAATATTTTAAATTGTCCAATATGGTTGTATAAACCCGTTTCATCATGGTCTGTTCGATTTCTGTTAATTCCCTCAGATTTGTTGACACCTGTCCTTCCCCTCCACAAAGGAGGTCAATAACGGGGAAAACAAACTTAAGGTCAGTTTGCAGGACCGCTGACCCCAACTGGGGAGAAAGTCTTAGAACCGCCATAAAAGTAGGAACCGGCAGAGAATTAATAAACTCTCCGTAACTCACCTGGGATATGGAGGTGACTTCTATTTTAATCACCGTCCTGACATAAGCCGAAAGAAAATTCCCAAGGGTACGGGCAAAGTTTTCATGTATGATCTGTAAGGTACGGATCTGTTCTTTCGAAAACTTATTAGGCCTCTTAAAATCGTACGTATTTATATCCTCCAAACCTTCCGCCTTGGGATTAACGCCCTCCGATTCCATCTCTCCAGGGCCCAGAGAAGAAATTAAGCTGTCTGCCTCTAATCGGGATAATACATCTTTCATATACTCATGCACCACCTTTTTTAGGAAATACTCCCCAGGCAAACCTTCCACCCTTCAACCAGGAAAATATTTATAATAACTTGTCCAAACCGTCGATGTATTTGGTCCACCAGATGTAATTAATCGGTAGCTTTAATAATTTCTACAGAGTTGGGTATACTTCCTTTTTCTAAGTAAATCATTATCATAACTTAGCAATTCTAAATATTTATTTAGTACAAACTTCCGGCTGCAGCCGGGCTGCAAAAGTGAAATAACTGTGGCTTCGAACATTATCTTAAAAACAATGGCGCTTCATCACCGTCGTATATTGTTGGCCAGGGTCCACATGT
Organism: Syntrophomonadaceae bacterium; assembly: GCA_003560915.1. GTDB lineage: Bacteria > Bacillota > Dethiobacteria > SKNC01 > SKNC01 > Contubernalis. The sequence continues at coordinate 10,866 of PWJM01000165.1, forward strand.
CCTCTGCCAGGCGAAGAGTACGGCTGTTCAACTGAAAATAACGATTACTTATAATCATCCGGGACATTTCTTCCGTTACGTCCACATTGGAGGTCTCCAGCATACCTTGAAGCACAGAACCCATTTCCCCTTCGCCGGAATACCCCTGTACTGCTGGCCCTGAGGCCTCTGTTACCCGGAGCAGGTGGGAACCCTCCTGAAGTAACCCTGAAGGATTTTCAAAGTGGTATAAATACAGGCGTCCCAGGTCTACTTCCTCTCCTTGAGAATTCACCGCCTTGGCTTCCCCACTAGAAGTAATCGAAAAAGATTCCGGAACAAACCCCCCGGGAACCGCCCTGAGATTTCCTCTTACATAATTTCCTGCGGCATCCGTCAGGCGTCCCTCACGATCTATGCTGAAATCCCCAGAACGGCTGTAAGCTGTTGTGCCGTCAGGCATTCCCAGTCCAAAAAAGCCCTGTCCGGAGATAGTCAAATCCAGCGGCCGTCCGGTATGAAGAAATGATCCCGGCTTCATATTTAAAGGTCCACTGATAATGGCACTTCCCCGTCCCATCTGGGGCATAAGCCCCGTAGAGGGCTCGGGTACAACCGGCGCCCCTCTCTGCACAGCCGACTGATAAATCAGGTCGGTAAAGTGATAATCCCGCTTCTTGAACCCTGTTGTTCCCATATTGCTCAGATTATGTCCAATATTATCAATCTGAAGCTTCTGCACGTTCATTCCTGCCGCACCGGTCTTCATCATTCCGATCATTTATAAAACCTCCTTACCTCAATGTCCCCACTTCATTTACGCACTTCCCCAAAAGCTCATCCTGGGCCTGAAGAGCCTTTTGATTTGCCTCATAAATACGAAAAGCGGTAATGGCCTGGGTAATCTCCTCCACCATATCAATGTTGGAACCCTCCAGAAAACCCTGGTGAACCCGGCTGTTTAATCCCATGGTATTGGCAGTTTCCGTCTGCTGGACCGCCTCAAAAAAACTTCCTCCCTGCTTTCTCAGGGTTTCGGGGTTTGTAAACTCCGCCAATATCATGCGGTCAATAAATTGCCCTTCATGGATTATACTTCCATATGAATCCACATAAACGTTCTCCCCGGGAATATTAATGGGGCCCCTTACCCCCATCACCGGGTATCCCTGGGGAGTTACCAGGCTGCCCTGGGAATCCCTGAGAAAGTGGCCGCTGCGGGTGTAGCGAATTCCTTCGGGAGTCATTACCGCAAAAAACCCTTCCCCCTCAACGGCAAAATCCAGGGGTTTCTCCGTCTCATACACCTGGCCCTGAGTAAAAATAACAGCATTTTCCTCCACCAGAGAACCTAAATTTATGCTGCCCACCCCTCTATGAACGGCGGGGCCAAAGTCTCTACTTACCGTAGTCAACAGCATATGAGGAAAACTGGTTAGTAAAGATTGATCTTTCTTATAACCGGCGGTATTGATATTGGCTAAATTATTGGCAATAGTCTCCTGTTTCATATGTTGGGCCATTAACCCGCTGGCAGAAGTATAAATTCCTCTAATCATGTCTGTTTACCCCCTCTCTTTAAGATTTTTAACACCTGGTATGAATCACTATCCCGGGGGAGACTGTAAATCCCGGCTTTCAAACTCCTGACCGCCCCCATCTCCTGAACCAGTTCTGTAAAAAGCTCCTTATCCCTGATAATTCCATGTTCCCAAAGAATGATTGCAATACTATCCAGCCCACTGCCCGAAGGTATGATAACCTCCTGAAATGCCCCTTGGGCCTGTCCTTCAGTTATATCCTTATCAAAGGAGTCGTCCCCTTTTGAACCCTCTGCTTCCAACCCTTCCCCCCCGGGAGACGGATCAAAAACTGCTACCTCCTCCCGGAAAACCATACCCAACTCCCTGGCTTTTTGAATGACCTCCCACTCCGATGTTGCGGGTGAAGGCCAGAACATCACCAGCAGCGATACCAGCATCATGCCCAACCCTAATCCAAATATAACAGGAGGGGTAAAAAATAGACTTAACGCCTTAACCCTAGTATTAATTCCACTTCCCCCTTTCCCAGTTTCAGCTGGCGTGCAATGGCTTCTCCATTCTTCCCCAGGTCACTCAACGAATATACCTGTTGATGAAGCTGTCGGATTTCCTCTTCCCGGGGTATCCCAACGCTTTTTTCTTCCTCATCCCGGGTTTCTTTTGTTTCCCCGCCGCCAACTTCCTCAGGCTTTTTCACAAACTCTGCAGCATCAGCAGAGGCATCTTCTTCGTCACAGTTTTCCATACCGGTAATAGAAACATCATTTACACGGTCCTCCATAATTACCGGTTCCTCATCTCTGCTCTGAAGAAGAGTTGCTTCCAGTTCCCGATAGAAATCTCCTGGCTCCGCTTCCTCTTTATCTGCTAAATTAACCATGCTTCTGACGCTTATCAGCACCAGGGCAAGCCCCAGCAAAAAAATTGTATACAGCACTTCTTCACCGCCCCATAACATTCATTCGATGCTGCAGCCTGCCTCAATCGTTTTGTTCCAAATATTTTCTCAGCCTCATAATGGCTCTGCTGTGAATTTGAGATACCCTTGACTCCGTCAGGTCCAGCACTTTGCCGACTTCCTTCATGGTGAGCTCTTCGTAATAATAAAGGGATAGCACCAGCTTTTCCTTTTCGGGCAGCCCCTCCAACCCCTGCTTTAAAGCGTTTAACCGTTCTTTTTCATCCAGGGTTTTATCCGGGCTTCCTTCATCAGAAGAAAGGGTATCTATCAAAGTTCTTCCCTGTTCCTCCTCCTGTGTAAATAAGAGCCCTTCCAGGGAAAGGACGCTGATATGATTTGTCTGTGCCAACACCTTGTCCACAAAAGTGGAGGATACGCCCATATGTTCAGCAACCTCTGCTGAGGTAGCTTCTCTTCCCATTCTATTTTCTACTTGCCGATAACCCTCTTCCACCTTTTTTATATTATGAATCAGGGACCGGGGAAGCCAGCTTATCCGACGTAATTCATCTAAAATGGATCCCTTAATTCTCATAGAAGCATAGCCTTTAAACTGACTGCCTTTTTCCGGCCTGTATTTATCCAGGGCATCCAGCAGCCCAAATATCCCCCAGCTGACCAGATCTTCAATTTCAATGTGCCCTGGCAGGCCCAGGGACATTCTCCGGGCAATCTGTTTAACCAGGGGCAGATACTCAATAATTAATTCCTGCCTGTACTTTTCTTCCCTGGCATCCAGGTATTTTTCCCACAGCTCCTCGGAAATCACGTCCATCTCCCTCTCCATAGCGTTACAGCCTTTCCCTGATTTTTTTAAAAATAAATGCCACCAGGATATCCCTTTCCCTTTCCTGTAAATGATAATACTCTACAGCTGCCCATTGACCACCGTCATTTGTGTTAATAACCCCTTTTACCCCGGAGGTGCGGACTACCCTGGCATGAGTTCTCACCGTATAATCAGGGAGTATAATCTCCATTTCTAAAAGTTTCCCCGGGGAAAAGTCAAGGTTCGTGTAGAATTTAACCCCACTGCCACTAATATCTATGGACTGGGATACATAGAATTCTTCCCGTGTTATTGGGTCTTCATCCTCCGGGTTAACCCCGCGGTAGTTTATCGGCAGCATGCAGGAAATTCGAATAAATTTTCTGCGCTGAACTCTTTCCAACAGCTGAGGATAATGAATCTGGTACATTGGGACCTGATTCTCCCGCCGGCGGCTTATAACTTGACTGCTGTAATAGTAAACCGCATCATTCTTTGTTTTCTTAATAACCATCCAGTCTTTCTCATACAATAGAAGTATGTTGTTTGCAAACATGGGCATCCCAATAATTATGGAATCACTGTCCACTCCCAAAACTATAGTTTTATAAAAACATTCGCCTTTTTCTGCAGAAACCTCCAGATTTTCATTCATACTAAACTCATCCTGCGATTCCATGGATACCCCCCCTAGGACAGGAGTTTAAATATCTTTTTAACGAACCCCGACAACCCTTGTGTCTCTTCCCTGGAACAAAAATCACCATTTAGTTTGGCAGCCAACTTCCTCACTGATTCCGCCGCTTTGGACCGGGGATGACTGATGACAAAAGGTGCCTGCTTTCTTACCGCCTCCCCCACCTTTACATCTTCATATACACTCCCCAGATAATCTACCGTAATATCCAGGTATTGCTGTGAAACCCTTTCTATTTTATGGGACACCTGAAGAGCTTCTTCCTCAGACCTCACACGGTTTACCACCAGTCCCACCCGGGGATGCAGTTTGTAATTGGAGACCACCTTGATAATGCTGTAAGCATCGGTAATCGCCGTGGGTTCGGGTGTGGTAACCACAATAAGTTCGTGGGCAGCAGATACAAAGCGCAGCACGTTGTAGCCCAAGCCCGCTGAAGTATCAATCAGGACAAGGTCTACCTCCCCCTCCAGTTCTAAAAGCCCATTCATAAAACGATCCTGTTGGCTGGGAGTGGCATTGGCCAGCTGGGCTATTCCAGAACCTCCTGGAATCACCCTCAGGCCGCAGGGCCCCAGAGCCATGATTTCCCGCAGTGTTTTCTTTTCATATAAAAAATCCGTGAGGTTATAAGGGGGATAAAGCCCCATCAGCACATCCACATTGGCCATTCCCAAATCTCCGTCAAAAAGCACCACCCGAAGGCCCTGTTGCGACAAAACCAGAGACAGGTTCACCGCCAGGTTGCTTTTGCCCACGCCCCCTTTTCCACTGGTAATGCAAATAACCCGGCTTAATTTCCCTGCAGTATTTGGGACGCCTTTTTCCCCTGCATTACCCACCAGTCTCTTTAACCCTTCAGCCTGGTTCATAAACCCTTACCTCCCAGTATCAAATCCGTCAACCGCTCCACAGAAGGAATTTCCAAATCCTCGGGAACCTTCTGCCCATTAGTTAAAAAGGCCACGGGAAGAGTAGTGTGACAGGCGGCATTCAGTATGGTGCCAAAAGAAGAAGTCTCGTCCAGTTTGGTGAAAATCAATGCATTGTAGTTGACCGGCTTGAAATTATTAGTAATTAACGCCATGTCCTGCCATCGGGTTGTGGCACTCAAACAAAGAAAAGTAATCGGCTCCGGGAGAACCTTGGAGAAACTCTGTAGTTCTTGAATATGTATAAAATTTTTCGAGTTTCTTCCGGCTGTGTCCACCATAATATAATCCATATCCTTCATTTTCATCAAAGCCTCTTCTAACTCCCTGGGAGACATTACCACCTCCAGGGGAAGGTCCATTAAACGGGCGTAACTGCGAAGCTGTTCCACAGCGCCAATTCGATATGTGTCCAGGGTTATCAGTCCCACCTTTTTCCCCTTTAAAATAGCGTAGTGAGCTGCAAGTTTGGCCAGGGTAGTGGTCTTCCCCACTCCCGTAGCCCCCACAAAACAAAAGATGTATTTCTGACCGTTGAAATCCACGGGTTTCAAACGTTTTCCGATTTTATCCCGAAGCTGCCGATGAGCCTGGGCCTGAGTAAGTTTTTCCTCAGGACAATCCCTTCCTACCTCTTTTAAAAGGTCCCGGGCAACTGATTTTTCCACCTCACTGTCCACCAGCTGACGGTACAGGTAATCCAGGGGAGATTTCTCTTTAGATTCCCTGGAAAGAAGGCCGTTCTGCTGAATCATAACCTGTTTTACCAGGGACTTTAATTCATCAATCTCAGACTGAATAGTTTTAGTCTGTAACGTATCCAATTCCCGGGGAATCACCCCCTGGGATGTTCTTTGGTCTACCGCCGCAGTGACTTCTATGTGTAAAGGCCGAAAAAATCCCATAAGCCCTTTCTGCCTGACCCTTCGGCTTTCAAGAATCAATGCTTCTGAGCCCAGGTCCTTTTTAACAAGGCCTAAAGCTTCCCTCATGTCTCTGGCTACATACCTTTTAATCCTCATCAAGGCTCACCATCCCCACAGATTCAACAGTAATGTTTGCTGCAACTTCATTTAAAGAAAGAATAACCAAATCCGGTAATACTCTCTCTGTCAACCTTCTCAGGGGCAGCCGAGCATTGGGCCCCGTAAGGACCACCGGATGGACTCCCCTCTCCCCCGCTTTCTCCACCAGTGTATAAAACTGCCGGATAATTTTCTGGGCCGTATTGGGTTCCAAAACCGGAAATGATCCATGCATAGACTGCTGCAGAGAATCCAGAATAATATTTTCCAGCCTGGGATCTACGGTAAATACATAAAGCTTATGGTCACCGGTTATATACTGCTGGCATATGGTTCTGCTCAGACTCTGCCGAGTAAACTCCGAGAGCAGGTCAATATCCTTTGTCATAGCCCCGTGGTCAGCCAGGGTTTCAAAAATAGTGACCAGGTCCTTCACCGGCACTTTTTCTCTGAGCAGATTTTGAAGAACTTTCTGCACCTCTCCCAGATTTAATATATCAGGGATCAACTCCTCAATCACCGCCGGAGCAGTTTCCCTTACCTGGTCAACCAGGGCTTTCACCTCCTGCCGTCCTAAAAGCTCATGGGCATGTTTTTTAACAATTTCCGTAAGGTGAGTGATTAAAACAGTTGAGGCATCCACCACCGTATAATTCATCAGCTCAGCTTTTTCTTTCTCCGATTCTGGAATCCAGGTGGCAGGGAGCCCAAAGGTAGGCTCACGGGTGGAGACCCCCTCCAACATTTCAGTGGACTCTCCAGAAGCCAGGGCCAGGTAGTATCCCGGAATCAGGCTGTATCTGGCCACTTCAATACCCTTGATTTTTATCACATAAAAGTTAGGCTCCAGCTGCATGTTATCCCTGATTCGAATGGGCTGCACTAAAATCCCTGAGTCCAGGGCCAGCTGCCGGCGGGTAGCCGTAATCCGATCCAGCAGGTCTCCTCCCCGGTTTTCATCCGTTAGTGAAATCAGGTTATATCCAATCTCTATTTCCAGCACTTCCACCCGCATAAGTTCAAGGACATTCTCAGGATAATCCCCTGGTTTTCCGCCCTGGAGGCTTTTTTCATCCTCTTTGTCCGCACCTTCCACTTCTATATTTTTTTGCTCCTCCATCAGAGTATAAGAAATAAATCCGGCAGCAGCAGCGAGCACGAAAAAAGGAAAGAAGGGCAGGGCAGGAACTAAACCTAAAACCAGCAAAATCCCTGAGGCCAGAGCGATCACCTTGGGAAAACCTAAAAGCTGCTTAGAAAGGTCTGAGCCAAAGCTGTTGTTACCAGCAGACCTGGTTACCAGCATACCTGCAGCAGTAGAAACCAAAAGGGCCGGGATCTGTGAAACCAATCCATCCCCCACCGTCAGGCGGGTATACGTCTGAAATGCCTGTTCAGGTGGCATCCCCAGCTGGATTACTCCGATTACCAGTCCACCCAGGATATTGATGAAAACGATAATCAAACCGGCGATGGCATCCCCCCGCACGAACTTACTGGCGCCGTCCATAGCCCCAAAAAAGTCCGCCTCCTGCTGTATCTTTTTTCTTCTTACTTTAGCTGTCTCCTCATCGATGATGCCCGCATTAAAATCAGCGTCTATGCTCATCTGTTTTCCCGGCATGGCATCCAGGGTAAATCGAGCAGCCACCTCCGCTACTCTACCGGCTCCGTTGGTAATCACCACAAACTGAATAACGGTTATGATGGTGAAAATAATCATCCCTACTACATAGTTACCCCCCACCACAAATTCACCAAAGGCGGCAATCAGGTTTCCCGCCCGGGCCTGGCTCAGGATCAGCCGGGTAGAAGAGATGTTCAGGGCCAGCCGGTACAGAGTAGTGACCAGCAGGAGAGAAGGGAAAACGGCAAACTGCAGCGTTTCCGTAGTAAACATCGTCAATAACATCACCACCAGGGCAAAGGCGATGCTGAAGGTCAGCAGAATGTCCAATATAAATGGATGGACAGGTATAATAATGATGACAATTATAAATACTATGGCCAGGGCTGCAATCATATCTACATACCGATCAAACTGTTTCCACATATTCGACGCAGGACTCGTTTTTACAGCCAAGATACAACTCTCCTTCCTAAAAACCCAACGATGACCTCCACCCGGAAGCCGATTAAGGTATTACTTTTACCTGGTTTTTCTTTTCTTCATTCGGAACACCATAGCTAGAATTTCAGCTACCGCCTGGTACAGCTCCACCGGAATTTCTTGGCCAACCTTCGACTGCCGATAAAGCAGACGGGCCACCGGGCGGTTTTCCACCACAGGGACCTTATTTTCCCGGGCAATCTCTTTTATCTTCCGGGCAATTGATCCAGCACCCTTAGCAGTAATTACCGGAGCCTGGCTTTTATCCTGGTGATATTCCAGGGCCACCGCCAGCTCCGTGGGATTGGTGATCACCAGGGTAGCCTTGGGCACATTCTGGATAATCCGGTTCATGGTAACCTCCCGCTGCTTCTCCTTCATCCTTGCCTTAAGCTGCGGATCCCCCTCGAACTGTCGGTGCTCCTCCTTAACCTCATGCCTGGACATCTTTAAACTCCTTTGAAACTCATAACGCTGGAAAATATAGTCCAGCACCGCCAATCCTAAAAAAACCATGGCCACCCTGGTTATAAGGGCAATAAACAGGAAAATAATTTCCCCCACGCTGCCCTCCACCCCCAGGAATAAAGTTTCTAACAGCTGCTGAAAGTTTTCCCGGATAAATAAATAGGTGATTACGCTGATTACCGTAATCTTCAGGATTCCTTTGATCAATTCCACCAGCGCTTTCCTGGAAAGCATGCGCTTCAGGCCCTCCAGGGGATTCAAGCGCTCACCCTTGACCTGCAGTGATTCAGAAGAAGTTAAAAAACCCACCTGCAGATAGTTAATTACCAGTCCCGCCCCCATAGCCGCCAGAAAAATAGGGCCCGTAATGAAAATATAATCTCCGGAAAAACGTATCAAGATATTCAAAATCTGGCCTTCGGCCAGGGGAAAGTTGATAAAATCCATTAAAAACCCCTGCACCATACTAAAACATTGATTAAAGAGATATTCACTTCCGAAGGTGAAGAGAAGCATCATGGATAAAAGGTTAACAGCGGCATTTAACTCATTACTTTTTACCACCTGCCCTTTTTTCCGGGCTTCTTCCCTGCGTTTGGGCGTTGCCTCTTCGGTTTTTTCCTCTTCCGCAAAGAGCTGCAGATTGAAGCGGTATAAGAGTTCTTCCATATGGTTCTCTCCCATTATCGTTCTCCCTTTTGATAACATCATTTACGTATCTATTATAGAAAGAAATAATTATAAGGCCTGGAACCTCTAAAAAGTACCCATAATTTTAAACATTTCCGTAACCATCCCATTGAAAATATTCTCAAAGACGGCAGCCATCAAGGGGACCACCAGGATTAAAGTAATCATCCCCACCCCTAACTTCAGGGGAAGCCCCACCATGAATACCTGAAGTTGGGGAACCGTCTTAGCCAACAGCCCCAGGGAAACGTCTACCATCAACAGCACTGCCACCACCGGAAGAGCAATCTGAAAAGCCAGTATAAATATCCAGTAAAAAAGGTCCATCATGCTCCAAACCGTAGCGGCAGCCGGTATATAAAGACCCGGTGGAACGATTGTAAAACTTCCGGCCAAAGCCGCCAGGAGACTGTGGTGGCCATTAATTACAAAAAAGAAAACCGTACCCAAAAGGTAGTAAAATTGGCCCATCAGGGTTACAGGGCTTCCAAACTGAGGGTCAAACACACTGGCCATCAGCAGGCCCATCTGCAGGTCCACCATCTGCCCGGCGATTCGGATTCCTAAAAAGACCAGTAAAACCACATATCCCAGGACCAGCCCCACCATAACCTCTCCGCTGATTAATAGAACATGGTTCAGTATACCCTCCGGTATCAACACCGCTTCAATGTCCACGGTGGGATATATTAGATAAGCAGTCAGCCCCGCCAATCCTATTTTCATCAGATTGGGGACCCCCCGCATGGTAAAAAACGGAACCACTGCAAAAAATGAAGCAATTCGAATAAAGACTAAAAACAATATGGTCATCTGCAGTTCTGTCACCAGGTCCATGTTATTTCCCTCCGAACTGCCCGATATCTACAAGAGATGAGGTAAATTTTGATACAGGTTTACTGTAAACTGTACAATCACATTGAGCATCCAGCTTCCAAAAACCAAAACCCCCAGAAAAACGGCAACAATTTTCGGGACAAAGGTCAGGGTTTGTTCTTGAATTTGAGTAGTTGCCTGAAATATGCTGATCCCCAGGCCCACCAGCAGGCTCAACACCAGCATGGGAGCCGACATTGTCAGTATAATCACTATGGTTTCCCGGGCTAAATGTAAAACATAATCTTCTGACATGTCACTTCACCCCTTTTATAATAAAAGCTTGCTTATTTCATAAATGGAAATTTTCTTAAGAAAAACTTTCCACCAGGGATTTTACCACCAGGTGCCACCCATCCGCCAGGACAAAAAGCAGCAGTTTAAAAGGCAGAGAGATCATCACCGGGGGCAGCATAAACATTCCCATGGACATTAAGGTGCTGGCCACCACCATATCGATTACCAGGAAGGGCACGAAAATTAAAAAACCCATTTGAAAAGCGGTCTTCAATTCGCTGATAACAAAAGCCGGTATTAATACATGCAGTTCCAAATCCTCCCGGGTCTGGGGACGTTCCGCCCGGGCAATATTTAAAAACAGGGCCAGATCCTTCTCCCGGGTCTGGTTCAGCATAAACTGCCTCAGGGGGACTGCCCCCACCTGCAGAGCCTCCTCCTGGGTTATAGCTCCTTCCATGTATGGTTGCAGAGCTTCAGTATTCAGCTGCTGGTACACCGGGGCCATGATAAAAAATGTCAGGAACAAGGCCAGCCCGATTAAAACCTGGTTAGGGGGTGTCTGCTGGGTGGCCAGTGCGCTCCTGACAAAGGCCAGTACAATTACAATCCGGGTAAAGGAAGTCATCAGCAAAATAATGGCAGGCACCAGGGCCAGCAGGGTTAACAGCAGTAAAATCTGTATGGTCCCTACTACTTCCTCCGGTTCCTCTGCAGTATCCACATTGATATTCAAGTTAGGTAGGGGAAGCAGGGGTTCAGCCAGAACGCTGGAACTGAAAAAAAGAATGATGGCGATTATAGCGGTAATCAGCAATCCCCTTATAAATTTATTTTTTATTCCTCCGGTTTTGGTCCGGATTCCGGAAATAAACATCTTCTATCCCTCTTTCTGTTGGTCAAAAGCCCGCCGGTCTAACCTGGCCTTGAGCACTGCAGCCAAATCCCTGGGGACAGGCTGTTCCTTTACCTTTACCCCCTCCAGGAGGTCAGGAGAAAGTTCCTTCAAACAGCTGATCTGGTTTTCATTAATTCCTATAAGCAAAATTTCTCCCTTTATATCCACTATGTACAGCCCGGCTTTGGGGCCCAAGGCCATTCTCTCCACCACCTTCATCAGCCTCTCCTGATTAAACTGAAGCTGATATAAGCGCTGGTAACCAAACTTTATACTGACATAGGCCAGAACCAAAACCAAAGCCAGAGAGAAAAATGTTCGTATGAATAAGCCCAAAAATTCCATATGGTCCCCTTCTTAACTCATAATTTAAATTATCTCAGATTTTCAAACTTATTTATTAACCCTGGGATCCCACCTCTGCTAAACAGAGGTGATCCTTACTCCAAAAGTATCATTTACAATCACAATTTCCCCCTGAGCAAAATACCGGTCGTTTACCAATACACTCACATTATCCCCAACCAGTTTCTCCAGCTTGATTACGGAATTTTCTTTTAACTTAATGACTTCTCCTACCGTAACAACTGTTTTTCCCAGTTCTACAGATAACCTGAGCTCAGTATCTCCATACTCCTTCAATTGTCTTTGAGTATCTTTTTTCTCCAGGGCATTTAAAGGTTTAAACTTAACCTTTTCTACCACATGGTTACGCTCTTCTCTGCTGCTTTTTTCATTCTCCTGGTTTAAATTGTTTAAAAATTTGTTAATCTCTTCCTGGCTCAAACCATCGGACATGGCCAACCCTCCAAAACTAATTTGAGATTAGATTACTGTATAATGAATTCTGTAAAATATATACCCTCAATATTTCCCTCTTTTATAATAGAGTTGACTTCCTGTACAACCTGTTTTCGGATTTCCAGTGTAGAGTTATCCTTCTGTACATCATCCATGGTTTTACTTCTAAGAATATCAATAATCCCGTTTCTAATCTCGGGCATCCGAGAGATTATTTCATTCTTTAGTTTTTCCTCGTGGTAGGTTATAATCATGGTTGCCCTTAAGTAGCGCCGGTGGTCCTGCCCCGCCAGGTTCACCACAAAGCTGTCCATTGCATATTCATATTCCGGAATAAGAGACTCTTCATAATTGCCCTGAGCCTGACCACGGTGCGGAAGAAAAAAATGATAAACCGCTCCTCCTACCCCCACCATAATCACTGCACATAGTATGATCAGAACAATCCACCGTTTGGAAGATCCTTTTTCATTTCCGTTTCCTGCCTGTTTTTTTTGTTTTTCTTCCAAAATAATTCCTCCTTTACCTGGTTTCCAGTGCAGATATGACAATATTTACCCGGCGATTGTGAGCCCTGCCCTCAGGAGTTTCGTTGGTGTCGATGGGGTCGTATTCCCCATAGCCGCTGGCTACAAATCGCTGGGGTTCCAATCCCTTGGTTTCTATTAGATACCTTACCACCCGGGTGGCCCTGATTACTGAAAGCTCCCAGTTTGACGGAAACATGGACTGATTAATAGGAACATCGTCCGTATGTCCTTCCACCAGTACTTTATTGGGAAGCTGCTTCAGCACCAGGTTGATGCTGTGTAAAAGTTCCAGGGAATCTTCCTTCAGATCAGCCCTTCCGGGGTCAAACAGCACCGCCTCCCGCATTTCCAGAACAATTCCCCGGTCTTCATACCGAATTTTAATATCATCATCCAGCCCGGCCTCCTGCAGAAAGCTCCTTACCGACAGGAACACTTCATAAAACTCATCAAAGATTTCGACAGCTTCCTTGTCCAATTCCCAACTGGGTTCCTTCTCCACATCCAGCATAGCATCCTCCTCCGGAGCAGAGGGATGACGGCTGCTGTCCAAAATCCCCTGTTCCCTTAAAAAAGTTCCCTGAAGGGAGTAGATAATCTGTTCAAATTTTATAATATCCATTACTGAATAGGAGAACAAAAGGATAAAAAAGCACAAAAGCAGCGTGACCAGGTCCCCGTAAGTGGTCATCCAGGCAGGGGACCCTCCCTGTTCCGTTTCTTTCCTTTTCCTTTTTCTAGACATGGTCCGCAGCCATTCCTTCCCGGGAATCTTCCTCCGGGGCAGCCCTCTCATCTTCCCGTTCTGATGGCCGCATAAAGGCTTTAAGCTTGTCCTGCAGGACCCGTGGATTCACACCGCCCTGGATACAGATCATCCCTTCAATCATCGCTTCTTTTATGAGCATCTCCTCATCACTCCTCAAGCTCAATTTTCCTGCTATGGGAGTCAAAATCAGGTTAGCAAAAAGAACCCCGTAAAAAGTAGTTAAAAGGGCTATGGCCATACCGGGGCCGATGGCCGAAGGATCATCCAGCCGAATCAGCATATTAATCAATCCAATCAGCGTTCCAATCATACCAAAGGCCGGCGCCAGGCTGGCCCAGGAACGAAACACATCCTGGCCCACTCTATGCCTCTCCTGTAATGAATCCACCTCAATATTTAAAATCTCTTTCATAATCTCCGGATCCATACCGTCAATTATCATTTGGAGCCCCTTCTTTAAAAAAGGGTCATCCAGTTCATGAACGTCGTCCTCCAGGGCTAAAAGCCCCTCTCGCCTGGATTTCTGGGAAAGATTATAAAAGAAATCGATAATTTCCCGGGGATTCCTCCGCACCTCCACAAAAGCCTGCCTGGTTACCTGTACCACCTGTTTAATCTGGCCCAGGCCAAAATTTATGAGAAGGGCGCCAAAAGAACCTCCCACCGTAATCATCAGGGCAGAAGGGCTCCAGAAAACCAGTGCTGAACCCTGCAGAAGAATGGATCCTATCACCAGCCCTACACCAATCACTATGCCCAGTACAGTCATTACATCCATGCGTTTCATAATGGATCCTCCTTATTTTTCAGGGAAGCCCGGCGGGCTGCCGCCCGGCTTCCCCAACAAACTTTCATAAAGCCAGCATTCATCCTTTAGCGTTTGATGTTCACCACTTCGGCCAGCATCTCATCAGAAGTGGTAATTACCCTGGAATTGGCCTGGAAAGCCCGGGATGTGGTAATCATCTCTGTAAACTCATTGACCAGGTCCACGTTGGACATCTCCAGGACACCGCCTTCCACAGTCCCTAATCCCTGC
>PWJM01000065.1 GCA_003560915.1 Syntrophomonadaceae bacterium
AGTTAGCTTTTTCCTATGATCAGCGCAAAGATTTTATTAAAGGGATATCCTTTGATGTTCATGAGGGCGAGATATTTGGTTTTCTTGGCCCTTCCGGCGCCGGCAAAAGCACACTGCAAAAAATTCTCAGCGGTATATTGAGAAACTATTCAGGCAGAGTGAGAGTATTAGACACAGAAGTAAAAAACCGCAAAGACAGTTTTTACGAGAATATCGGAGTTGATTTTGAATTCCCCAATCTATACGGGAAATTCACCGCCCTGGAAAACCTGCTTTTCTTTTCATCACTCTACAACAAAAAATCTCAGGACCCAATGCCTTATTTGGAGCGAGTTGGCCTATCATCCGATGCGGACAAAAAAGTTTCCAGTTACTCTAAGGGAATGAAAATGCGCCTGGCTTTTGTAAGGTCTATCCTGCACAATCCTTCATTATTGTTTCTTGATGAGCCCACCAGCGGCCTTGATCCCGCTTACAACCGGATTTTGAAGGATATGATCCTGGAACAAAAAAGAGAAGGAAAAACAATTATTCTTACTACCCACAATATGCATGATGCGGAGGAGCTTTGTGACCGGGTAGCATTTATTGTAGATGGGGAAATTAAAGCTTTAGACAGGCCTCATGCACTGCGCAGCAGAAAAAGTGGTGTGGAAGTAAGTTACACTTATGTAGAAGAGGGTCAGGAAAAAACTGGTGCTGCCTTGCTCAACTCGCTTTATCAGGACCCTGTTTTTATGAATAATCTGCAGGCCGGCACTCTGACTGGAGTACATTCTAAGGAACCGACACTGGATGATGTATTCATTGAATTAACAGGCAGGTGTCTAAAATGAGGTTTGCCCGCATGTTTATATTTGATATTCGCTACCAGTATAAATACGGCTTTTATTTTATCTACGCAGTAATAGCGGCAGCATATATTGGAATTCTCTTCATGCTGCCGGAAGAATGGCTGCGCCCCGGTGCTGCATTGATTATCCTGTCTGACCCAGCTGCCCTTGGCTTTTTCTTCATCGGCGGTGTTGTTTTACTGGAAAAGGGGGAGGGGCTTCACAGCTATTTTTCTATTCTGCCGGCTGCCGCTGGAGAATATGTTATGGCCAAGGCGTTATCGCTTTCGCTGATTTCTACACTGGTTGGAACTGTTATTGCAGCAGCATCCCTTGGAAGCGGGGTTGATTACCCTGTATTGGTAACCGGGTTACTTATCGGTTCTGCGGTATTTACTTTGTTTGGCTTAATGGTGGGTACAATGGCCCGATCCGTGAATCATTACTTTGTTATGGGATTTCTAGTGGGAATCGCACTGATGCTGCCTGCCATCCTGACACTGTCTGGTGTTACTCATCCATTTTTTGAAATACTTCCGGCAGTACTGCTCCTGCGTCTTCTTTATGGGGCAGTGGGGCTGGATTTGCCCTACCATGTGATCTTTGCCGTGATAGGCTTGATTATATGGGTGCTCCTTAGTTATAGGCTGGCAGTAAGGCGGTTTTCACTCTATTTAATGCAGGCAGGAGGGTAAAAGCCAATGAGTGCTGTTTGGAAAATTTTCTCCATCGGTTTTCGCCAAATTCTGCGGGACGGGATGCTGTTCATCCTGCTGCCGGCACCATTTTTATTGGGAGCAGCCCTGCGATTTATTCTTCCCTATGCAGATGGAATCCTCAGTCAGGAGCTAAAGTTTTCCCTCTACCCCTGGTATCCCGTTAGTGACGCTTTTTTATTGACTATGACTCCGGCTATGATTGCCATTATGTGTGCATTTATTGTGCTGGATGAACGGGATGAAGGAATCAGCCTTTATTACAATATCACCCCCTCAGCGGGGTGGAATTACCTGATTGCCCGTATAGGGCTGCCCATGGTTTGGGCTTTTGCATCATCAGTTGTAGTTGTTCTGCTGTTTGGCCTGGCAGTAGATAATATTTCCGTCATACTGACCGTTAGCGTTATTGCAACTCTGCAGGGAATTATTTTCTTTATGCTGTTGGTCTCCCTGGCCGGTAATAAAGTTGAAGGCCTGGCCCTGTCCAAAATAACCAATATTATATCGCTGGGCCTGTTCGTTCCCTGGTTTTTGGCAGCTCCCTATAGTTTTCTTTTTGGTTTTTTACCCAGCTTTTGGATAGGGCAGATGATTTACTTTGCCAGCCAGTACGGCCAGTATATACCTCTAAACTACTTTGTCATGGGTGTTATCAGTTGGCTGATATGGATTGTTTTTTTGAACCGATGGTTTTTGCGGCGAACCTGACATGTTACCGGCAGGAAAAAAATCTGTTTGAACGGGTATTTAAAATATATGTTTTATAATAAGTCTTTAAGTTTTATTCTGACGAAAAGAGGGATTGATTTATTGAAGAAAGCAGCTGTGTTTTATTTTTCAGGTACAGGAAATTCCTGGTGGGTTTCGGAAACTCTAGCAGGGGCTTTGAATGAAAAGGGGATTAGTGCGTCTGCATATTCGATTGAAAAAATAACTTTTTTGGAAGCCGACAGGATAATTAATGAATGTGATTTAATTGGTTTTGGATATCCCACCCATGGTTCTGATCTGCCCTTTATTGTGAAGAAGTTTTTTCAAAACCTTTCAGCAGTTAAGAACAAGAAAACCTTTATTTTTTGTACTCAATGGCTGTGGTCGGGGGACGGCGCCCGAGTGGGGGAAGAATACCTTAAAGGCAAGAATTTTAACATATTGTGGGCAGAACACTTTCATATGCCGTCGAATGTATGTGTTTCAGTCACCTGGTTTTTACCCTATACAAACGATAAAAAGAGAATATCAAAAACCTTGGTAAAAACCGAAAAAAGAATAAAGGGTTTTATTGATAAAATAATAAATGAGCGAACTTATCGTCGAGGTTTTAACAAAGTATCAAGGTTTTTAGGAGGGCTTCAGAGAGTTCCTTTTCGTTATTTTTTTGAACGTTTAAGAAATGATATATATTTTGAAAAGAGCTTATGTATTCAATGCGGTGAATGTGCCCGTCTTTGTCCATCTAAAAATTTGGAGTTTCATGGAACTGAGCTGAAAACAAAAGGTACTTGTATTCTGTGCATTCGCTGTTATGCATTTTGTCCCGTATCAGCTATTACATATATGAATAAACCGCATAACCCTGAGAGGGGAGAACCCTATAAGGGGCCAGTTGCTGAATTTAGCCCTGAATTTTTAGTAACAAAAAATCAATAAGTGTAAGTAAGTAAAAAAAGGGCAGAGAAACTTTTTAGCAGTTTAAAGAGGAATTTTTACAGACAAATAGAAATAACTATGAATAGTTACAGACATAAGTAAATAGTAGGAGGTTTAAATGAATTATTTTAATGTAGCTCTTTTAATAGCTTTTGTCTTTATTTCATTATTTATGGATTTCTTATATACTCCTTTTACAGGTAAGGAGTTAACTCAGAAAAAAAGGTTCATGATTTTTGTAGCCGTATCTATCGTTTTCATAATATTAATATTTATAACTCCTTAGAATAATGAAGGCAGCAAATAACAGCACCTCAAATTGAGGTGCTGTTTTAATTTAAATTTTTTTGTAGGAAATAAAGTGAGTAGTGTAGAAACCTTACTTTACTATACCTGTTTATTAGGAGTGTTGAATTTAACATGAAAATTGAAGAATGCAAAGAGGTAAAGGTAAAAATTCATCAAAGAAATTTCACCAGGTACGGCCTTAATTTAAACCCGGTAGTTTCTTTTGCCAGCGCAGCACTAATAATATTATTTTCAGTGTACGCCCTGCTGAATTTAGACCATGCCAATCAGCTGTTTCAACAAATATATAATTTTATTGTCATCAAACTTGACTGGGTCTTCATACTTACCAGTAATTTTTTCTTGCTGGTATGTCTTTACCTGGCTTTAACCAGGTTAGGAAAGGTTAGAATTGGAGGGGTTGACTGCAAACCGGAGTTTTCTAACTTTGCCTGGTTTTCCATGTTGATTTCGGCAGGAATGGGCATCGGCCTGATGTTTTGGGCTGTGGGTGAACCCTTACACCACTTTATGGAAGCGCCCCCGATCTTTGCGGATGCAGACGCTGCCTATAGTGCCATGGCCACTACCTTTTATCACTGGGGGTTACACCCCTGGGGGATATATGCACTTATGGCGTTGGGGTTAGCATTCTTTTCTTACAACCGAAAGCTGCCCCTTTCCTTGAGATCTATTTTTTATCCCCTTCTTAAGGAAAAAGTATATGGAATAACAGGGGATATAATAGATATTATGGCCGTGCTGTCTGTTTTGTTTGGTTTAGCCACCTCCCTGGGGTTGGGCATTCAGCAGATTAACAGTGGCCTGGATTACCTGTTGGGAATAGGTTTCAGTGTTTACATCCAGGTAGTTTTGATAATAGTGATAACAGCTATTGCTATAATCTCGGTTATATCGGGCATTCACAAAGGAGTCAGGATATTGTCTTCTTTGAATATGGTCCTGGCAGCAGGGTTTATGGCAGCTATTTTTCTTTTAGGGCCTACGTCTTATATAGTCCGCTTGTTCTCTAACTCTCTCGGCCTATATCTTGGTAACATCGTTCAATATTCTTCTTATATAGCTGTGCAGGACCAGACATGGCAGAGCTCCTGGACCATATTTTATCTGGCCTGGTGGATATCCTGGTCTCCCTTTGTAGGTATGTTTATCGCCAGGATTTCCAAGGGCAGGACGGTAAGAGAACTGCTTCTGGGTGTTCTTTTTGTCCCTTCCTTGCTGTCTTTTTTCTGGCTTTCAGTATTTGGAGGAACGGCATTTTCTGTTAATGAAACCCTCGATGGCTCACTGTTTGCCATGGTCCAGGATAATCTCCCGGTGGCGCTTTTTGAGATGATCAACTCCCTGAATATGCCTGTCTTTGCTGATGCAGCAAGGGTCTTTTTGTTTATCCTGGCAACGGTGCTGGTAATAAATTATTTTATTACCTCTTCGGATTCGGGGTCGCTGGTGGTTGACAAAATCACTTCCGGCGGGTTAATGGAGACTTCGAAAATACAGCGGGTTTTTTGGGCCTGCATGGAAGGCCTGGTTGCAGCGACACTTCTTCTGATTGGAGGGGAACAGGCACTAATGGCTTTGCAGACTGCAGTAATCAGTGTTGGACTTCCTTTTGCCTTAATTTTAACAGTAATGACGATCTCCCTAACCAAAGGGCTGCACACGGCTTATGACAAGCAGATGAGAGTGAAATATCACCGTAAGTTTGAAAAGCTTATGCATAGCCGGAAGTTATAGTAACATTGTATTAAAAATGTTTCCTGCCCCTGCATTAAAGAAGGAGAAAAATGGCTTGGTATCAAAAGGGTAGGTGAGGGTGGTTCATATCAGGGGCTTAATTTGGTATATTAATAATGAACTTTAAAAATAGAAATGGGGTAGTTGAAAGGTGCCAACTGATTTTTTGTCCTTAGGGGTTACACCCGAACTAAATGAAATCTTAAAAAAACAGGGGGTCAAAGTTCCCACTCCCGTGCAAATACAAGCCATTCCTCTTTTACTCTCAGGAAAGGATATTGTGGCACAGGCTCAAACAGGTACTGGCAAGACTTTTGCCTTTTTACTTCCAATACTCCAAAAAATAAACGGAAACAAGCCCTATATACAAGCGTTAATAATTACTCCCACAAGAGAACTGGCTATACAGATTACTTCTGAATTAAAAAAACTAGCCATTAATGCTAATGTATTGGCTGCTTACGGCGGTCAGGACGTGGAACGGCAAATCAAGAAATTAAAGGGTTCAATTCATATCGTTGTGGGGACACCAGGACGAATTCTAGATCATCTCCGGCGAGGGACCATAACCCTATCCGGGGTAAAAATGTTGGTGCTTGATGAGGCTGATCAAATGCTGCACATGGGGTTTTTGCCTGATGTGGAGGGAATAATTAGTCAGACCTCACCTAAACGGCAAACCATGCTCTTTTCTGCAACAATACCAGCAAGCATACGTGCCCTGGCAAGACGCTACATGAAGAACCCGTCGGATATTCAAATAGAGAGCAAAAGAATCACCTTAGATGAGATCAGGCAAATGGTTGTAGCTACTACTGATCGAGGAAAGCAAGAAACTTTATTTAAATTAATTGATGAGTTTAGGCCATACCTGGCACTAATATTCTGCCGTACAAAAAGAAGAGCTATTGCACTTAATGGAGCCCTTCTTGAACAAGGTTATTTATCTGATGAACTGCATGGGGATTTATCTCAAGCAAAACGAGAGCAGGTGATGAAACGCTTTCGAGAAGCAAAACTACAGATGCTTGTGGCAACGGACGTGGCAGCAAGAGGCTTAGATGTGGAAGGTATTACCCATGTGTTCAATTATGATATCCCCGAGGATGCAGATAGTTACATTCACCGTATTGGCAGGACTGGAAGAGCTGGGGAAAAGGGGCTGGCTATTACTTTAGCAGTACCAAGAAATGCGTTTCAATTACAGGCCATAGAAAAAGGTATTGGCATGTCTATTGAAACAAAAGGGACTATTGCTGGAGAAAATAAATTAAATAAACCAAAGAAACAAAGTGCTAAAGGGACTAAAAGCAATCAAGATAAAGTTCAACGAACTGACTCTAACAAGCCGCATAGAAAAAAACAAGACAGCCAGGGGAAAAAGCCGGAAAAGGAACAGGGAAGAAAACAAATCGGCAAGCAGGGCAGTAAGAAAAGAAGCAGTCAACATCTTGATACGGATAAACGAAGAAAATATTAATGGTTATGGAGAATAAAAAAATGGAAGAGATCATTAGTCGTTGTATCGCTGAAGCATTGAACCTGGATCAGCGCCATGTCTTAAAAGTGGTTGAACTTCTGGACGAGGGGAATACCATTCCTTTTATTGCCCGCTACCGCAAAGAGGTTTCGGGAGGCATGACGGATGAGGAACTGAGGCTTCTGGTGGAGAAATTGAGCCTTAATCGTAACCTGGAGAACCGCCGTGCCGATATTCACCGTTTTTTGGATGAACAGGGTGTGCTTACGCCAGAATTGGAAACGTCAATTCAAAAAGCTTCCAATGTGACGGAGTTGGAAGATATTTATCGTCCCTTCAAGCCAAAAAAAAGGACCCGGGGCACCACTGCCAGGGAAAAAGGGCTTGAGCCCCTGGCTCAGCTAATCCTGAAGGGACAAAAAGACCCGGAAGATGCAGCACCGCAATTTATTGATGAAGAAAAAGAAGTTTTGACAGCTCCCGCTGCGCTGGCTGGAGCCCGGGACATTATCGCAGAGATAGTATCCGAAGAACCGAAGCTCCGTCCGGCGCTGCGGTCCTTTGTTTTCAAGGATGGTTTTATTGTCACAAACGTGAGGAGTAAAGAGTCGGGCCCTTATGAAATGTACTATGACTACCGTGAACCCTGCAGGAAGGTGCAGCCGCACCGTATTCTGGCTATGAACAGGGGCGAAAGGGAAGAAATTCTAAACATTAAAATTGAAGTTGACGAAACGAAGGCCTTTCCCATGATACAGGCCTTTTATAAGCAGAACAATGTAACAACAAATGCAGAGCTCCAAATGGATGAGGCAATCAAAGACAGTTGGAAGCGCCTGTTGTTTCCCTCCCTGGAACGGGAGATCCGCAGTGAGCTTACACAGAAGGCGGAAGAACAGGCCATCAGGGTTTTTCGGGAAAACCTGCGCAGCCTGCTCATGATTCCGCCGGTGCGGGGAAAAAGGATTCTGGCCATGGACCCGGGCCTGAGAACGGGCTGTAAAATAGCCTGTGTGGACGAACGGGGTAAGCTGCTGGAAACGGCCATTATTTTCCCGATCCCACCCCGCAATCAAAAGGAAAAAGCGGCCCGGACAGTTCTGGCCCTGCTGGAAAAACATGCGCTCAATGCCATTGCCATCGGTAACGGCACGGGGGGGCGGGGAACCGAAATGTTTGTGGTGGAGCTGCTGGAAGCACATCAGCAGGAAGTGGCCTATACAGTAGTGAACGAAGCTGGAGCCAGTGTTTATTCCGCATCGAAGCTGGGCCAGGCAGAATTTCCCCACCTGGATGTTTCCGAAAGAAGCGCCGTTTCCCTGGCGCGCCGTGTGCAGGATGCCATGGCCGAACTGGTAAAAATTGACCCCCGTTCCATTGGAGTTGGACAGTATCAGCATGATGTGAATCAAAAAAAACTTACCGTAGTTTTGGAAGGCGTTGTGGAGTCCTGCGTTAACCAGGTGGGAGTAGACCTGAACACTGCATCGCCGGCTTTATTGGAACATGTAGCGGGAATCAACAAGACGGTTGCCGTGAATATTGTATCCTACCGGGAAAACAATGGCCCATTTAACAGCCGCAAAGAGTTAAAAAAAGTGCCCAAGCTGGGACCTGCAGCTTTCAAGCAGAGTGCTGGATTTTTGCGTATTTCCACTGCGGAAAACTATTTGGACCGCACTGCGGTTCATCCCGAGTCCTATGATACGGCGGAGAAATTAATGCACCTGATCGGGATTGGGCCTGAAGAGTTGGGACAGGGGGGCACCATTCCCCAGGTTAACATCGGAGAGCTGGCGGAAGCATTAAAGGTGGGAGAACCAACCTTAAGGGATATCCTGGAAGAATTTAAAAAGCCGGCCCGGGATCCCCGGGACGATCTTCCCCAGCCTGTTTTCAAAAAAGGGATAATGAATATGGAGGACCTAAAAGATAATATGGAAATCCAGGGCGTAGTCCGTAATGTGGTGGACTTTGGAGCCTTTGTGGATATCGGTGTCCATGTGGACGGCCTTGTGCATATTTCCCAGCTTTCTAACCGTTTTATCAAACACCCCCTGGATGTGGTGAAGGTAGGGGATATTGTGAATGTGAGAGTGTTGAGCGTAGACACGGGGAAAAAGCGTATCTCCCTCTCCATGAAGGAAGCTTCTTCTATCTAATTGCTGCCCTAAGCTGCCAATATTCATAGGCACCGTAAGCCCACTTCTTTTCTGTAATATATATTTACATTATCAATTACAAACAAATCGTGCTTTCAGAAAACCTTAATACAGCACAGCTAAAACGCTAGTTCCTATCGAATTAATAAAAAACACTAGTTTTTAATTTTTATATTTATTATAATAGTTACAAGGAAGATAAATTAATTATCCAGTGTTAGGTAATTAGGTGGTTTTCTGCCAATGATTTTTCAATTTTATGAAAGTGAAAAAGCAATGGTACTATTACACAATAATGAAGGATATTACACAATAATGAAGGAGTGAAGTAGTAATGCCTGATAAAAGATCAATATGTTCTCTTGCAGATTCCCTGTTGTTTGATTATATTCCTAAAAAAATTGGAAACGTTATCGATAAGAATATTGGTATTTCTGAAGATATCAGAGCAGTGGTAAGGGGGATGAAGGATGAAACCTTACTAGTAACAGATAAGGGTGCCTACATAATAAAAAAAGGTAAATGCAATTTTTTCCCCTATGATGAGATTATGACGGGAAATAATGTATCTAGAGTTTACAGAAGGGGCAGATTTGAAATACTATTGAAGGGTAAGGAAAGGGTCAGGCTTCCTGACGAGAGCAAAGAACCCGACTTTGGGCCTGATCCAGCTGCAAATGTAGTTAATTTTCCCTGGTCTAAGGCTGAGTTATTTAAAAGGGCTGAAGAAATTTTGTCCATACATAAGGAGTTAAATGATGCTAGAACTGGGATACCCCGTTCATCTAAGCATAAAGAAAAGGATTATATGTGGGAACTAATGAGGGAAATCAAAAATCTTAATGAACAGCTGGCAAAATTGAAGGAAGAAAAGGAGTAAGAGGAGAAAGCAAAGGCCTGCCCCTGGGAAAACCAGGAGACAGGCTTTATTCGTTTAACAACTTATAACGTTTGACTTTCAAGGGTCAGTCAAAACCATAGAAACCTTCTGCACAGGTTTTCCGGCGAAAATATGTTTTCTTAATTTTCCAATTAAAGGAGTCTGTCCCTGAAGGGAATGGTGATATAATAAGATAATACTTTAAAATGCAGAGTAGAATGATAAATCCATTTGTATAGAGGAAAATCATAATGAATGATTTTTTAGAAATCATGAAACAGCTTTTGGAAGGTTATTTAACAAAATTTACTGATATATTTGTTAATATGGAAAATTTTCCTGCGCCGTTGGAAGTGGCATCGGAATTATATACCCTGGTAGTAAGGTGGGTATTTCCAATATTGGCAGCAGCCATATTTTTGCGATGCATTCTGCCGCTATTGCAGAATGGGAAGGAAAAAGCGGTATGGGGTTATCTATGCATGACCGACGGTACCCGGACACCTCTTAAAAACTGGGAGAATTTGATTGGTCGGAGCAAATTTTCCGATATTGTGATCAATCTGCCTTTTGTATCCAGAAGCCACGCCGTGCTTACCTTTCATAATGGGGTCTGGTCTATTGCAGACTTAGGCTCAAAGGGCGGAGTAAAAGTTAACGGGAGAAAGATAGAAAAGCAGGAAATTGTAGATTACGGGGATACCCTTTCCCTTTCCGGCGTGGAAATGGCGCTGGCCCCGGCAGACGCAGAGCCACCAAAGGGACTGCTGCAGAAAAATGATACGGTAAGTACTCCACCCTCCGGCAGGCATATCAGAACCGGGGCAACCCTGTTTTTAATTTTGATTTTTCTCATTCTAGGAAGCATTCAGATTTGTTTTTCCATGGGTACCCAGGTAAATCCGGCGGTGCCATTGACATTACTTATATTTATCCTGGCGATGTGTTTACATTATATCTTCATGCGTTGGTTCAGCCGGAAATACTTTGAGCTGGAACTGCTCTGCTATTTTCTCTGTGGTTTAAACCTACTCATCGTTGCCTCAGCAGCCCCGAACTCTTTATATAAGCAGCTTGCGGCGATCCTTACAGGCATTGTGGTGTATACAGTAATAAAGATGATTATTGGGAACCTTGGACGGGCCCACAAGTTAAAATATTTCCTTATGGCATCTGCCCTTGTGCTTATGATATTGAATCTGGCACTGGGGGAGACTTATTTTGGCGCAAAAAGATGGATTAATCTTGGTTTTATCACCTTTCAGCCTATGGAGTTCGTGAAGATTGCTTTTGTGTTGGCGGGTGCGGCAACCCTGGACAGGCTTCTCACAACCCGTAATATGACTGCTTTTATAGCATTTTCAGGAGCTTGCATCGGCACCCTGGTACTGATAAGGGATTTTGGCACGGCAGTGGTTATCTTTGGCACTTTTATAGTCATAGCATTTATGCAGTCCGGAGACCTGCGAACTATTGCCCTGGTCACGGCAGGAGCCGTATTTGGATCCACAGCAGTAGTTTCATTTATGCCGTACATTGCTTCCCGCTTTGCAGCATGGGGAAATGTATGGGATTTGGCAAATACCTCCGGTTACCAGCAGACGCGCACTATGATTGCCGCTGCCAGCGGCGGCCTTTTAGGGGTAGGCGGCGGAAATGGATATTTTAAATATATTCCTGCGGCCGATACAGACCTGGTTTTCGGCATGCTCTCTGAGGAATGGGGGCTGTTGGTTGCACTTACGGTAGTTTTAACCATTGTGTTTATTGCGGTTTATGCCGTGTTTCTCACAAAAAACAGCCGGTCATCTTTCTATGCCATTGCTGCCTGTGGAGCGGCGTCCATATTTTTGATTCAGACGGCATTAAATGTGTTGGGCTCGGTAGACATTCTTCCCCTGACGGGAATAACCATCCCTTTTGTATCCAACGGAGGCTCTTCCATGATCGCTTCCTGGGGGCTATTGGCCCTTATCAAATCTGCTGACGGCCGCATCAGGCCAGAGTAAAGCGAAATAATAAGAAGAAACAGGTGATTGATATGAAGCTGTTGTCAACCCGGACTGCTTTGGTATTGATTTATTCACTGCTTCTGGTATTGGGCCTGGTGGCCTTTACTGTGAAGTATTTTAACAATGCTTCTGCATGGGTACAGTATCCTACCAACAGGCATTTGTATGCAAACGGGAAATTACATTCATCAGGAACAATTTATGATTGTTCGGGCAGCATTCTTATGCAGATGGTGGACGGAACCACAGAATTCAATAAGGATAAGACGGTGCGCACGGCTGTTATGCATGCTACCGGGGACGTAAACAGCAATGTAGCAACCGGTGCTCAAGCAGTTTTCAGGGACCGGCTGACCGGCTGGGATATAATCAATGGGGCATATCGCTTTAATAACAAACTGAGCTCCCGCAGTGACCTTACCCTTACCCTGGATGCCGATTTGTGCGCCACGGCGTACAAGGAACTTGATGGCCGCAGGGGAACGGTGGGCGTATATAACTATAAGACGGGAGAGATTCTCTGTATGGTCAGCACGCCATCTTTTGACCCGGAGAACCCTCCCGATGTGGAGGCTAATCCTGAGAAATACGAAGGAGTTTATATTAACCGTTTGTTTTCATCTGCATATACTCCCGGCTCGGTGTTTAAGCTGGCGACAGCTGCCGCAGCCATCGATCATTTAAATAACGTGGAGAATAATCTTTATCACTGTGATGGAAAGCTGCAAATTGGCGGAGATATGGTGACCTGCCCGTCAGCACATGGCGAAGTTACGATAGAGCAGGCACTGGCCAATTCCTGTAATACCGCTTTTGCTCAGATCACTCTTGACCTTGGAGCAGATAGGCTGCAGAAATATGCGGATTTGGCGGGATTCAATTCAAGGTTGGAGGTTGACGGTATAAAGACGGCGATAGGTAAAGTGAATGTCGCAGATGTGGAAGGAGCAGACCTGGCCTGGGCCGGCATAGGGCAGTATACCAATACGGCAAATCCGTTGAATTTCATGGCTTACATGGGCGCAATTGCAAATGATGGTGTGCGCATTACCCCAAGAATACTGGCCGACCAGGGAATATTTTCATTCATTACTACTTCTGTTGAAAAGAAGCGGGTGCTCTCGGCAGAAACCGCTGAAAAACTTGGGAAAATGATGAGAAACAATACCATAAGTACCTATGGTGAGGGGAATTTCAGAGGCCTTGAACTCTGTGCTAAAACCGGTACTGCCGAAGTAGGTGGAGGAAAACAGCCCCACGCATGGTTTGCCGGGTATTTGGATAGAGAGGATTTTCCCCTTGCTTTTGTTGTGATTATCGAAAACGGTGGGTCCGGAAGCAGGGCTGCCGCTCCCGTGGCGGCAAAGGTCCTGCAGGCGGCGGTACGGTAAATAACAGAGGGTATTGCATACGTTGAATAATGGCAGGAACATATTTCTTCCCGTTCTAATCAGGACACACTGTCCAGCAGGGCATTTTCTCCCTGGTAGACAGCACACTTTTTAACTCCTATCTAAAAATAATTAATAAAGGAGAATTCTATGGAAGCGATCATCAAAGAAGAAAAAGGGCTGTATTATATTGTTGAAATGAAGTTGTTTAGAAAAACACCGGGTGTGGTATTTGATCTTTACCCACTTGAAACAATACCGAGTATTGACGCCATTGACCGTGTAATGCATGAAAAGTCTGCCGTTTCTCCTGGCCCAGTTGGCGGCGTCATTCAACCGTGGTATATGCACGAAAGTCAAGCTGATCACTTGATCGTGATGCATGGTCAACGTACCGTGCATTTGTATACTAAAGATCACGGGAAAGTCGAGGAGTTTATCGTAACGCCGCATAGTATTATGCAGAATGCCAAGCTGGTCTTTGAGGGGGGCGCCGTTCTCTGTTGGCCTACGCATGTTTTCCATCGTATTGTCAGCGGCGAGGAAGTGTCAGCGTCAATTAATCTTGCCGTACGCTTTGAAGGATTCGATGTTAACAATAACTTTGACATCTATGACCTGGACACCGCCACCGGTGATTTCAGGGTAATCCGCAAAGGTTATGAGGACCAGTTTT
This sequence comes from Syntrophomonadaceae bacterium, assembly GCA_003560915.1. Classification (GTDB taxonomy): domain Bacteria; phylum Bacillota; class Dethiobacteria; order SKNC01; family SKNC01; genus Contubernalis. The sequence goes on from PWJM01000065.1 coordinate 13,850, forward strand.
TTCGGTAGGCGACCCTTTTGAGAGATTCTGCAAATACCGCTATAGGGAGGTTTTTACCATGGGTGTTTATTCTTTTAGTGCATACCCCTGGTAAATATTTGTTTTTTATGTTACAATAGTTAAAGCGAGGTAAAAAATTCCGACATTGCTGTTGCATTCTAGCCACAGCGACTAAGGTATCGACTCAAATTGAGTGAATAGTTTTTTCAGCAACCCTGGTGGTCGGGTTGTTCTGTTTTTTTAAGGAGAATCCCTCCATTAGAAATGGAGGGACTTTATTTTTATTCATTTTTATTAGAAATAATCGATTCGTTTGCACCTTAACCTCAGGAGGAAATTAGGAATAATTGTTCTTTTACTGGAGCTAAATTTTAAGAAATAAAGGAAGTGTGTAACAATGTTTGTAGAGCTGTTCATGATAACAACTATAATGGCAGTTGCCGACTGTTTAAGTACTCTAAAGACTATATTCGTATCAAAGAAGTTTTTTCAACCGGTATATTTCATTGTTTTTGTCAATGCAGTCATTTTTGCTGTGGTGATTTCAAAAGTGGTTGGTACAGAAGAAGGAATTTATTATATTCTAGCCTTTGCCCTCGTAAAGAGTATCGGAGTGTTTCTAGGGGGTATAGTGGAAAATAAGGTAGCTTTAGGACTTCTGGAAGCCTGTATATTTTTTAATGATAAAACCAAGATGTCTTCTATCGCTGATGAATTAAGAAGGGCAGGGTATTCTGTGAACACGGTAGTTGCCTTCGGTTTCAGCGGGAAGAAAAGGTATGTTGTAGAAACTACCTTAAAAAGAAAAGATTTAAAATCATTTAAAAGGTTTGTGAAACCTGAAAACGGGAAAGAACGTACTATGGTAGTGAAAGAAATAAGCAACGTATATGGGAACATAAAGGCAAACATATAAGTTTTGCGTACATCTACATTACCGTTGAGAGTCATGAGATACACAACGATAAGGCTACAGTAGATGTAACGGTTACCTGGCCTGATATGGAACAATAGATTTCTTCTGGGACAAGGGACCTGTCCCTTACTGGTGGCGGAGAGCGTCAATGGGATGAAGGCGGGCAGCCTTTCGTGCCGGATAGATACCAAAAAACAAGCCCACTGCAGTGGAAAAAGCAACAGCAATGACAATTGCCTGCCAGCTCAGGATGGGGGTGATTTGAGCTACCCCAAGGCTTTCTGCTGCGGCTGAGATCCCATAGGCCAGCCCCAAACCTGCCAGGATGCCCATCATGCCTCCCAAAAGGGTTAAAATGACTGATTCGGTCATGAACTGGAACAAAATATCGGTGTTTGTGGCTCCTATTGCTTTACGAATACCGATCTCCCGGGTTCTTTCGGTAACTGATACCAGCATAATGTTCATTACACCTATACCCCCGACAACCAGCGAGATTCCTGCCACTGTGCTTATAAACCAGGTCATAATATTGATGACATTGTTTATCTGATCCAGAATAGAAGCCAGATTCTGACTTCTATATACGGAACGCTCACTGTTCCCCCGGCGCATCTCCAGCAGGCGTATGACTGCAGCACCGGCTTCATCAACGCGCTCCGGTTCAACTGCCATCACGTTGATGGAGGAAAGGCGGTTATTGTCGTCAATTATACTGCGAGCTGTCACGAAAGGGGAATAGACAAAAAAGGGAATCCCCCGATTGTCATCCATATCACCACCAAATCCGGAGGCAAAAGCGGAGAACTGTGAGGCTACCGATTCACAGACACCCACAATCGTTGTGCGGAGAAGCCGCCCGCTGCTTTCCACTGTCAGTCTCTCCCCAACTACATTTTCACGGCCGAACAGGGCCTGGGCACCTGCTCTATCTATAATAACAACCGGGAAGGCATCCAGGTATTCTATTTCAGTAAACAAACGTCCGTAAACAATCTCTATGGGCGAAAACTCAATGAAATCAGCATCGATTCCCGAAAGATAGATGCGGCGGCGCCCCATTTCTGTTGAAGCATGACCGACGGTCTGCAGAGTTGCTGTAACATGTTTCACAGAATCAATGCGGGTGCGTATGGCCTCAATATCGTTTTGATTGATATAGTCACCGGCCTGAGCCTGACCTGACCGAACTTGAATAATTACCGTGGAGGCACCAATTTGCTCGAATTGACCCAGCACCTCATTTTTGCCGCCTTCTCCCAGGGATACAATGGTTATCACTGAAGCGATACCGACGATAATCCCCAGCATGGTAAGCAGGGCCCTCATTTTATTGGCCATTAGGCTGCTAACTGCCATTTTTATACTTTCCAGTAACATTACTTTTCTCCCCGTGTCAGACTTTCTATGCAAAAATATACATTAATTATCTCTTTCTGGCTTTGGCGCATCCCGGCCAAAGCTGTCCAGAACGATCTCACCATCCTCAACCCGTATGATCCGATTGGCATAAGCGGAGATCTCTTTTTCATGGGTAATCAGGACAATGGTAGAACCGCTCCTATTCAGCTGGATAAATAATTCCATAATATCCCTGGAGGTTCGGCTGTCCAGGTTTCCTGTAGGTTCATCGGCCATCAACAGGGCGGGACGCATAACAATAGCCCGGGCTATGGCCGCCCGCTGTATCTGGCCCCCGGACACTTCATTGGGCCGGTGCCGGGCCCAGGAGGCAAGCCACACGGCATCCAGGGCTTCCAGGGCTCTCCTGGTCCGTTCCCCACGGTTCACTGCGCCGTAGATCATGGGCAGTTCAACATTTTCCTGCAGCGTTAGTTTGTTCAGAAGATTGAATGACTGGAAGACAAAACCGATCTCCTGGTTGCGAATAAAGGCCAAGTCCTCCTGGTTGAGACTGCTGATATCGGTTCCATTGAGTAAATAACTGCCGGAATCCATTTGGTCCAAACAGCCGAGAATATTCATGAGAGTAGACTTTCCAGACCCCGAAGAGCCCATGATTGCTGTAAACTCACCAGCAAAAATATGGATGCTAATTCTTCGCAGGGCAGTTAACTCCACGGCACCGGTTCGATAGGTCTTCCAGGCATTCCGCAGTGCAATGACAGGATGCTGCTCCACTGGCTTCCCTGTACTTTCTTCCTGAGGTTTATTTTCATTTTCTTCTTTCTTTGTCCCCAAAAAATATTTAATCATCGCTGCGCTCCTGTACCAGCATCCTATCTTCTAAAGCTCCGGTTGGATTCAGCACTACCCGGTCATTAATGGTCAGGCCGGAAACAACCTCCACAAACATGTCTGATTGAATTCCCGGTTCAAACTCCTGTCTGATCAGTCGACCCTCTTCATCAATAACAAAAACATAGTAGTCATCCAGTTCACGGCGCATGGCTTCAGCGGGAAGTAAAAGGACATTTTCTGCCGATTCCGTCACGATTTCAGCATCTATGAAAAATCCCAGTATAAGGTCGGCCAGGCGGTTTCCTTCGATACTCATTTCAATCTCCAGCTGTGGTTCATTGGACAAACCGCCTACTCCGGGTATTTCGCCAAAAAAATCACTGGCTCCGCTGCTTCTAAAACTGCTGTTGGTGGCAAAACGGGCTTTGCGGGTGATAACCCCCGTATAGGTTTCACCATCCTGTTCATAGATAACGGGCATGTCAAGATCCAGGCGATTGGCATCAAACCGGTTCACCTGGAAGACTGCTTTTGGCTTTGTGTTATCAAAAATAATTACCGCGGGTGGCCGGCCGGAGGGGATTCCCCCCAGGGCCCCACCCAGCGCTTCATTAATCACGCTGTCTAAACTGTTGTTCCCCTGGGCTGAGGCTGTGCCAATATAAGAGTCAACCTCTGCATTAACTTCCCCGATGACACCGGAGCTCTTGGCTTTCAGCTGGGAAACAGAATGCTGGAACCTTTCCCTGGCCAGCTCTTCCTGCTGTTTTGCCTGGGTCAGGGGGTCTGATAAAGCTCCACCCAAGGCTCCCAGCTGACCACCCAGGTCAGGAGATAAGGAAAGGCCGGCGGTCAAACTGTCTGTAACGCTATCGGTCAGGCCGACCAGCACCTGGGACAGGGAAGTGCTCAAGTTAACCAGATCGTTTTCAAGATTCTGCAAAATCTCCTGGTACTGCCGATTATCCGTCACCTCAACCCCCTGCAGTAAAGCCTCCAGCAGGTCTTGCATCTGTTCATCGGCATTGTCTGCTTCCGGGTCAAACTCAGCCAACAGAACGGCAATATTGGCTGTAATGTCCGGCCCGGTGTTCAGTTCCGCAGGGGAAATGCTCCTGAGCAGGGCAAGGTTGGCCGCAGCTCCTGAAAGGCTTTCCGAAAGAAGATGAACCTGTGCCTCAAATTCCTTCATGGCCTTTTCAGCTTCTTTAGCCTGGGCTTTTGCTGCTGCCTCCGCTTTAGCCAGAGATGCTTCTATTTCTTTTCTTGCTTCTTTAGCTTGATGGTACTGGTTCTCCAGTTCTCGGGTATCCAGGGTCAGCAGGACATCCCCGGCAAGGACCTGATCCCCCGGCCTGACATGAACCTCTGTAACCCTCTGCTGATGGGGTATCGTCTGTTCAACAATGGCACCGGGGTGTATCTCTGCAGTAATATACATTACGCTGGAAATGTTCCCCATTTGCAAGGATGATGCCCTTACTTCCGGTTTTTGGTCTCTGGCCCCGCTGAAGTAAATCATCCCTGAAATGATTATGGCAGCCAGGATAATGATGGGCAATAATCGTTTAATTCGCCTTTTGTGCAGGTTCTCAACTGCTTCTGAAATGTTGTCCACCACCTTCTCTTGTTGGAATCAAAATGCTTCTACGCTCATGAGCCACATTGGCAAATTAATTTTTTCAAACACGATGTCTTTTAGCACGGTTAAGCCGTGATTTTTGTAAAACGGCAGGTTTTCTTCCTTTTCCGTTTCCAGATAGAGATGAAGCCGTTTCCTGCTGCATTCTTCTTTAATGTTTTCCATGAGTTTACTTCCAAACCCCTTCCCCTGTGCCGTAGAAGATACGCCGATAATGGTCAAGTATACATATGGCTTGTTCTTCATCAACCTTTTCCGTTCTGATCCAAGCTGCTTTGATACGATTGAAAGATTGCTCATGGTTTCCTTTCCCATCTTAGCCCCGTATGACAAGGCGCCGCAGCGCAGAATACGCCACATTGTCATATCAGCATACTTTCCGGGAACCCAGACAGCTGCTCCCTCAATATTCGGGGACGTAGCGTATACCTTTCCGAACTTCATTCCGTATAGTAAAGGGCATGTGAAAAAGCCGGACAATGCTTTATCCTTGTCAGGGTCATTTTTGAATACCTCTTTCCAGAGAGGGTCATCTTTAAAGGCATCCTTCAGGCATTCCACAGCTCTAGGAATATCTTCTTTGGTAAGGCGATAAAGGGAAGATGCTGACATCAAATCACTCCTGTCTGACTGTTAGTGCATGTTCTTACATTGTATCATTCTCATATGTTCTTTTCCATATTTCAAGAGAGCAATTGTCTTCCCTTTTAGTTTATCTTTCATTAACTATTCTTATGACCCAGCCCTCATGCTTATGGCCTGGTGGATGTTTAAGAGAAGCCAGGCTGTTTTTTGGCATTTATAATGATTAATATTTTATACGAATTTTTTTAGAAAGTGTTTTTTTTAGAAGGAATTTATACAATTATGTGTAATTACTAATTAGCAGTACTACAATATTATATTATGTAACACTATTTTTTTGGATAAAGGATGTTACGAAAAATAAAAAGATAATACTTAAAAGCTGCTTTTCAAGAAGGCTTTATATATCAATAATTAATTTAGCTGTTGGCAGAAGCATTACTTCATCTAAATACTGAGGTGGTTGCCGGTTTGAAAACAAAAAATTTTACTTATCCCTTTACGGCCCTGGTGGGCCAGGAAAAACTCAAAAAAGCGCTGCTGCTGAATGTGGTGAATCCCCGGCTGGGGGGCGTGCTGGTACGGGGGGAGAAGGGCACTGCAAAATCCACCGCGGTCCGGGCCCTGGCCGCCCTGCTGCCGGAAATCCAGGTGGTGGAGGGGTGCCCGTACAGCTGTGCCCCGGAAAAGCCCGGTGAGTTCTGCCGGCAGTGCAGGGAACTGGAGAGACAGGGAAAAATAAAAAAAGTATTCCGCAGGGTATGGGTAGTGGACCTGCCGGTGTCCGCCACCGAAGACCGTTTGGTGGGCAGCCTGGATTTTGAGCATGCGGTAAAATATGGGGTTCCTCGTTTTGAGCCCGGCCTTCTGGCCCGGGCTCACCGGGGATTTTTGTACGTGGACGAGGTAAATCTTTTGGATGATCACCTGGTAGATTCCCTTTTGGATGCCGCCGCCATGGGTATAAACACCGTGGAACGGGAGGGTATATCATACAGCCATCCCGCCGCTTTTGTCCTGGTGGGAACCATGAACCCTGAGGAAGGGGAATTGCGCCCCCAGCTGGTGGACCGCTTTGGTTTCTGTGTCCCGGTGGAAGGGGTGTTGGAACCGGAGAAACGGGTGGAAATAATACGGCGCCGGGAAGAGTTCGACGCCAGACCCCTGGAATTTTTACAGCAATGGGAAGCTGAGCAGCAGGACCTCAAGGATAAAATATTGGCTGCCCGAAACAACCTGAACCAGGTCACTATTTCCGAGGAAATGCTTGAGTTAATATCCAAACTGAGCCTGGAGAGCTTTACGGCCGGTCACCGGGCGGATATTCTGATGGCGGCGGGCGCATGTACTATTGCTTCCTGGGAGGGAAGAACAGAGGCTGGGGAAAGGGACGTGTATGAAGCGGCGGAGCTGGTGCTTTTCCACCGAACCCGGGAAGCCCCTCCCCCACCCCCGGAAGAACCGTATCAGTCGGAACAGGACCCTCCGGAGGAAGAAAATCAGGAGCAGAACCAAGAAGAGGAGACCCCGGAGCAGCCGGAGGAACAGGAGCAGCAGGGGGAAGAAAACCGCCGGGAGGAGGAATCCCGGAAGGAAGAAGACCAGCCGAGGGATTCTGAGGAGGAACAGCGGGAAGATGATTCTCAGGAGGAACAACCCCTATCCTTAGAGGAGATGATTTTTTCCGTAGGGGAACCGTTTCCTGTTAGAAGAATCAGTGCGCAGAAAGACCGGGCCCTCCGCAAAGGTTCCGGAAGGCGTTCCCGGACCCGCTCCGCCTCCAGGGCCGGCCGTTACGTCCGGAGCACCATGGAGCGTAAAAACAATGACCTGGCTTTTGATGCCACCATGAGAGCTGCTTCCCCTTTTCAAAAGAGCAGGCAGAAAAAGGGGGTAGCCATTGCCATAGAACCCGGGGATATCCGGGAAAAAGTCAGGGAAAAACGCATCGGCAATTTCATACTTTTTGTGGTGGACGCCAGCGGTTCCATGGGGGCTCAGCAGCGCATGACAGAAAGCAAAGGAGCTGTACTATCCCTGCTTCTGGATGCCTATCAAAAACGGGACCGGATTGGAATGGTGGCCTTTAAGGGGGAGGGAGCGGAACTTCTGCTGCCCCCCACCAGCAGCGTGGAGAGAGCGGAAAAACTTCTAGTGGAAATGCCTACCGGGGGGAAAACCCCCCTGTCTGCCGGTTTGGCCAGGGCCTATGAAGTGGCCAAAAGCCACCTTTATCGGGATCCCAACATATCTCCCATGATGATTATTATTTCCGACGGGAAAGCAAATGTCAGCATGGGGCAGGATAAGCCCCTGGCGGAGGTGCGGCGAATGGCAGAGTATATAAGCCAGGATGAGAGGATAAAGACCCTGGTAATAGACGTGGAAAAACCAGGATTTCTTTCCTTCGGGCTGGCCCGGGACCTGGCAGGGTACCTGGAGGGGGATTATTACCGCATTGATGACCTGAAGGCGGATACCCTGCTGCAGGCGGTTCAGAATTCCCAGGTTTTATAACGAAGTCGATTTACTCTAGCGTCTGTTTATGAACAAAATGACAGGAGGAAATACTCAATGAGAGATGCCTATAAGATATATCCCTTTTCGGCCATAGTAGGACAGGAGGAAATGAAGAGGGGATTAATACTGAATGCCGTGAATCCCAGGCTTTCCGGGGTGCTGATCCGGGGAGAAAAGGGTACCGCCAAGTCCACCGCAGTAAGAGCCTTAGCGGCCTTGCTGCCGGAAATCCAGGTGATAAAGGACTGTATATTCAGCTGTGACCCTGATAATGTTACCACCCTGTGCCGGGAATGCCGGGAACGGCAGGAGGCCGGCGAAGAACTTCCCCGGGAAAAGAGAAAGATGAAAGTGGTGGACCTTCCGGTATCCGCCACCGAGGACCGGGTGGTGGGAACGCTGGATATAGAACAGGCCATAAAAAAAGGGGAGAAGCATTTTGAGCCGGGAATTCTGGCGGAGGCCAACCGGGGCATCCTTTACGTGGATGAAGTAAACCTTTTGGATGACCATATCGTAGATGTGCTTTTGGATTCCGCCGCCATGGGAGTTAACACCGTGGAGCGGGAGGGGGTTTCCTTTTCCCACCCGGCCAGCTTTATATTGGTGGGGACCATGAACCCCGAGGAGGGGGAGTTAAGGCCCCAGCTTCTGGACCGTTTCGGCCTTTGTGTCAACATAACGGGAATTCTTGACCCACTGCAGAGGGTGGAGGTGGTCCGGGGCAGGGCACAGTTTGAAGAGGACCCTGAAGGGTTTGCGCTGCGTTGGCAGTCACAGGAGGACAGGTATCGAAAAAATATTTTAGAAGCCATGGAACTGCTTCCCCGGGTGAAAGTAAGTGACGAAATTCTTTTTTTAATTGCTAAAATTGCTATTGATATGGGAGTGGACGGGCACCGGGCAGACCTGGTGATGATGAAGGCCGCCCGGACCATGGCCGCCCTCCAGGGAAGAGAAGAAGTAACGGAGGAGGACGTGCGGCAGTCGGTGGATCTGGCCCTGATTCACCGGATGCGGCGCAAGCCCTTTCAGGAACTGGCCATTGACCGGGAAAAGCTGCAGGGCTCCATCAGCGGGTTTAAGCGGGAGTCAGGTTCTACTCATATACATGCAGAAGGGAAGGGACATGCCCATCCCCACCATCATGTGCACTCCCATGAGCACGGGCATCTTCACGACCATGAACACGCTCACCATTCCCAATCCGGCTCCAACGTTCATTCTCATGCTTCTTCCGAAAAAGGGAATGGTTAGATGTGAATAGACTAAAGAAAGCAGGGGTGATTACATATGTCCCATACCGTTAAAATGTCCATGGTTACCAACGCTTCCTCCCTGTCCACCCTTCCGGCGGTTTTACAAGAAATCCGGCAAGAGTACGGAGATTTTCTGGATCTCAAGGTTTACCCCGTGCATGAGATAGATGAAGGGAATGTAAAAGAGGAGATTATTTTCCAGGACTTGAGGGAAAGCAGCGTGCTCATGATTGATATCCGCAGTAACAGCCGCAGCCTGGAAATTGTCAAAGAAGTCTGCGCTGAAGATCAGGAAAAAACGGTAATTCCGCTGCTGGGGGGGTCTCCCCAGGTGATGCGGCTGACCCGCCTGGGCAATTTCTCCATGGATAAGATGCCCTCCCGGGAAGGGAAAAAGGCCGCTGGGGATATTGAGTATCGAAAGATTCAAAAGATGACCGCTATCATAGAAAAGATGGGAAAATTTCTGCCCTTTGGGGCTATCAAGCATGCCCGGAACTGGGTCCTGGCGGTCAAATACTGGTCCAACTCCGGAAAGGATAACTTGAAAAACCTGCTGCTCTTTGTCAGTAAAGAGTATGGAGGAGCCAAAGTTTCCTTTGACCCTCCCCGGGAAATACCCGAGTACGGCATTTATCACCCGGTATGGGAGAAGCTGTTCGATTCTTATGAAGAGTACCGCTCATACGCGCTGCAGGGGAGCCAGGGCCCCGTGGTGGGGATTTTATACTACGGTGGGGTTCACTACGATTCTTCTGCGGTGGGTGCAAGGGCGCTGATAAGGGAACTGGAGAAGAGAGGGATGCGGGTTCTTCCTGTCATCACCACCGGGGTGCTGAACTTAGACCCGGTGAGGGAGATTTTTTTAGCCGGGGGAGAAAAACGGATCGATGCCCTGGTTTCCTTAATCTGGTTTCGCCTGAACGGGGGGCCCATGGGGGGAGATCCGGCTCAAACCGCAGAGCTGATAAATCGTTTAAACGTTCCGTTTTTCACCCCATCAACCATGTATTCCCGTGAAATTTATAAATGGCAGGAATCTCCCACGGGGGTTTCTCCCATAGAGACCCTGGCCACTATTACCTTTCCTGAACTGGACGGTGCCATTGAGCCCATTCCCATTTTCGGACTGGAGGACCTGGAGGGGGAGGGGGACATTCCTCTGAAGACCACGCTGGAAATCTCCGGCAGGGCGGAAAAAATTGCCGGCCGCGTGGCCAAAAGGCTGAATTTATCCTTGCTGCCCAACAGCCAGAAGAAAGTGGCCTTAATTATGTATAATTATCCCCCGGGGGAGGACAACCTGGGGGGCGGCGCCTACCTGGACACCTTTGCCAGCCTGGAAAACATCCTGCGCTCCATGCAGCAGCAGGGATACCGGGTGGAGGTTCCGCCGGAGGGGCTAAAGAACGCCTTTCTGGAAAGGGGCCTGGTAAACTCCGGTTCCTGGTTTTCCCCGGAAAAGGCTGCCTGCACCGCACCGGGGATGTCCCTGCAGGAATACCTGGAGCATTTCAAGGGGATTCCCGGACGGCTGCAGGGGGATATGATTCGAACCTGGGGGCCGCCCCCGGGGGATATCATGACCTGGAAGGAACGGTTTATTTTTCCCGGAATCAGGCTGGGCAATGTGTTCCTGGGGCTGCAACCCTCCCGGGGGATTCATGAAGACCAGGGAAAGACCTACCACGATAAGGCTCTGTCCCCCCACCACCAGTACCTGGCCTTCTACCGGTACCTGGAGAAAGAGTTTGGGGCCCATGCCCTGGTCCATGTGGGCACCCACGGAACCCTGGAATTCCTGCCGGGCAAAGAGGTGGGCCTGTCGGGAGAATGCTATCCCGACCTTTTCCTGGGGGACATGCCCCACTTTTACCTGTACCATGTAACCAATCCCTCGGAGGCCATGATTGCCAAAAGGAGAAGTTACGGAACCCTGGTGAACTATCCTTCTCCCTCTTTTACCACCTCCTCCCTGTATGGTCAGTTTCTCCACCTGGAGGATCTGCTGGGGGAATACCGGGAACACCTGTCTGCCGGAGATTTAGCCCGGTCTGGCCGGGTCAGGGAGAGCATCCGGGAGGCGGCGGAGGAACTAAACCTGGACCCCGGCGAACCGGAGGAGCTGCACCGGGAACTTTCTGCTATGAAGAGGTCCGTAATTCCCCAAGGCCTGCATGTATTCGGAAAGAATTTCAGCCCTGA
>PWJM01000155.1 GCA_003560915.1 Syntrophomonadaceae bacterium
GTAAAATCTTTAATGTTGTTAGTCACCAGTACAGCATCCTCTGAAAGCGCATGTGCACCTAATAATAAATCATATGCTCCAACAGGTTTTCCTTTTTTCTCGAGAATATTACGAATTTCTCCAAAATTTGCTGCTGCTTTTAAAGAAAAAGGTAATATCTTAAATGGAGTTAAAAAGCCAGTTAAAGCAATTCTGTTTTTTTCACGCTGCTGGCTTTTTTCTACTCCATATTCCAATTCAGCTATAGTGATTACAGAAAGGCATATTTGTCCAATTTCTATTTTTTTTAATGCTTCAATTACTTTAAAAGGCTTCTTTTTAATAATATAAATACAAATATTTGTATCAAGCATATATTTCATCAAATTTCTTCTCTCTTTTGTATTTCTGGTTGGTTCCTTTTACTTAGGAAATCTTCTGAAAAAGAATCTATTCCTGATTCAAAAGTTTTCCAGCAGCTATTCTTAGGTATTAAAAGCACAACATCATTAAGCTTTTTAATAAAAACTTCAGAATCATCAAAACGATATTCTTTAGGCAAACGAACTGCCTGGCTCCTGCCATTTTCAAATATCTTTGCTTTATCCACAAAAAAACCTCCCTTGATTTTAATAAATATATACCATAGTATATACCGTGTTTGTGATCCTGTCAAGCCAAAAAAATAAATATCGTGACAAAATAATACCCCATTTCTTATAAATATGGGGTAGTTTTTGTTTGACTATATACTGTCGAACTCGGGCTTTCAATACTGCCCGGAGATTCAGGCCCTTGCCTTACAGCAATTTCTAGAATCTCCTAAATGGGGTCAGTCTCCCACCAATTTATAAGTTTAAAAGGTTTTAATTGTTAATTAGAGGAATTTATATACTCATAATTAAAAAAGGGAGAAAAAAATGGAATCAGTCAAAAGCACCAGAAAAATAAATAATATTACTACTGTATGTGGAATCTGTACTGCCCACTGCGGATTAATTCTAAGCATTAAGGACGACAAAATTATAGAGGTCAATGGACAAAAAAATCACCCCGTCAGCAAAGGTTATCTTTGTCCAAAAGGAAAAGCGTTAGCTTCTATCATACATGCTCCCGACCGATTGAGACATCCCCTTAAAAAAAATAAAGGGGGAAGTTGGTCGGAAATTTCTTGGGATAGTGCTTTGGACTTTTTGGCAGATCAGCTAAAAAATATTAAGGATCAATATGGGCCCCAGGCTTTGGCAGTACACGTAGGATATCCAGGGGTAGGCAGAGAATTTACTTCATATTATAATCTTTTCTGCCAGGCCTTTGGAACTCCCAACGTTTCCACACCCGGAAGTCACTGTCACTTCTCTAAGTTTCTGGCCGCATCAGTTACTATAGGGACTCTTCCAGTCCCGGATTTTGAAAACAGTCGCTGCATCGTGTTGTGGGGGTCTAATCCAACAGTAACATCCCCTCTTGCGGCTAATCTTATAACCAAGGCTCGAAGAAACGGAGGAAAACTGATAGTAATTGACCCTAGAGAAACATTTATGGCAAAAAAAGCCGATCTACACCTGCAGCCTCGTCCCGGAACTGACGGAGCACTGGCTCTGGGGTTCATCCAGGTAATCCTAAAGAAGAAACTATATGATAGCAATTTCGTTAACAACTGGATTATCGGACTGGACTACCTGGTAGAGTATTTAAAAATTTATCCCCCTAGAAAAAATCGAGAAAATCACAGGAATTCCCCAAAGGAAAATAGAAAAAGCTGCGAAACTCTATGGAAGTAATTCTCCGGCTTGTATTTCACCAGGCATTGCCCTGGAGCTGCAGTCTAATGGTTTCCAAGGATTGCGGGCTATCTACTTGCTGCAGTCATTATGTGGAAACCTGGACATAAGGGGAGGCAGTCTCTTTCCACAACCCAACCCGTTGGCTTCGTTGCTTTCAGAATTGCCAAAAAAAGAGAAACCCCCGGCTGTAGGAGAAAAAGAATTCCCCCTTTTTTATAAATGGTTTCAAAACGCACAAGCAGGACGCTATATTGATGCCATACTGGAGGAGAAACCATATTCTATAAAAGCCATGCTGATAGCAGCAGGAAATCCAATGTTAACCTGGCCAAACAGCAATCGGGTTAAAAGTGCTTTAGAAAAACTAGAGTTCGTGGGAGTAATAGACCATTTTTTAACTGAAACAGCGAAACAAGCCGACCTGGTATTACCCGCCGCTTCGTTCCTGGGCCGTTCAGACCTTTTTAGCAGCAATGGAATAACAGGATTTCAAAAAGTATACCCGGTAAAAAAGATCTTGAAAGAAGATATTCCCTCTGATTGGAAAATTTGTCGCCACCTTATGAAGAGGCTGAATATGGAGCATTACTTTCCCTGGAATAGTGAAGAAGAGGTTATAAACCACCGTTTGAATTCTTTAGGTATTACCTTCGAAGAGCTCTGTGAAAAGGGAAGTTTAGAATGGAATTATCATGAAAAGAAATACATTAAGGATGGTTTTCTTACACCTTCGGGAAAGGTAGAAGTCTACTGCAAACAGCTGGAAAAACTTGGGCACGACCCTCTCCCGGTTTATAAAGAAACTGCGGAAAGTCCAGTTTCTACTCCTGAATTAAAACAAGATTATCCTCTAATTCTTACCACTGGTACCAGAGATATGCCTTATATCCATTCCCGTTTTCATAATATTCCACCCCTGCGACAGCTTTCACCGGAACCTCTGCTGGAAATCCACATAGAGACAGCAGAAAGGATGGCACTCAAAAATAATGATAAGGTAATGCTGGAATCTCCCCGGGGAAGACTGCAAGTGCTCATAAAGACCTCCCTGGACATTCTTCCAGGAGTTATTTCGCTTTCGCACGGCTGGGAAGATGCCAATGCAAACCTTTTAGTAGATGACAAAAACCTTGATCCAGTTTCCGGGTTTCCTCCATGCAGGGCTTTCCTGGCAAGAATAGAAAAAATAGAGAATTTAGATGAATGAGCTATGGTTATAGAAATTACAGAACAGGAATAAATCATTGGCTGCTGTAAAGATGACACGCAACAAAATGTCCCGGCATGTATTCCTGAAGGATAGGTTCTACCTTCATACATATACCTTTTTTTTCATCACACCGACTGCTGAAACCACAACCTCCAGGGGTATTAATAAACCTCGGTATATCTCCTTTAAGTATTTTTCTTTTTGATGTTTCTTCAGGAAATACTACGGGAATAGCAGATAATAATACCTGTGTATAAGGATGCAAGGGGTTCCGGTATAAATTGTCGCTATCCGTAATTTCTACAATTTTCCCAAGATACATTACCCCTATTCGGTCTGAGATATACTGCACAACACTTAAATCATGAGCAATAAACAAGTATGTCAGATTCAATTCTTTTTGCAGATCAAGAAGTAAGTTAAGAATTTGTGCTTGAATAGATACATCCAATGCTGAAACAGGCTCATCGGCTACAATGAACTCTGGGTTTAGGGCTAATGCTCTGGCAATGGCAATTCGTTGTCTCTGCCCACCGCTAAATTCATGAGGAAACCTGTTAACATAAGTATAACTTAAGCCAACAAAATCAAGTAGTTCCCTGATTCTTTTTTTCCGTTTGGTTGAGTGAAAACCGTGAATTATTAATGGTTCTTCAAGAATATCTTGTAATGACATTCTGGTATTTAGTGATCCATAAGGATTTTGAAACACCATTTGGAAATTACGCCTCATGACCAGAAGCTCTTTTGAGGGTTTATTAATTAAATTTTCACCTTTAAAAAACACATTTCCTGAAGTTGTATCTAAAAGACGCAAAATAAGTTTTCCCATGGTAGATTTACCACATCCGGATTCACCAACAATACCTAAGGTTTCTCCTTTTTCAATAGAAAAAGTTACATCGTCTACAGCTTTAACTACATTTTTGTTCTTCGCAAAAAATCCGCGTCTTAAGAAAAAGTGCTTTTTTAAACCTTCAACTCTTACCAATTCATTATTCACAATCCGTTCCTCCTTCCTGAAAACAACGAACAAAATGACCTGGAGAAACTTCAGAAAACCTGGGTTTTTCCCATTTGCACTTAGTAATACTGACTGGACATTTAAGATAAAAAGGGCAACCCTGGTATTGTGAATGAAAATCAATTGACTGTTGATATTGTATTGGGGTTAATCTTTCTTTTTTCCCAAGAAACGGTATAGAATTTAGTAATCCCTGCGTGTAAGGATGTAATGGATTTTTAAAAATATTTTTTACATTTGTTTTTTCAACAATTAACCCTTCCAGCATGACCGCAACTTAATGGCACAACTCTGCAACAACACCCAAATTATGTGTAACAAGTATTATGGATGTATTAGTTTTAGAATGAAGCTCCCGGAGCAAATCTAATATTTGGGCCTGGATGGTAACATCAAGGGCTGTCGTGGGCTCATCAGCAATTAACAGCTCAGGATTTGCAGACAATGCCATAGCAATCATTACCCTTTGACGCATTCCGCCACTGAACTGGTGGGGAAATTGTTTGGCCTTTGAATAAGCAGAGGGAATTCCCACTTTCCTTAACATCTCCAAAGCTTGGGCCCAAGCCTTTTTCTTACCTGCTTTATCATGAATCAAAGATACTTCTGCCACCTGATCTCCCACTGTATACACAGGATTGAGGGAAGTCATAGGATCTTGAAAAATCATAGCCATTTTACTTCCCCTCAATTTGCGTAATTCATCTTTTGTTTTTTTAAGTAAATTCTCTCCATTTAAAAAGATTTTTCCTTGGACATCACAACTGCCAGAATTGCCCAATAAGCCTAAAATAGATAATGACGTTACAGTCTTCCCAGAACCAGATTCGCCCACCAACCCCAAGATTTCTCCTTTTTTTACAGAAAAGTTCACATTGTCTACTACCCGTATATCTCCAGATTCAGTTTTAAATGTTATGGTTAAATTTTTAATTTCAAGTAAATTCAATTATCGATTCCCCATTCTGGAGGTATTGTTTCAAATATCCACTCTTTTGAAATAATCAATAAAAGTTATAATATCATTAGTTTGAGCTGCCAATATTTTTTCTCCTTTTTCTACCGTTGCCAGGGAAGCATTACCACTAATGCCGCTTTTAGTAGTAACTTTACGTCCTAAAAATACTTTTTGACCACCATTTTTACTACAGCTCCCCGGAGCTTTGTGTGAATATTCTTCCACAGCATAATTTATTTTTACCTTATTCCGATTAATGGACAGCATGCTGGATGTCTCTACTTCATCTGCATGTCCTCCCCATTCCTGTTCACATACCTCATCCTTTACCTCTTTTCCAATTTCTAAGATATTTGTAACAGCTACAAGAATACCTAACTCATTATGTAGATCGGAAGATAAAATTTTTAAAGGGTGCTGAGTAGAAACCCCTCCATCAAGAATTAAAAATTTCCTTATGCCATGCTTTACAAAAGATTTTATTATATCTCCAATAAAACCCATAAAATGATCAGCTTTTATAGATACACTACCCGGCCAATCTATAAATGCTGGATAATAGGCATATGGAAGGGTGGGAAGCATAATAACAGGACAGGCATCAACCACCCGGGCTGCTAATTCTTCTATAATGAAATAATCTGTACCACAGGGTAAATGAACTCCATGCTCTTTTGTTCCAGCTCCTATAGGAAGCATAACTATAGAATAAGTTTCATAAGCATTCTGTGCTTCTTCCCAAGTTAACTGTGATAGTATTACACCTTTCAATTATTATTCATCCCTTCCATCACTAAATGTTAATTTTTGGATCATAAATATCTCTCAACGCATCGCCAAATAAAGTCCATCCTAGAACAAAGGATACCATGGCAATAGATGGATAAGTATAGGTGTACCAATAAAAAAAGGGGTCTCCTGGCACACCAGAGATCCAACGACGAGCAAAATTAAGCATCTGACCCCAATCTGCAAAGCCAGGCTCTGCTCCAACCCCAACAAAACTTAAAGCCGCAGCAACTAGTGTCATCCTACCAATGTTGATTGATACAAGTACTATTATTGGGTAGATGGCATTGGGAATAATATGGCGAAAAAAAATACGACTGGAAGAAGCCCCAAGACTTTTTGCAGCCAGGACAAACTCCTCTTCTTTTAAAGCCAGTACTTCACTTCGTATAATGCGGGCATAGCCACGCCATCCAAAAATTATTAAAGCAATGATAATTTTATCCAGCCCTTTACCCATAACTGTAGTCATAACTATAACAGCAATTAAAAAAGGTATGCTCATGAATAAATCTACAATTCGCATAGCTATATTATCCAGTATTCCACCCCAAAATGCTCCTAACCCACCAATTAAAACTCCAATAAAGGATGAACAAAGAACTGTAATAAGGCCAACAAGAAATGCAGTTCTGCTGCCCCAAATAATTCCATAAAAAATATCATAACCTCCGCTAGTGGTACCAAATAATGCTTCTTCATCAGGTGAACTGGGAAGGGAGGAAAAACTATGCCGCATAATTGAATATGGATTTTGTGAATCAGCCGGTGTAGCAAGTATAGGAGCAAATGCAGCAACAATCATCCAAAAAATAATGATACATAGACCAAATAAACCCATGGGATTTTTAATTATTTTTTTAAATAAGGACATAAAATATCACTCCAGACTTATTAACGGGTTCAACACTGCATACAAAAGATCAATAATTAAATTACTAACAATGATAATAACACCAATAGCCAGGCTTGATCCAAGTATGGCAGGAAAGTCCAGTCCTCTCGCGGCAGTTACAATAAAAGTGCCCATTCCGGGATAATTGAAAACTGTCTCAATAATTACAGCTCCACCCAGCAGTGTAGGTATTTCCATGCCCATGAACGTAATAAAAGGAAGAAGTGCATTGCGAAGAACATGTTTATTCATGACCCTCTTTTCCGTTAGCCCCTTGACTCGTGCTGTATTTACATAATCTTTGCGCAAATTTTCCAATATGGATGAACGAATTAAGCGCACAGCTGCCGCTAAAGAACCTAAAGAATAAGCAATAGAAGGAAGTATTATATGACGTAATGAATCAAAAAAAACATCCAACCTTCTATTGAAGAGAGAGTCGATGAGATACATCCCTGTATAGGTTGTAAATTCCTGTGAAGAAACTACATCAAGTGAAGTTAAACTTAAACGTCCAGGGGGAAATATATCAAGCTTTACATAAAAAATTATTAATAGTACTAGTCCAAGAATAAACCCAGGAATTGATATACCGAAAATAGTTGTTATCCTGATGAAATAATCAGCAGTTCTATTGTGTTTTATGGCAGCTAAAGTACCTAAAAATATACCTCCAATAAAAATAATAAATTGGCCCAGTAAAAGTAATTCTACTGTTGCGGGAATACGCAAAGCTAAAGCTGTAGCCACCGGCATTCTAGCTGAAGTTGACCAGCCCAGATCTCCTTTAATGACTCTCTTGAACCAGTTCTTATATTGAATATAGAATGGCTCATCAAGGCCATAACGGTTTATAAGTTCATCAAGAGATACATTTTGCAAAGCATCCGGGCTACTTACAAAAACAGCGACCCGCTCTGATGGGCTTAGAAAAAAAGCCAGTGAAAATATTATCATTGACAATATAAGCATAATAACAGGTATAGTTATTAATCGTTTCAGAATATACTGCATGAAAAAGATTCCCCCGGATAAGCTGAGATAAATTAAGTTCAGACGAGAAAAAAACTCTCGTCTGAACCATTCGGTATTATTATTTTAAAATTAATTATTCTACTATTCTTTTGATATACTATGGTAATTGATAATAAACGGGAAAGGACTTTCTTCATACCCTTGAACCCAATCCCTCATGGCAACATTTCCGATAACTTGGTAATGAAAAATTGAAAGGGCATCTTCAGAAGAACGTCTTTGCAGTTCATGAGAGATTTCCTTTACCCTTTCATCATCAAAAGACCTGCCCAGCTCTTCTACTAATTCATCATATCTCTCTTCAGCTAATTCTACATATCCTTTTACAGGAGCATAATAACCTCTTGAATACATATGATAAGCTAGTGAGAAATGTGGATGCTCATATCTGGGTAGTATGCCAAACTGAGAAAGGGGCATCTCCCTGTCATTAATCTCTCCGACATATGCAGGCCAAGGTAAAGATGTAATCTCTAATTGAAAATTTGGGTTGATTTTCTTTAAATTCAACTGGAGAATTTCAAGAGCACGCTGCCGCTGATTATTGCCTTCATTAAAAGGTACCGTAAGTTTAAAACCTTTGTCCCATAATTCTCCATTAAATGCTTCTTTGAAATGTTTTTCAGCTTTCTCTAAATCAAAATCATATTGAAGGTTATCAGGATTAGCGGTTGGATGTCCCACCAAAACCGGTCCATAAGGCTTAATTCCCGCTCCTAATAATACTTCATCTATAAATGTATCGTAATCAAAAGTATAGGAGAAAGCTTTTCTTACATCGATATCACTGAAAAAGTCTCTAGGAATACCGTTTGGACCTAATTCTCCGCTCCCCACATATTTACTTCCATGTATGTCAAAGTTAAAATTAATTTTAATTAATTGTGAGGTAGGCATTTCCTTAATAACTTTTATACCTTCATATCCTTCTACTTGTTGAAGGTCCGGAAGATCGAGATTAATAAAGTCAATGTCTCCTTTTTGTAATAGGAGAATTGCAGTGTTGGTGTCTGAGACAACCTGCCTTATTGCACGATTTATTTTAGCTGGACCCTGCCAGTAATCCTCAAACCTTTCCAGAATAACTCTTTCTCCAATTTCCCAAGTTTTAAACTCAAAGGGCCCCGTTCCCATCATTTTATCATGTAACGAATTTTCTTCTAAAGTAATGGAAATAAAATCAGCTACTGTTTCTTTCGTGCCGGACCAAGCTCCATGTTCAATGCACCAACTTTTATTTAATATTCCAAAATGCGCACCATTATCAGCCATTAAATCCAGGAAAGGGCCATAAGGTTCATCTAAAAGAAAAATTATTGAGTGATCACTTATGCTGATACTAGAATCAAGCTTATTAAAAGCTTCATTAGAGCCAACCTTTTCAACTAAATCCTTATAAGATCCTTCCCCAAGCAAAGCTATTGTTAAGTTAGAAAGAGAACCCACAATAATACCACGCATAAATGTGTACTTAACATCTTCTGGTGTAAGAATTTCCCCGTTATGAAACTTAACACCTTCCCTGATAGGAAATTCTATGGTCGTTTTTCCATCATTCAGGACATTGATAAGGTTGTTTTCTGTGCTGGGAACAATAGTAGATAATGACGGCTCTAAATCTTCCCCTTTCTTACTAGCTAACAGTGAATCGTAAACATTAAGAGAAATTCCGCTGGTTGCTGCACTGGACATAAAATGAAGATCCAACGTTTCGGCACCGCTTAGAGTAGCCTGAATAAATGTATCAGGATTTTTAATGTCATCCCTAGGCACACCTGCTTGTTCCTCTTGAGTATCCTGTTGTCCTTCCGGTGTTTCGCCCGGTGAACAACCTGTCACAATTAAACTAAATAACATTACTACGATTAACAATGCTTGAAAACACTTTTTAATTTTCATCAATACCCCTCCTAATAATTGTCTAATATTTAATCACTGATAAAATTGTTAACGAAAAATATTTCTACATTAATCTACGCTATCCTTTATTTTTAGTATTCTGTTATGTTATACTTTTCGAGTTTTTCCGGTAATTTTTATTATAATGTGCACTCAACACCCCACTAAACACAAATGTTTCTGTTATTTATGGTAATTTATACAGTCCATCAGGGATATCAAAATAGATATCAGGATCAAAACCAGCCAGTTTCCGCACACAGGCACCTTGCTCGAGTTGCAGCCATAAACTTTTTCAAACAGCTTAATATTTTGATTTTCATATAACTTTTTAGAATATAAGAACATTTAAACCAATAAGATTTGCTTCGGTAGTTTATCAAAGCAAATCTTACTGGTTTACAACGATTAAAGTTAGGTTTCAGACTATCTATTAAGGCATGCCCGGAAATTACGGCCCTTGCCTTCGTCATTTTCCAGAATTTCCTAAATGGTGTCAGTCCCCACCGCTTTCTTCATTTTCTTATATATACTTTTTGCAGCTAATCTCATAAAAATAAATATGTTTATAAAATATGCTACAAATACACCTTTGATAGGGATATCGTAATCGTATTTATCAAAAATTATTGTAGATAATGACATGAAGATCAAAATAACAATACAAATATAACCCATAGGCAATTGGTAAGTTTTATTAAATTTTAATATATAAGCTTCATCAAATATGTGACCTATTTCATCTAATATTTCTTTTCGAACTAAATGAAACTGTGTAGGTTTTTTTTATACGGCAAACAATTACTACTGAAAATATTATCATTGGTATTAAAACAAAATTAAAGAGCATTGCTGACTTCCTCCTATATTTAATAAACAATAGTTGGGAGGGAGCTTTAAATCCGCCCCCTCCAAAGCTTTTGATTAAGCTCATATCTTCTCTCATGAAAAACATTACCGCCTCTTTTAACTGAGCAATATAACTTCTTACCGCTGGTTAAGTAAAATACTTAATAATACATAACTTTTTGGGTCGCAAGCTCTCCTATTAAGCACAGAACTGGAAAAATCATAATACTACTATGTTTCAAGGTAAAAGAACTTATTTCTTTAATTCTACAAATATATCCAATTCTTTTGTAATATTTTAACACTGCCATTGGCGATTCTGATTCTACTATAATACAGCCACCATGTCTTTTACTATGGAATAGGAAGTATAAATTATCTGCTATTGCACTGCATGTATAACGAAATAGGCAAAGTAAACCCTGCAACTATAACAAATCGTAATACTAAAAAAAAGGTAATGTTCTGTCTTTTGTTGAATAATTGTGGGTGTAAACTATTTAAAGAAAGCATTGTGTTATAAATATATAAGATACATTTTGATTAATTAAAAAATATCATTTGTAGGGTTGTAATGAGTACGCAGAAAATTGCGGACTAAAAAATATAGTAAATACACGAGGAGGAGTCAAAATGAAAGCGCAAAAAATGATAATTGCTGTATTCCTGTCACTGATACTTGTTATTTCAATGACAGGCTGTGGAAACGGAGAAACAGAAGAAGGAACAGCTGCTTTTGATGGAACAATTTATTTTGCTGGATCATCCACTCTGGCACCAACCATTTCTCAAATTGCAGATTCTTTTCAACAGGAGTTCGGCACCTGGGATCAGGTGAATGCGAGCCTGCCAGCGAAAGAAATTCAGATTAGTGTTTCTACAGGCGGGTCAGGTGCCGGCGCCAAAGCTGTTCTGGATGGAACGGCGAGCTTTGGTATGTTAGCACGAGACGCACGGGATGAAGAACGAGATGCACTAGACGCTTATCAGGAAATAAAAGTTGGTATTGATGCGCTGCTGATGGCTGTAAATAAGGAAAATGCACTGGGTGCATCCCGCTCCGAACTTTCCGCAAAAGAAGTTAGACAAATTTTTTCCGGTGAAATTAGCCATTGGAATGAAATGGATGACAGCCTGCCTGGAGAAGAAATTATACTATTGGTCCGTGACGTAGGTGGTGGAGCTCATAGTGTATTCCAGGATACTATTATGGGTGATATAGATGTCAGCGATGCAGCCATTGAAGTTCCTAGCATGTCCGGTCTTGTGGATCGTCTTATGGATAATAGTCAAGCCATTGGTTATGCATCTTATGGTGTTGCCGAACAGCATCAGGACGATCTGGTAGCTTTCAGTCTTGATGGTATAGAGCCCACTGAAAATAATATTATGGACGGAATTTATCCAGTTTCACGACCATTGATTTTGGTATGGAACGGAGAACTATCTGTTGCAGAAGAAGAATTTTTAAACTATATTAAGTCAGATATCGGCTATCAAATCATCGGTGAGATGGGTTTCCTTCCTGTCCGTTAAGGATAATATGATGTCAAACAAGCATCTAGAAAAATTATTCGCCATAGCTGTAAAATTATTAACGGCTATGGCGATGCTTACTTTAGTATTCATTATCCTGTTTATTTTAAAAGAGAGTCTGGTGGTTTTTCAGGAGATTTCATTGATTGACTTTCTTTTTGGTAAAGAATGGCGACCAGTATCTCAGAATATGCGGTTAGGTTTAAGGCCAATTATTACAGCTACCCTGGCTTTATCTGGCCTTGCTCTCATTATAGCGTTACCTATTAGTGTGGGAGCTGCTTTGTTTCTTTCCCATGTATGTCCTGTTAGACTGCGCAGGCCATTGCGTTCTTTTATAGATTTATTGGCAGGCATTCCCTCCGTTATCTATGGTTTTATCGGTGTCGTAGTGTTACTTCCCTTAATGGAAAGAATATTTGACATGAGTGCGGGTGATTCATTACTGGCCGGAGGGGTTTTACTGGCGGTGATGATTTTGCCTTTTATTATTTCTACCACTGCGGAAAGCATGGAGGCTTCGGTAAAGAATCATGTAATGACTTCAAAATCCATGGGGGTATCCCACTGGTATATGCTCCGCAATTTAGTGCTGCCATCGTCCTGGACAGGCATTATCGCAGGAGCTGTTCTTGGCACATCCCGTGCCATGGGTGAAACTATGGCGGTGATGATGGTGGTAGGAAACTCACCCCTGATGCCTACATCTCTGTTTGGGCGGGTTAAGCCCATCCCTTCACTGATAGCCCTGGAGATAGGATCAGCACCCCTGGGCAGCATGCATTACCATGCTATCTTTGGTGCAGGATTTGTTCTGTTAGTTTTACTATTAATCATTAATATGTTTTTTTATTTGCTGAGAAAAAGAATCAAGTTCTGAGGTGTTTGTTTATATGCGCCAAAACTGGAAAGATTTATTCATAAAAGGCTGGCTTTTTTTCTCTATTATATTAGTTATAGGCATGTCAATTTATGTTATGGGCCACATTATCGTTAATGGTTGGAGATCTATCAGCCTGGACTTTTTAATTTCCTCACCCCGGGGAATGCCCTTAGGAACTGAAGGCGGCATTTTTCCAGCTATCATAGGTTCTTTAGCGCTAGGAATTGTTAGTATGCTGCTGGCTTCTATACTGGGTATTGCCACAGCTGTTTATCTCTATCAATATTGCACATCCCAGCGTATATATTCCTTTATTCGTTTGGTTGTGCAGTGTATTGCCGGTATTCCATCTATCGTGCTAGGTCTATTTGGCTACACATTTTTTGTAGTTTCTTTGGGGATGGGTCATTCCCTGCTTGCCGGGGCTCTTACCTTGTCTATTATGATTTATCCTATCGTTACTATTAATACGGAAAAAGCGCTGTATGAAATTCAAAAGGAGCAGGTTATGGTCTCTTATTCCCTGGGTGTTTCTAAATCATACACATTTTTTCATGTCGTTTGGCCTGAACGGAAAAATGATATTTTGTCCGGTGTTTTGTTGGGTACAGTCTACGCTATGGGTGCTACGGCTCCTATTATGCTAACAGCAGCCGTACTGTCAGCAGCATCACCCACATCTCTATTTCGACCAGTTATGGCACTTCCCTACCATTTATACATTATGGCTTCGGAGCGCATTTCCATTCAAAATGCTTATGGTACAGCCATGGTGTTATTAATGATGCTCTTTACAGCTTATGGTTTTATATTTTTACTTATCAGAGAAAGGCGGGTGGATAAGCAGTGAATACAGTGATGGAAATGAAAGATTGGAAAGTAAATTATGGCGAGGTAACAGTATTAAATGATGTAAATATTGCTTTTCCCGAGAATAGAATCACAGCACTCATCGGCCCTTCCGGGTGTGGTAAAACCACATTGCTAAAATCCTTAAATCGTTTATTAGATGAAGAAGTAAGTGCCCAAACCCAGGGCGAAATCACTTTCAAAGATCGATCTATTAAAGATTTTCACTGCGAAACCTTGCGGCAAAAAATAGGGATTGTGTTTCAAACCCCGACTCCGTTTCCCTTTTCCATTGAAAAAAATATGGCTTATGCTTTAGATTATCATTTTGCTATGGATCGTCAGAACAAAAAAAACCTGATTTCTGAAAAACTTAAGCTGGCTGGTCTTTATGATGAAGTGAAGGATCGTATGGATCTTTCTGCTACCAATCTTTCCGGAGGACAGCAACAGCGGCTTTGCATTGCCAGGTCACTTACCTTAAACCCCGATGTGATATTATTAGATGAACCCTGTTCTTCCCTGGATCCCAAAGCCACCGCAAAGATTGAAGAAACATTGCTAAGACTGGCCCAGGAAATTACCATCATTATCGTTACCCATAATATGGCCCAGGCAAAGCGTATCGCCAATCACGTAGCATTTTTTATTGATGGTGAACTGGTAGAGTATCAACCAACAAATGATTTTTTTAACCATCCGCAAAAAGAAGAAACCCGCCAATACCTGGAAGGGTTGATCGGATAGAACGTCCCAACACTTTTATGCAAAATCATCAATGTTATTTTATATTTTCCTAGATATCCTGAATATTCAGGCAAGTGATTTCTATAGAAAACACATCATCATCCCAACCAAAAAAAGGCCTGGCTATTTGGCCAGGCCTGTGAAGCACTACATGTATAAACTCACTACGCTGCTCGGGACTTCTGGAAATTGCCGTAAGGTAAGGTCCAGAAGTCCCCAAAAGGGGACTATCCCTTAACGCCTCGCTCATAGCATTTACGCTATTTTCTACTTCCTAAAAAAAATAGTATTCCTGAAAGAACAGCTATAAGTACAACGTTATATGGTTGCAACACAAACCTTGCAAGATTCATTGATATAGTTGGGTGAATACTTATAGTAATTAAAGAAAGTATTAAAATAACACTTAAAACAAAACAAGCTATTCTTGACCGTTTGTTTTCAACAAATATTTCCTTAGGTCTTATCAATAAGTTAATAACATTCAAAACAAAAATGGTGCCAAAGAAATATGTTAAGTGATGTGCAACATTAAGGATAACTACTTTGTATCCGAAGGAAATATCAAAATTATGGGTGGCAAAAAGAAGAAAGATGGTTCCAACTAACAGCATTAAATAAATTCCAATCTCTACCACTTTGTTTTTTGTGCTGACAAGATTAATGTTTTCCCTTATTTCTTGTGCTGTACCGATTTCAACAATTAGCTGGTTTTCGATTTCAGCTTGCTTTTTGTTTTGTTCAGTCAGTTCTTGATAACGCTCTTCCATGTTGGAAAGTATTTCTGCTTTTAATTCTTTTGCTCGTTTGCTTTTTGGCAGCTCTTGAAACATTTCGTCTAAATAGCATTTTACTTTTTGCATGGCCTACGCCTCCTCGATAAAGTTATTAACTATTTCAACTGTCTCTTTCCACTCATCACACCTTTTTAAATAATAATCCTTGCCAGAAGGAGTTATTTTATAGTAGTTACGCTGTTTCCCAAAGGTTTGCATTCCATAATATTTTTTTATATATCCGTTTTTTTCTAAACGATTGAATGCCGAATATAGAGTTGTTTCCTTAATTACATATTTGTTATTTGTGATTTCCCGAATACGTTTTGAGCGAATCTTATCTGCTGGACGTGTAGCTCCAACCGCTTGCAATAAGCAGCCACAGCGAATTATTGTTGTTCAACGACCGGATAATATTCTCAAGGTTGAAAAAGCATATCAAACTTTCAGCTCCCAATGTATCCTCATTGTATGTCAGGACAAAAGGAATGCTTTAATACGGCCCTTTGACGAAAAATGTTCGGGTGATTTAGACATTGGTATTATTTGTGACCACATGATGCTGGCAGCAAGGGAATTGAATATTGGAAGCGTAATGGTGGGATTGTTTGATCCTCATATTATAAGAAAAGAATTTAACATACCCGAATACATTGAGCCAACTGCATTAATTTTCTTAGGTTATCCTGCCAAAGGCTTTTTGAATCCTGACCGCCATAAAACCGAGAGAAAACCTCTTGAGGATATAGTAATGTATGAGAACTATAGCGAGGACAGGCCGCTAAACTAAAAGTGAAGACAATTACTCACTTGAAATATGGAAAACAACATATCAGAATGATACAATAACAGAATATGAACTAACAGTCAGACAGGAGTGATTTGATGTCAGCATCTTCCCTTTACCACCTTACAAAAGAAGATATTCCCAAAGCTGTTGAATGCCTGAAGGATGCCTTTAAAGATGACCCTCTCTGGAAAGAGGTATTCAAAAATGACCCTGACAAGGATAAAGCATTGTCCGGATTTTTCACATGCCCTTTACTATACGGAATAAAGTTCGGA
Organism: Syntrophomonadaceae bacterium; assembly: GCA_003560915.1. Classification (GTDB taxonomy): domain Bacteria; phylum Bacillota; class Dethiobacteria; order SKNC01; family SKNC01; genus Contubernalis. The sequence continues at coordinate 16,282 of PWJM01000155.1, forward strand.
AAGGTATACGCTACGTCCCCAAAAATAGAGGGAGCAGCTGTCTGGGTTCCCGAAAAGTATGCTGATATGACAATGTGGCGTATGCTGCGCTGCGGCGCCTTGTCATACGGGGCTAAGATGGGAAAGGAAACCATGAGCAATCTTTCAATCGTATCAAAGCAGCTTGGATCTGAACGGAAAAGGTTGATGAAGAACAAGCCGTATGTATACTTGACCATTATCGGCGTATCTTCTACGGCACAGGGGAAGGGGTTTGGAAGCAAACTCATGAATACCATAACAGAAGAATGCAGCAGGGAAGGGCTTCATCTCTATCTGGAAACGGAAAAGGAAGAAAACCTGCCGTTTTACAAAAAGCACGGCTTAACCGTGCTAAAAGACATCGTGTTTGAAAAAATCAATTTGCCAATGTGGCTCATGAGCCGTACGACTTGAACGATAGGATGACTTGTTTTTTTAAATTTTAACTTGACTCTAACGTAACGTTATGGTTTATTATAGCCCCGTCTAAATCAAGCATCCATTTCATATCCTCTGTCTCGTTGACAGTCCACAAATATTCGTGTTTATTTCAATAAGAGTGGTTGTTTTTAAGGAAAACAGTTCATTAAACAAAAATAATGCTATAATGGAAAGTAAAGTTGACATGTTACATAAAGCATCAATGATTCTAATATGAAATATTGGCGGATGTGAGGGATTTATTATGAATAATTATAGTAATGTTTTATTTAAATTTTTTAAAAACAAAAAAGAAGTAATTTTTGCATACTGCTTTGGTTCAGTTGTTAAAGGCACAGATAATAAGATGAGCGACCTGGATATAGCCATATATTTGGATGAAATTAAAATTCCACAGTCTGGAAGCTTTGGTTACCAGGGAGAACTTATCCTTGAGATAGAACAGGCATTACAACGCAAAGTAGATTTAGTAATTTTAAATAAGGCTCCTCATTATCTGGCTCATCAAATCATAAGTGAAGGAATTCTTGTTTTCTCCCGTTGTAACCGAAAAAGAGCAGATTTCCACTTCCGTACCGTAAGGGATTACCTGGATTTTAAACCTTTCATTAAGGTTCAAAACGAATACCTGAAAAAACGACTGAGTGAAGGAAGATTCGGAGGCATGTAAATATGGTTAATAAAGAACTGGTTTTTAAGAAACTAAAAGAGCTAGAGTTTTACCTTCCCCGACTAAATAAATATAAGGGTATAACCCCCTCGGAGCTGGAAAATGATCTGGAAAAACTATGGATAATTGAACGGGGTCTCCAAATATGTATACAGATTGTATTAGATGTTGGCAACCATGTTCTTGCTGAAAAGGGTATATCGATCGAGCAGTATAAGGATATATTCGTAGAATTGGGAAAGCATAATGTTTTGCCCAAGAAATTTGCAGAAAAAATAAAGGGTATGGCCGGATTGCGAAATATTATAGTGCATGAGTATGCAAGTATCAATTTAGACCTTCTTACCGGCATTGTAAATAACAGCTTAGGAGATTTTAAAAAGTTTGCAGAGTATATAATGATATCCATCTCTTCAGATGAATAATGAAACAACGATCCGCTTAACAGCTGCTGGTGTACTAATTTCATTAATTGCAGCCTAAATAATTTTTGGCTTCGGGTGATATTTTTATTTTATACATTCAGTCCGCCTAGCTTTTAATCGGACCAATTTTCAAGTAAAAGGTTTGGAATATTAGCAAAATCTTTAATGTTGTTAGTCACCAGTACAGCATCCTCTGAACTTCTCTTGAAATAATTGATCAGCTTCCCTCCGAATTAATTCCCATGCCTGCCGGACGTGGCGTTCCTCCGTGGTCCTCTGACCAATAGACATCCTGAGAACATATCGGCCCTTTAAAGAGGTATGGCTGAGAAAGACTCTGCCGGAGGCATTGATCCTCTCCAACAGCTCATGATTTATCCTGTTTAATTCTTCTTCGGAATGAAACCCATCGTTAAAGCGAAAACAGACCAGGCTGAAGTTAACCGGTGCCATCAGTTCGAAACGACTCTCTTCTTTAATCCATCCTTTAAAAAGCTGCGCCAGGCGGAGGTGTTCCCGCACCATATCCTGAAGGCCCTTCACCCCGTAAGTACGAATGACAAACCAGAGCTTTAGAGCTCTGAAGCGCCTTCCCAGCTGAACCCCCCAGTCCCGATAGTTCTTCACCTGGTCATCAAAACCGGTTTTCAGGTATTCCGGGCTGATGTCAAAGGTCCTGACCAGGAGCTCGGGGTCTTTTACAAAATAGGCCGAACAGTCAAAATTCGTAAGCATCCACTTATGGGGGTTAAAGACGAAGGAATCTACCTGCTCCATTCCCCGGAGCATGTCCCGTTTCTCTTCCAGAAGGGCAGCAGTGCCAGCATAAGCGGCGTCTACATGGAGCCACAAACCATGACGCCGGCAGATCTCTGCTATCTGTTCCAGAGGGTCAACGGCCGTGGTAGAGGTGGTTCCCAGGGAGGCCACCACGCAAGCAGGCTGAAAGCCTCTCTCTTTATCTTCTACCACTGCTTTCTCCAGCATGGTGGGAATCATGGCGTAGTTTCCATCCGTGGGAATGTAAGACAGGTTTTCTTTTCCATAACCGGCCGCTTTCACTCCTTTCTCAACGCTGGAATGAGCTTCCTGAGAGGCATAAACCCTCAAGGGTTCCCTAAAACCTTTTTCATTGCTTTCAAAGCGGGTAAAAACCTCCCGGGCAGTCAGCAGAGCACACAGGGTAGCCGTGGAGGCCGTGTCCTGAATGACACCGGCCATACCCTGGGGAAGCCCGATCATATCCCGAAGCCAGTCCATAACCACCTCTTCCAGCTCTGCCGCAGCAGGGGAGGTCTGCCAGACCATGCACTGTACTCCCAGGCCTGCTGTCAATAACTCCGCCAGAACTGAAGGGGGGCTGTTGTTGGCTGGAAAGTAGGCAAACCAGGAGGGGTGCTGCCAGTGGGTGATCCCTGGAAGAATAATATCTTTAAAATCCTTGATCACTGCCTCCAGGGGCTCTCCTTCCAGAGGAGGGTTCCAGGGCAGCTTTGTTTTAATTTCCCCTGGTTTTACTGTTGCTTTGACGGGGTACCGTTCTACATCGGAAAAATAATCTGCGATCCAGTCCACCAGTTCATATCCATATTTTTTAAAGGTTTCCTTATCCACACGTGTATCCCCCTTCTAATATCCAATATTGAAAGCTTTCAGGACCTGTCCTTAGGTTAAGTCTAAATATTGTTAATTTCTGTTTTTGCTTATTTACCTGGCCCATCAAAGTATAACTGAAGGAATCCTTGTCTTCTCCCATTGTAATCGAAAAAGAGCAGATTTCCACTTCCGTACCGTAAGGAGATTACCTTGATTTTAAACCCTTTATTAATAACTCAAAATAGCCTTTTCTATTTTATGTATTTCATTTTAGGTTTCATAGTTTATTATATTACAACCTTAATCAGATCAGGCCATGTTTCAGGGCAAATAAAACCACTTGTGTGCGGTCGCTGATTCCCAGTTTACCATAAATTGAGCTGATATGATTTTTTACTGTCCCCTCACTTAAATGTAACCTGGCCGCAATTAAACTGTTATTAGATCCTTCAGCCATTAAGGACAAAATTTCCATCTCCCGCCGGGTCAACGGTTCCACCAGTTCAGCATTTTCTTCTTTTGCTTCCGCAAAGTGCTGTCCGGCAGCCCGGTCCACCAGGCGAGAGGCAATTTCCGGCTGCATAAAGATATCGCCGCGATAAATAGCGCGAATGGAATCTACCAGCTTTTCAGAGGGAAGATCTTTCAACAGGTAGGTTTTCGCCCCTGCTTTGAGTCCCTGAATGATTAATTCATCCTCAAGGAAAGTGGTTAAGATTATGATTTTCACAGAAGGATCAGCGGCGGTGATGAGTCGGGTGGCTTCAACTCCGTCCATCTGCGGCATCCGTATATCCATGAGCACGACATCCGGCGGGTTTTCCCGGCAATATTCAACAGCTTCTCTGCCGTTGGCAGCCATACCGGCAATTAATAAATCACTTTCCAGCTCCAGAATAGTTCTCAGCCCTTCCCTCATCAAGGTCTGGTCATCGACGATCAAAATATTAATGCTGGTCATAAGCATCTCCTTCCACTTCAACCTTCACCAGGAAACCATGAGGGCTTTGGTTAACAAATTCTACACGGCCTCCTGCCTCAGCCACCCTTTCCCGGATCCCTTTGAATCCGTAACCTTCAATGATTTCTTGGCAGCCCTTCCCATCATCTTCTATTTCCAGTATTAAAGCGTTTCTTTTACGCTTGATTGTAACGGTGATACGTCCAGCCCCGCTGTGGCGCAGGCTGTTGGTTATGCTTTCCTGTATTACCCTGTAGAAAGGAAGCTCCAGCCCCTTGGGAACAGCAGCTCCTTCTTCCAGAAAGTAATCTATTTTCACCCCGCTGCCGTGAAGTTCCCGGGACAGCCCTTTTAACGCGGCATCAAAACCCAGTGTTTCCAGCTCATGGGGCCGCAGTTCCCTGACCGACCGACGTACCTCGTGAAGCCCCCTGCGGGCCTGTTCTTGACTCTTTTCAAACTCCGCCAGCGCCCGGTCAGTATCCCTGGACATCAGCTTTTTACCTGCTTCCAGGCTGATGATTACTGTGGTCAGAGTATGGGCCAGGGTATCATGTATTTCCCGGGCCAGGCGGTTCCTCTCTTCTATTACCGCCAGCTGTTCCCGTTCTTTGCTGTTTTTCAGAAGTTTTTGATACGCTTCATCTAATTCCCTCTGGGACCGCTCCAGTTCTTTTAATGTGTTTTCCGCTCTTTCTTTTTCTTCAATTTGACGCCTGGCCAGGTAGCTGATGCCGTAACCAAAGAAAAGGAAAAGGCTGTTGATAAAAATTAGAGCCAGGTTATTTATGGTTAACGCATTCCGCCAGTAAAAGCCAGCAAGGCCAAGGCCAAAGTATCCCCCAATGGAGAGAAAAAAAATATAGTCTCCTACAGGACGGGGACAGGCAATCTGGCTTTCGGCAATGAGGACTACCAGCAGTACACTGCCGATGGTGCTGCTGTCCAATAAAATAAAAAGGTAAATAAATATTAACTGCAGAAAAAGACTGGGTTTAAAAAGATGCCGGGCTCTGCGTTCCAGAAAAAAACTTCTGACATTGTCCACCATGAAGACCAGCAGAAGAGGCAGCAGCGGACCCTTTAAATCCAGGGGCTGGCTGCCCACGGTAACCCAAAGGACTGCAATGTAGACCCCATATTTGGCCAATGTCAAGATTAAAACCGTTTTTTTATCCATATTTTCCACTGGCTCCTGTTTATAATATTTTAAAATCTAGATTGCTGTTTTAGATTTTTCACCAGAATTTATTAAAATCATATTGTAATTATTTCTATGAAATGCATGATATTCCTGCTGAGAATACCTGGGGCACGGCTGCCCGTGCCCCAGGTATTCTTCAAGGGAATGTTAAGAATTAACCTTTTTTTTTCTGCTCTCCAAAATAAGCCATAGTCCGGCTACCAACAGAGCTGCTGCCCAGAAGTAATTCAGCGCCTGTAGAGGAAAGTCCCGCTTCCAAATATCCTGGAGGGTGAGGAGGATTCCAAACATCATCAGCCCTCCCGCCGGATACAGCGGCCAGAAACGTTCGCCATGATCCAACTCTCTAAACCAAAAGGTGTGCAGCAGAAACACTCCCAAAAAGCTAAGACCTAACCCAAGAAAAAAGAAACCCGGTGCAGATTCACCAATAATCTGCCTGCTTTGAAGGGTTGCAAAACCTCCAATTGCCAACAGAACCAACCCCGGAATCAGGAAACCGACGCTGCCGTATTCGCTTCTTCCTCCCAGCAGCACATAAGCAAGACAAAATTTGAAACTCAGCAGTAGTAAAAATATATTTCCTGGAATCAGCCCTAATTGATTAAGCAAAAGTGCTGCTCCCGCCCCCAACAACAAAATTCCGCCTTTTGTCGTTTTTGTCATCTTTGATCCTCTCCTTTTTTCTTTAATTATAAGTGTGCAGGAGAGGAACTTACAGTAACTGCAGTCATAAAAAAAGTCATGCTTTTACATGACCAGTGTAACATATGGAAATCTATAAGAAAACGCGGGTTATGCCCTTCAATTTATGGAGGCGAGCCTCAGGCAGCGCTACCTGGGAAATACAGCTTTCATAATCTCAAAATGTGGAAACCTGAACAGAAATATTACCAGTACTGCCAGTGGGCCGGGCACCGCAGCCAGGAAATCGTAGCCTACGCCCAGGATAATCACCCGTGCGATACGGGGCTCAAAGGCGGCTGCCCGGACGCAGAGCCATGCACCCATGGAGATGCCCAGGATGGTCACTTTTTCACAGCCGTAGTGATCAAGTACCGCAGCCGTGGGTTTCTCCCATGCGTGCTACCGCCGCTTTCAGGTCTTCAAGACGGCTATAACCGAGTGAGTGCCAACGAACACCTCGCAACCAAGAGCTTTATATATCACATTTGTTTTTTTATATTATAAACTTTTATTAACGAAAAGTATATCTGTTTTAGGTAATATATTACTTTTAATCAAATTATTTACTTTCCTTCAATGCTCCCTTATTAATGCGATTATTGAATCATGCCCTATCCAGAATATTTTTTGATGGACGATAAATAATTCCCCAATTGAACTACTCCCACTTACCTCTTCATGGTTTAAAGAGGGAGATTCCGGCTATTTAAACCAGAACCAAGCATCCCGTCAACAAGGGCTTGTAGACAAATACGGTAACGTATACACGCTACGCAGAAAAGGGTATTAAGTCTTCCTCTCCTGTTAGCTCTAATCGATTTCTTAAATCTTTTAGAGAGCCTACGTTTTCCATATTCCCTAACTCTTGATACAAAGCCTGGGGCTTTACATCTTTAAGCATGCGAGTTATGCAGCTCCAATGCGCCCAGTGAACCCTGACTGCTATCTTCTCCGGCAGCAAACCAGACAAAACCGGTGGAACTACTATGGAATCAATCAAGATATGGTTAAGAATTCTTTCGACAGCATATCCTTTACAGCCAGTGCCCGGAGATTCTGGCCCAAATATTGATATGTATCTATTCTTATCGAAGACAGCCCCACTCTAATATCTTCTTCCACTGCTCCTGGCTGACAGGTACCACCGAAAGGCGGGGTTGACGCACCAGCTCCCAATGGGGGAATAATTGGCTTTGTTTAATCTGCTGTAACGTGACCGGATGGTTTAAGCTTTCATGGGGGACCAGGTCAATCACCAGGCGGCGGGGGTCAGTTACTGACGGATCCTGGTACGGCATTCCGTCCACACGGGCTATTCCTGTTATAGCCCGCACTTTTCCGGTATGATATATGAAAGCAAAATCGCCAATCTTCATCTGGGAAAGCTGTTTTAAGGCAGCTGGTGCTTTAACTCCATCCCAAACAACTTTTTTCTCCTGCAGCATATCCTCCCAGGAATAGTCTTCCGGTTCTGTTTTTAGAAGCCAATAAGACTGCATCTTGACACCTCTTCATTTTTAAAATTTCTTTTATTAGTATGTCCTATACTGTTGTTAACCAGCTATCTCCAGGTTTCATTTTTAGAAAAGCAGGCCGCTCCACCTGAGTTATTCAGGAAACACCGCGTTATTCGTAAGCCGGCTGAATTGCTCGGGGATTTATGGAAGGAGAATCCTTCCATAAATCCCCGAAAGGGGTCTGTCTCCGATTGCCACCTTATATGGAACTGCTTATGATATTTTGCCTGCTAGTTTTGGGCATGAAAAAAGCACCTCATGCTAATAGATGCTAATTCAGACCTTTTATGATATGTAACAGCTTGCTATCTATAGTTTTTAGAGGGTGATTCTTGATGTCCTGTATTATTTACTGTTATTATTTTTCTTTATCATCTGGTAAATCACCGAAAAGGATTCGCATATAGTCCCGTCTGCCATATAAAATTCTTGATACAAAAACGATACCAACTTCGTACCTGTAAAATATCAGGTAATTAGCACAAACAAGAAAACGATAGTCTGTTTGAATATTTAATATGGAAGATAGCGAAGCACCAATTTCAGGGTACTCAGACAGCCCACGTATCTTCTTCGTGATATTTGAAGCCAAATTTACAGCTGTCTTCGGGTTACACAGTTCCTGAGATATGTAGTCTTTAATTTGTGCCAAATTATTTTTGGCTTCCGGTGATATTTTTATTTTATACATTCTCAAAGCTCCAGTTCAGCTTCCACTTCTTCGATGGTCATCCATCCTTGTTCTTTCCCAACCTGTTCTCCCTGGGCAA
>PWJM01000078.1 GCA_003560915.1 Syntrophomonadaceae bacterium
ACTTCAACTAAAAGCTCCCCTCTCTCACCCCTGAGATATGGCTCCCAGCCCCGTTCTATTCCAAACCGACCAATATCATCTCCTAATCTATAAACGTAGCCTTGAGAAGCCCACCGCTCGATTTCACTTTCGTGAGGCAAATCTGAACCCATAAACATATTCCCAATTATATGGGGGGCGAGCCTTCCGTCCATGTAACTTCTGATAGGCTCTACCTCAATGATTACTCCGGGAAGTTCAAGCCTTCTCTCTTCAATGCGGGCGATGGTTACCATGTCCACATCGGTCTTCAGTTTGACAGGCTGGTATCTTCGGAAGCGCTGTTTATCGATTTCCCTTTGAATTTCCTCTACATCCAGTTCTAAAATTTCGCTGAGGTATTGGATGACCCTTTCCCGTTCGCTGGAGGGTATTTCTCCCAGGGAAACAGTAAAGCCGGTGCGGTTTGATACCAGCGTAACTCCCCCTGCATCATAAATATCCCCCCGGGGGGCAGTAATGGGCAGCACCCTGAGCATATTTTCCTCGGAACGTTTCTGATATTCATGCCCGTGAATAATCTGCAGTTGGGCAAGACGAAATCCCAGCACCACCATGATCAGCACAGTAAAAGCTAAGAAAAGCCTCAAACGCTTAATAATTGTTTTGCTCATAGAATTTCCTCCAGCTTATTGAAGCGGCCTAAAAAGCCCCTTCTTGTTGGCAAAATAGATTAGAAGATAAATAAACGGAGTTAAACAAAAGTTATAAAGGGCTTTAGGAAGGATGATATTCATAAATGCAGTTCTTAAAGGAAGACGGGCAACTTCTCCGGAAAGAATAAAAGCCAACCCTTCGTGCAAAAAAGTCATCATTAAAACGATAAGCATAGGGCCCAAAACAAAATCCCGGTAGATGTTTTTTTCCGTAAAACCGGACAGGTAACCGACAATCAGCTTGGTAAGTGCAAAAAGCCCCAGCAGGCGCCCGAATAAAATATCCTGCAGGAGGCCGGCTGTACCACCTATCAGGGCACCGTCTTTACTGCCCCACATAATGCTGAAGCAGGTGACCACAATTAACAATAAATCAGGCTGCCTACCGTCAAAGTTAAAAAAAACAGACAGGCTGCCCTGGATGATTAAAGATAAGACCATAATTAATAGGATGTTAATCCTGCCCATAGGTATCCTGTCCTTCACTGGGGGCCTGGTTCAACGGCTCTTGAGTTTCTTCATCTTCCCGTATATCCTCCTCTGGATATACTTCCGCATTAACACTCTTTACTACAAATACTTCTTCCAGCCGGCTGAAATTCACCATGGGTTTAATCAATGCATACTTTAACAACCCGTATTCATCGTCACCCACTTCCATAACCTGTCCAATCACCAGGCCTGGAGGGAAAACACCACCCATTCCGGAGGTAACCACCACATCCCCGGTTTTAATTTCAGCTTCCCGCAAAATATTAATCATGCGACAGTACCCGGGCTGTTCTACAGAACCCTCCACAAAACCAATAACTCCAGAATCCCGGGAATCCCGGACTACTCCACTGACGGCCCGGCGGGAGTCTGTTAAAAGAAGTACCTTGGATGAATTCCTGGAGACAGAAATTACATTTCCTACCAGTCCATCGTTATTGATTACTGCCATATCTTTGGCGACACCATCATTATAACCCTTGTTAATAACAATAGTGCTGAACCAACCGCTGGAGTCCCGGGCTGTCACTTTGGCCGGCACCAGTGTATAAGAGCTCTTTTCTTTAAAGTCAAGCATTTCCCTCAGCCGCCTGTTTTCCTGCTTCAGTTCCTCCAGCTGGCTGCTCACTCTTTGATAGTCTCCCAGGGTCTGCTTCAGCTGAGCATTTTCCACGGCTAAATGCCGACGCTCCCTTATGTTTTCAAAAAAAACCCTGAACTCAGTGCTGACACGAAAGACCCCGTTCTGCAGTGGACTGACGGCAACCATAACGATATCCTCTACAAAGGTGAGCCTTTCCCGCTCTAATTGAGACAGGCTCATCAGCACAATTAAAATCATTACAATAATAAAAACTATGAAAAGTTTTTTTTTCTTATAAAGGGGGGTAAGCACTGTTAACGGCCTTTCTTACTAAATGATTTTTTTGGGGGAAATCGCTACCCTTTTTAAAAGTTCAATTTCTCCCAGCACTTTGCCCGTTCCCAGGGCCACGCAGTCCAATGAATTCTCCGTAATGATTACAGGCATTCCTGTTTCCTTGCTGACCAGGCTGTCCAGGCCGTGAAGAAGCGCTCCACCACCGGTCATAACAATCCCTTTGTCCATAATATCCGCAGCCAGTTCAGGGGGTGATTTTTCCAAAGTAATTTTAATCGCTTCAATGATACTGGTGACCGGGTCAGCAACAGCTAATTGAATTTCTTGAGCGTTGATGGTCTGGGTTTTGGGAAGTCCCGTAACCAGGTCTCTTCCCCTGATCTGCATGGTTTCCTTTTCTTTTTCTTCGGTAAGAAAAGCGGTCCCAACTATAATTTTTATATCTTCCGCCGTTCTTTCACCAATTAACAGATTATAATTTTTCTTAATATGCTGTACAATAGCTTCGTCCATCTCATCCCCGGCTACCCGGATGGATTTGCTGGTGACTATTCCTCCTAAAGAAATGATGGCTACCTCTGTTGTTCCGCCTCCCACGTCCACAATCATGCTGCCCGTGGGCTCCTCCACAGGAAGCCCCGCCCCGATAGCTGCTGCCATGGGCTCTTCTATCAAGAAAGCCTCCCTGGCGCCTGCTTGATTCGTGGCATCCAGGACTGCTCTTTTTTCTACTTCGGTTACTCCTGAAGGAACGCAGACCACCACCTGAGGTTTCAGTATAGATTTGCGCCGGTAAGCCTTTAATATAAAGTGCCTGAGCATGGTTTGTGTCACGTCAAAATCAGCAATAACTCCGTCTTTCATGGGACGTATCGCCACAATATTTCCAGGGGTTCTTCCGATCATTCTTTTTGCTTCTTCCCCTACTGCCAAGATGTCCCCGGTATCCCTGCGGATTGCCACCACGGAGGGCTCTCTTAAAACAATCCCCTTTCCCCTGACAAAAACCAGGGTGTTGGCTGTTCCCAGGTCTATACCGATGTCTCTGGAGAAATATCTTAGTATGAATCTCACCTGAAATTCCCCTTTCTACTTTGAATATGTACATGCAGCTGTGTTAAACTATCTTTCTATTATATCAGTCTTTTTTTTTAACTGAAACAGTTATAATATTCCACTAAATTAACCCGCTTTCCCGGAAGCTGTAATATCTTCCTTCGCCAATAATCAGATGATCCAAAACATTAATTCCAATGATTTCCCCTGCCTGAACAATTCGTTTAGTAACCTCAATGTCCTCCCTGCTGGGAGTAGGGTCCCCGCTGGGATGATTATGTACTAAAATCACCGCAGCACTTACTTTTTTAACGGCAGTACTGAATATTTCCCGGGGATGAACGATGGAAGAGTTAAGGCTTCCTATGGAAATAATTTCGGTAGAAATAATCTGGTTTTTCGTATTTAAAAGAATTGCCTTAAAATACTCCTTTTGGTAATAGCGCATTTCTTCCATTAAATGGTCTGCTACATCTTTAGGAGAAGATATAGCCCTTGCCTCCAGGCGAAAAGAAGAAGCAATCCTTCTCCCCAGTTCCAGCGCGGCTTTGATTTGAACCCCTTTGGCCAAACCTATCCCCTTTAACTCCATGAGCTCCTCTATGGAAAGGTAGGGAAGCTCCCGCAAGTTTTCCGCTTTGGAGAGAATTTTATCTGCCAGGTTTACTGCTGAAGCCGTCCTGCTCCCGGTTCGGATGATGATGGCCAATAGTTCAGCGTTGGACACTTTGTCAGCTCCATATTTTACCATCTTTTCCCGGGGCCTTTCCTCTTCGGGCATTTCCTTAATGGTAATGTGGTCCTTCTTAGAATTCATTATCTTCACCTTTCTTAAGCCGGTTAAAATATTTTTACTCCGGATTCTGTTAAAATCCTACCCAGCTCAACCAGTGGAAGTCCGACCACATTGAAGTAGCATCCTTCTATTTTGTTTACAAACAGCGCTGCTCGACCCTGTATACCATACGAACCGGCTTTATCCATTGGCTCACCGGTTTGAATGTATGCTGTAACTTCTTCATCCCTTAACCGTCTAAACCATACTCTTGTTGTAGAGTATGCGGTTTTAATGCTTTGTTTTTTTTTGTCCAATACTGCCAGGCCTGTGGTGACTTCATGTACGCCACCACTCAACTTTTTCAGCATGACCCTGGCCTGCTCTACCGACTGTGGCTTCCCTAGATACTCTCCATCTACCACGACTACTGTATCTGCTGCAATAATTAACCCCTCTTCCACCCGAAATGCTACTTCCTCCGCTTTGGAGCGGGCAAAATGTACAGTTAATTTATGCTGTGGCATTTTTAAGGTATTGTCTTCATTAAACCTGCTGGGAATTACCTGAAATTCCAGGCCCACCTGTGTCAGCAGATCAGCTCTCCGGGGAGAACTGGATGCAAGTATGAGTTTTGACATTACGTTCCCCTTTATATTTTTCTAAATTCACTGAGGGAATGGCTTACGGTTACGTTTTTCAGGATAACTTTATAAAGGTACATGGCCGAAAGGCCTGTAAAAACTCCGGTTGGAACAGCCAGCAGCAATAATATCGGCAGATAAAACGTAATCAAGTGAAACTGACTCACCACAAAACTGGCTATAACAATCTGGGCCACGTTATGAGATGCTGCTCCCAACACACTTACCGTAAGAATACTAATCCATTTTTTCTTATATAAAATAAAAGCAGCGCCCATAACTGCGGTGCTGAAAACCGCACCACTGAGGCTTAGGGAAAAGCTGATTAGATTTCCCACAATGAGAAAACCAATAAGAGTACGCATAACCGATACCACCATGCTGCTTCTAAAACCGTAAAGCATCAAGGCCAAGAGGGTGATAATATTGGCCAGCCCTAACTTGGCTCCCGGAACCGGAATAGGAATAACCAGGAACGATTCAATGGTATGAATCACCACCGCAAAGGTGATTAACAGCGCCAGGTAAACCAGTTTTGTCGTTTGCCCACTCATTATATTCTTCCTTCCTAAAGGACCCTTTTATGGTACTTCCCGATGTCTTAAGGTCTTAAGGGGACAGTATACTTAATTATTAATTGGTAAAAAAATCTATATCCTGCTGTTCATCACTGACAATTTTAACAACCACCCTGTTGGGAAGGCATACCAGCATCTGGCCAGGCCTGTCTATCCACCCGGAATGAATGCATAATTTGTCCGGACAGGCGGAAGAAATAACCCTTACCCTTTGGTCTCTAATTTCTACAACGGTTAAACCGTTAACCCCTTCTATCTCCCTTCGCAGGTTTCCGTTAGAATCTGTTAAGGGAATCACCTCATATTCCTGGCCATTGACACTTATCTCTACCAGGTTTTCCCCCATGGAAACAAGATTCTGGTGATAATATATTCCACCTATGGCCAGGCTCACAATAACTATCCATATTATGAAGTCATAACGGGAAAACATATCTTCACCTTATTTCAATTATGTCTTGTAAACCTGAAGAAACATGCAGCTTCTCCTGATTATCAATAATTAAACCTTCCACTCCCGATAGGCTTTCCACAAGCTCCATACCCTTCCGGGGCCCCAGTACAAAAACCGCTGTGGACAGGGCATCTGCTGTTATACATTCCTCCGCCACAATGGTTACACTGATCACTTTAGCTGCGGGAAAACCATTATGAGGGTCAAGTATATGGTGATACCTTTTCCCATCACTGGTAAAAAATCTTTCATAATCCCCCGAGGTCACAACGGCCTGGTCCACGATGGGAATTACGGCAATAATATCCTGTCCATTACTATTTCGGGGATTCCTTATGCCAATTCTCCACGGGGTTCCGTCTTCCCTGGTTCCAATTACTCTAATATCTCCCCCGGCGTTAACAGAAGCTATCTCAACATTTTGACTTTCCAGGTATTGAACGATACGGTCTACAATATATCCTTTGGCTATACCGCCCAAATCCAGAGACATCTCTTCCTGGGGTAGATACACCGTAAACCTTTGTTCATCCAACTGTATTTCTCTATAATCAACCAGGGGTAGAATTTCCTCAATTTCCTCCTGTGAGGGAACCCTTTGTTTACCGGTCCCAAATCCCCAAAGCTCCATCAAGGGAGCAATGGTGATATCAAAACTACCTTCCGTGATCTCTCCAAAATAAATCCCGCTCTTAATTACTTTAAGCATATCGCTTCTCACTTCTACTGAGCCTTCTCCTGCATTCTGGTTTATTTCATCCACTTCACTACCGGAAACAAACCGGCTAAATGTCTTTTCCAGTGCCCTCACTTCATTAAACGCTTCCCTGAGCAGACGATTCCCTTCCGCTTCATCTTCTGTAAAAACAGTGATATCAAAAACCGTATCCAACAGCAGTTCTGTCTTGCTGTATTTTTGGATGCTTTCCTGATTAACTATATTTAAGATAGTAAAGATAATGATTCCCAAAATAATTACTACTGCCAGTAATTCAGCTGCTTTTTTAAAAGTCATTCCGCTTTCCCTCCGACCAGTAGTTCAAAAAGTATAGAGTATAAGCAATATCCGTATGAAACATCCTATTTAATAGTAACACTTAATTTATTTTTAGGCAAGACAAATGAAAGAGCGCCACTTATTAATCAAGGACGCCCTTAAAATTCTATTTTTATTGTCTCACTTGGCCTCACTTGTCTTTCTTATGCTTAACCTGAAAAGCAATCTATAATATTTGCCACTTTATCGTACAGGCATAGGTGCTTACATTATCTAAACATTGAATAATAGAAGAATACAAACAAAAACAAGCTGATTAAGAAGGCCATGATCATAGCCGCAATATTTATATTTTTAATATTCCAGCCCAGAACTCTTTTTTCCCTGTATTTTTGATCTGCAGCCTGCGCCTTTGCAGAAATATCCGAACTGCCTTCATAGAAATCCAGAAGCTTCCCTTCAAAGTCACCGGTAAAATCAGCTGCTTTACGCAGGGTTTTAGAACTCATGTTGTAAAAATTGTTAACACCGCTATCCAGGTACTTCTGAGAGAAAACACAAATCTGCCAGCCAATGGCTGCCAAAACT
>PWJM01000040.1 GCA_003560915.1 Syntrophomonadaceae bacterium
CTTATATCGGTGGATAAAAGGCGGTGGGTTCCAATAATGATATCCACCCAGCCTGATTTGACCTGTTTAATGATTTCCTTTTGTTCCGAGGGTTTTCTAAACCGGCTCAACACTTCTATATTCACCGGAAAGCCTTCGAACCGTTCTTTAAAGCTCCGGTAGTGCTGCTGCGCCAGGATGGTAGTGGGCACCAAAAAGGCCACCTGTTTATGATCCATCACCGCTTTAAAGGCAGCACGTAAAGCAATTTCCGTCTTACCATAGCCCACATCACCACAAATTAAACGGTCCATGGGTTTTTTATTTTCCATATCTTTTTTTACTTCCCGGATTGCTTTCATCTGGTCCGGGGTTTCCTCAAAGGGGAAGCGAGCTTCAAATTCCCTCTGCCAGGACTGGTCGGGGGTAAAAGCATATCCCTGTACAGATTCCCTGACCGCATACAGGCCTAACAGTTCCTGGGCCAGCCGGTGTACCGATTCTTTTACCCTGCCTTTGACCCGGGACCATTCACTGCTGCTCAAGCCGTGGAGTTTGGGTTTCTTCCCTTCGCTGCCAATATACTTTTTTACCAGGCCAATCTGCTCTGTAGGGATAAAGAGTTTATCCTCTCCTGCATATTTTATAAACATATAGTCTTTATTTAAATGGTTGATTTCCAGGGTCTTGATCCCCAGGTACTGACCGATCCCATGGTGCTCATGCACCACATAGTCTCCCACCTCCAGGTCATGATAATCAGATATGGTAATGCCTTCCTGGGAGGTTTTCCAGAATCTCTTTTTCTTAACTTTAGGCATAATTTCCTGCTCTGCCAGCAGAGCCGTCTTTATTTCCGGCAGAATAAATCCGTTTTCCAGATTACAGCTGATTACTGCCACCGTACCCGTGGATACTTCCTGAAGTGAAGAGGTATATACGGCTCTAATCTTCTCCTTTTCACAGGACTGGGATATTTCCCTGGCTCTTTCTGGAGATGAAGCCAGAAGAAAAACCCGATACCCCTCTTTAAACCAGTGACTGATTTCTCCCCTCAAAAGATCCCACTGGCCGTGGAAACGGGGCATGGATTTATTGCCTATGGTGATAATGCGTTGGGGATTAAGCCCGGGAATTTTACGCATCAAGAGCGAAAACGACAGGTAGGGAGTTTTCCGGGTAAAAAGAAACTCCCGTATATCCCGGTGCAGCTTACCCTGGCCAGGAAGAAGAGCTCCCTCATTTAAAAGGGATTTGTTGGCTTCCTCCATTTCGTAGACCAGCTTTTGGCTGTTTTCTAAAATGTGCATCGGTTCATCTAAAAACATCAGTGTTTCTTCCGGAAGGTAGTCTAAAAATGTATGAAGCCGGGGGTAAAAATAGGGAAGGTACTGCTCAATACCACTAAAATATGTCTTTCCCTTTATTTTTTCCAGGTGATACTCAACCTTGCCTGTAAGTTTTGATGCGGCCTCGTTTTCTCCAGCCCTGTTTAGGGCGGATAATCTTTTCTTCAGTTCTTTGTCGATTTCAGCTTCAGCCCGAAGGAAAGCCTCTTGATCCAGGATAACCTCTTGAACAGGCTTTATTTCCACTTCCTTCATGCTTTTTTGAGACCTCTGGGAGGAGAGGTCAAACTCCCGGAGTGATTCTGCCTCATCCCCAAAGAACTCGATTCTGACAGGATTACGCAGAGTGGACGGGTAAATATCCAATATTCCGCCCCGCAGGCTGAACTGCCCACTGCCCTCCACCAGGGGAACCCTCTCGTATCCCAGCTGCACCAACCGTTCTGTTAGTTCCTCCATAGAGAAGCTTTCTTTTTCTGAAATTTTAAGGGAATATTCCTTCCAGAGCTCTTTGGGAGGCAGTAGAGGCATAAGTGCTTCTGCGGGGGCAATAATTATAAAATCTTTTCCCCCGGTTATTTTCTCTAAAACCAACAGGCGCTGCTCGGTTATCTCCCTGCTGTGAGTAATTGATTCGTAAAAAATACTTTCCCTGGAGGGAAAAAGTAAAACCTCCTCCGCGGAAAAAAAGTTCAATAAGTCTTCATAAATTTTCTCCGCCCTGGGAAGGTCGGTGGTAACCACCAGGGCCGGGCGCCTCGTGTAAGCTTTGGCAGCGGCCATAACCAGGTTTTTCTGACTGCCGTCAATTCCATAGATAAGCTGGCTTGCCATGTTATGGTTTACGTTTTTTACTGCTTCTAAAAAGTTTTTATCTTGACTCAAAAGGTCCAAAAAATAATGGCCGCACATCAAAATCTTCCTCCCTAAAGCAAAGCAAAAAAGCCTTAAGCGAAAACTTGAGGCCTGCTGCTCCGTCTATTATTTACTAAATTCTGTAATCATTATACCCATATAAAAAACCCTGGTCAACTTTTTAATTTCAAAATTAAGGAAATACGGCATCTTTTATATTATATATTCCTCTGGACTTTAAATATTACCGAAAAATTCTTAATGCCCGTGGCTTCAGCCATGGAAGACTTAGCTGGAGAATTCTAAACCTACATCCCTCTATAGTAACGGCATTTCCGCCTCGGGATAAGACCCCAGCACTCTTAAGAAAACTGTGTTTTCCTCCACTGCCTCCAGGGTCTCCTTTACACCGGGATCAGTCAAATGTCCCTGAAGGTCTACAAAAAAAAGATAATCCCCAAAGTTTCTTTTGGAGGGACGGGACTCAATGCGGGTAAGGTTCAAGTGCCTCAGGGCAAACTCTTTCAAGACCTGGTAAAGAGCCCCGGGTCCGTCTTTAATCCCAAATACCAGGGAGGTTTTATCCCTGGCCGAAGGCTGATTTTCCCGCCCTAAGGACAGGACGATAAACCGGGTAAAGTTACAGTCATAGTCATGAATGTTTTCCTCTATAACCTCCAGGCCATAAAGCTCTGCCGCTCTTCGGGTCCCTATAGCAGCAAAGGTTTCATCATTTTTTTCCGAAACAAACCGGGCAGCCTGCGCGGTGCTGAGAGTTACCTCCGCTTCCGCCCGGGGCAGATGTTTTTCTATAAATATTCGGCATTGAGCCACAGCCTGGGGATGGGAATACAGATACCGTATCCCCTGCGGCCTGACTCCCCCTTTGCCCAACAGATGATGAAATACCGGAATGATTACTTCACCGGTGATAACCAGGTTGGATTCCCTGGCCAGGATATCCAAAGTTATGTTAACTGAGCCCTCAAGGGAATTCTCCACCGGAACTATGCCTGCTTCTACTTCCCTGCCTATAGCCCCAATTACCTCGGAAATCGTTTTGTACTCTTTTGTTTCTTCCTTAGGTATATTCTTATATTTTAGAAGGGCCTCCTCGGTAAAAGTCCCCGGGGGGCCCAGGTAACCCATTTTATACATGGACCAACACTCCAATCTTAATGTTATTAGCCGCGGCCTACGGCTTTCAAAAATGGTTTCAGGTCCGCCAGGAGCCTTTGTAAATTTCTAGGGCTCAGGGACTGCTCTCCATCACACAGCGCCTCCGGGGGATTGGGGTGGGCCTCGATTAACAGCCCGTCGGCACCGGCAGCGACAGAAGCTTTGGCAAGAGGCGCTACCAGCTTCCAGTTTCCGGTGGCATGGGAGGGGTCTACCACCACGGGAAGATGGCTGAGGCTTTTAATCAAAGGTACAGCACTTATATCCAGGGTGTTCCGGGTATAGGTTTCAAAAGTCCTGATTCCCCGTTCACAGAGTACTACGTTGTAATTTTTTTCAGCTAAGATATATTCTGCCGACATCAACCATTCCTCCATGGTGGCGGATAATCCCCTTTTCAGAAGGACCGGCTTCCCGGTCATTCCCACCGCCTTCAGCAGGGAGTAATTCTGCATGTTTCGGGACCCGATCTGCAGCATATCTGCGTATTCTGCCACCAGTTCCACATCTTGAGTGTTTATCACTTCGGTTACCACCGGCAGCCCTGTTTCTTCCCGGGCCCGGGCCAGCATTTTCAAGCCCTCCTCTTCTAACCCCTGGAAGGCATAAGGAGAAGTCCTGGGTTTGAAAGCGCCCCCCCGAAGGATATGCCCCCCCGCCTCCTTTACCGCCCTGGCAATTTGAATCATCTGTTCTTCATTTTCCACCGCGCAGGGCCCACACATGGAAACCACTTTGGACCCGCCAATTTCTACATTGCCCACCTTGACGATGGTATTTTCCTCCTTCGCCTCCCGGCTTACCATCTTGTAGGGCTTCATGATGAGCATTACTTTTTCCACCCCGGGGAAAGACTCCAAATTTAATGAATTAGCAACCTTTCGGTCACCTACCGCCCCCAACACCAATCGTTTTACCCCCTGAATTGGATGAATTTTAAAGCCCAGGTTTTCCAACCTGCTTTTAACAGCATCAACTTCCTGGGAAGAAGCGTCTAATTTCATGACCACAATCATTTTTTATCCTCCTTTAAATTTAATATTTAAAAATAAAAACGGGTATATAAGCTTAGGGACGAAAGCTCATATACCCGTAAAATAAAAAAACCTCTCGTCATAGGGACGAGAAGTTACTTCCGCGGTACCACCCTAGTTGATTTCTGCAATGCTGCAGCAGAAATCCTCTTCTACAGATACAGGACATAAATTCACATCCGATACCCGCTTCTTTTTAACGGGGGAAGGAACCCGGCTCAGCCTACTTGCTCCTGGGATAAACCCCACAAGTTTCAGCCTGCAGTTCAAGAGGGAACTTCAACCGGCCCATCCTTAGCTGTGCTTTCAGTCAATGACACAGCCTCCCTGCAATTTAGAAACCAGTTTACTTTCCTCTTTCATCACTTTTACGTATTTGTTTAAAACACTATACCACAGGTATGTGATAAAAAGCAAGTTTTTTAAAAATATATTTATGCAATACACGTCTGTGAATTACTTGACATAAGTTCCGATACGTCTATTTTTCCTATGATGTTTTTACCAGCAATATAGTATCTTAACAGTTATACCGGTTCATGGCGGTTTCTATTCCCTCCAGGAGGAAGGTTTCCAGGGCCTCCGCCGCTTTTGGAATTACCTCTTTGACCACCGGTTCCTCCTGTGAAGTAAATCTACCTAAAACAAAATTTTTAACACCGGGGTTTTCTTCATGCGGAGAAACCTCCGGATACGGGAAACCCTCGGGGGTAGGACGGCCGATTCCTATCTTCAGCCGTATGAACTCCCGAGTGCCTACCTTTTCCATTATGGAAACCAATCCCTTGTGTCCACCGCTTCCCCCCCTGGCTTTGAAACGGATCCTGCCCAACTCCAAATCCATATCATCATGGACGACTACCAGGGATTCCGGGGATAATTCAAATGAAGACCCCAGGAGGGCCTTCACTGCACTTCCACTTAAATTCATGTAAGTCAAGGGTTTGGCCAGCCATACTTTTTCTCCGGCAATCTTTCCTGTTCCCAGCATAGACTGGTGTTTCAGCCGGTTAATATTTATGGAATGCTTCAAGGCCAATGCTTCCACTACCATAAATCCAATATTGTGCCTGCTGAAAAGGTATTCCCTGCCGGGATTGCCCAGCCCAACAATTAACTTCATCATGGCTCTCCTCTTTAACTGGAAAAACAAATTCCAAAGGGCTACTCTTCCTTATCCTGGTCTTCTGCAGCTTCTTCGGCTTCTTCAGACTCTTCTGCACCTTCTTCCAGGAGATCCTCATCTTCTGTGGGCTCTTCCTCAATGGTAGGTGCCAGTACGCTGATGATGGTTTCATCAGGATCTCCAACCACCTGAGCTCCTTCAGGTATCTGCAGATCGCTTACATTCAGGCTGTCTCCAATATTCAGCTGAGAAATATCCACCTCTAAAAATTCAGGAATATCGGTGGGGAGGGTTTCCACAATGACTTCCCTCAGCTGTACGGAAGGGACGCCTCCTTCTTTAACTCCCAACGGTTCTCCATTAAAGCTGATGGGAACTTTCACCTGAAGTTTGTCCTCCAGTGAAATCCCTATAAAATCTACATGCAGAAATATATCTTTAACGGGGTCTCTCTGCAGTTCTTTCACCATGACCGTTTCTTTACGTTTTTTCCCGCCCTCAATTTTCAAGTCAATCAATACGTTTGCCCCTGCAGAGGTGTTCAGGGCCTGTATAAGTTCTTTGCGGTTCACGGACAGCAGGGTGTTATCCACTTTCTTGCCATATACTACTGCGGGGACATAATCCCTCTTTCTCATCTCTTTTATTTGTCCTTTGGAGGAAACCTCCCGTATTTCCGCTGTCAGCTCAAGTCTTTCCATAAAACAGTTCTCCTTTCTACTGTGACCAAAACTGGTAATTTATCATAATTAGTATTATAACCACTAACCATATTGAAGTCAAATAAGCTTTTTCCACCCGGGCTATTTAATTCCGGAGTTCCTCTTCTTAATTAAAGCTTCTTAATCAAACAGTTTACTTACCGAAAGTTCTTCATGGATTCGGATAATGGCATCCCCAATCAAGGGCGCCACAGACAGCACCCGGATATTGGGCAGCTTTTTTTCTTCCTTCAGCTGAATACTGTTGGTTACAACGATCTCCTTAATGACTATGCTGCTCAACCTTTCCCTGGCGGGGCCCGATAAAATGGCATGGGTGCAGCACACATAAATATCTTTGGCTCCATGTTCCATTAAGGCCATGGCTCCCTGAACAATGGTTCCGGCGGTGTCAATGATATCATCGATCATAATCACCGTTCTGTTTTTTACCTTGCCAATAATATTCATTACCTCGGAAACATTGGGCTCGGGCCGTCTTTTATCAATAATGGCTATAGGGCAGTTGAGATAATCCGCAAGATTGCGGGCCCGGGTCACACCACCCAGATCCGGCGATACCACAATAGGAGCCTCCAGCTGCTTCTCGCTGAAGTACTTTGCAATAATGGGCACTCCCGGAAGATGGTCCACAGGAATGTTGAAAAACCCCTGGATCTGACCCGCATGCAAATCCATGGTAATGACCCTATGGGCACCGGAAGTGGTAATTAAGTCTGCCAAAAGCTTGGCCGTAATGGGATCCCGGGCCCGGGTTTTTCGATCCTGCCGGGCATACCCGAAGTACGGGATCACTGCATTGATGCTCTTGGCGGAAG
>PWJM01000079.1 GCA_003560915.1 Syntrophomonadaceae bacterium
CATATCCCTACAGGATGGCAAAAAAACCATCGTTCCCCTCATAAGCATCCACGAAGGAATTAAGCGTCAAGGGAAACGTGGACGGTGTATAAACCCTCATTACATAAGCAGCCATGGTAAATCTACGGAGGAGCTTTGGTTAGAGGCAGCGAAATGGATCTACAAAGCCTATGATGTAGATTGCATAGAAAGGATTTATTTACATGGGGACGGAGCTGCCTGGATAAAAGAAGGAATGAATTGGCTTCCCCAAGCTAAAATGGTTTTAGCCCGTTATCATTTTAATAAAGCAATTATAACCGTGACAGGAAAGCAGCCAGACAAAAGACCAAAGCTATTCGAAACCCTTTTTAAAGGCAATAAAGAAGGCTTTACCATGCTTATCCGTCAGCTTAAAGAAAGTGCGCAAGATGACCCAGAGAAAAAAAGAATTCGAGACTTTAGCGGATATATCAAGAATAACTGGACAGGCATTTCAATTTATAGTCAAGAGAACTATGGTGGAAGCTGTACAGAAGGCCATGTAAGCCACGTACTGTCCAGCCGGTTAAGCAGCCGTCCGATGGGTTGGGGACGTGAAGGATTGAAAATTATGGCTGAACTGAGAGCCTATAAAAGTAGTGGCGGAAGAATAGAACTTAAGCATCTTAAAGATACCGAATCAAAGTACCGCTTAGGAAAAAGGCTTATAAAGATGTCCTACAAAAAGTTGACACGACCATTAGAGCTGATTATTGACATTTATTTAACATTATGGTAACATGAAAATACATTATACATGCTGGTTCTGGATGAAAGTTAAAACTAGCTTGTAGTGTATTTGGTTTTAGTTATAAGGATGGATGGTTTAGACAATAGAATCTAGTTTGTTCTCTGAATGGACTGGGAAGCAGAGAGGTGTACCACATTAGGTTACCAGGCAGCTGAGAAAAAGAGGCTAAACAAACTCGAGCATTGTAGCTATTAAACTTTAAGGGTTTTTGACATACTTCAAAAGCCCTTTTTTATTAGTTTTAATTATTAGTTCTAATTGACTTAAAATTTAATAAACCTTTAATAGAAGCCAGCACTCATAAATTTCTGATAATAAATTTAGATAAAACAACGTAGAATTTTTAGCTTTTGAAATGACAGAAAATTAAAAAAATTAAAAGCAATATGAAGCTGGCTTTGAGTCAAGCCATGGAATCTGAGAAGAAAAATAAATATTTAATTTAAAGGTAACTCCTGGATATTTTCTGGACTAAGAATTTTATAATAACTGCACGAAAAAAGGCGGTTATAAAATGAAAGATGAGAGCGATTCCGTTATACAGAAAAATGAAAAGGTGATTTCCTTTAACCATGACATATATCAATATCTCAAAAAAGGCACTTACTATACAAAGATGTATGATTATCCCAATGCTATTAAATACTTTAAAAAAGTTATAGATACTAATACTGAAGATACTTCCATATATTACTCCATTGCGTATAATTTATCAGAAATAAACAAAGATCATCAATATAAGATAATGGATGACTTTTTTATGCAATCCAACCCCTACTATCTTTTTTTAGCCGGCATTTATTACTGTTTAGAAGAAGACGTCAATGGAGCTGAATACTACCTGAAAAAATTCATTATCAAAAAACCCGAAAGCAAATTAAAACTAGAAGCAAACATATTAATCAATAACATCTATGAAACCATACTTTTCCAAAACAATTTAGATTATCTAAAGTTAACCTACAACTATGCAGATAAGATAGATACCGTAAGGGAACAGTTTAGGGTTAAATTTAAATCTTCCTTTATTCAAACAACAATGAATGAATATCTGTATCAGATGGACGACTACATGGTTTCTAATGTTATTTTTTTATATGGACTTCTAGGAAAAAATAACATTGCCGAAGAAGCCCTAAGGCGTTTTATAAAAAGTTCTTTTGTTAAAGAAAAACATATTGAACTGGCCCTTTTATCATTAAAAAAAATAGAAGCCGAAGAACCTTACGAAGTTATGATTAATGATGGAATTTACCAGGTAACTTTAAAAAGTTATATGAAGAGGCATGAAGACACAGAGAAGTTATGCAGCTACTGGAACGACGTCCTTACCTTGGTTATTCATAACATGAAAGCAAGCAAAAAATATGGTGAAGACTCTATAAAAAAAGTCAAGTCATTATGGGCAAGGCTTGTCAATTCCATTTACCCCGATCTTCCGAAGCTAAGTCATATGTCAAAAAAAGCATGGGCTGCTGGGTTAGAACTTACAATAATTGAAGAAAAATGCATTAATATCTCCTACAAGCGGCTTGCCCTTATCTATAACGTTCCCATTTTAAAGATTATAAACAAATTTAATTATATTCAAAAAACTGTTAGATTTTGACTCCTGCTAAGCTAACTGATCCCTAAATAGTTTTACCATGCCCCGTTTCTAATGCTCCGAAGAATCTCTTCGGGGGCTTACAAAAGTAAGCCCCCGATTTCCTCTATATTCTATGGTGAATAGGCTGTGAAAAAATTCCCAAAACTTTTCATTATATGTTAATATTTAATACCTAGATTCTACGTCAGCAAACCCAAAAGCACCCTTAAAGCTATAATGCATATGGGTTTCTTCAAAATTCATCTTTCACCCATTGGGTGAAAGAAAAAAGCTCGAAAACATGTTGAATTATCAGCGTTTACTGCCTAATATATGGTAAAATAATGGTAACAAAAGTAGTGAAAAGGGGTCTAAAATTTGATTAACAAAATTGATTTTAAAGCTAAGAATCTAACATCAAATGCGAGTCTTTTTCTACTACTTGAGAATGCAAAAAGTAACGGGATTTTTGAACTCATTGAAAATGAACTTGTATTTGATAATGACTCAACGAATAAAATTAAGATGAACCATATAAAGACTATGCTCTGCGGTCACTTTATTGGCATTGATAAGTTAGAGCGTCTAAAGCTACTTCAAAATGATCCGCTGGTTAAAGAATTTGACATTCAGGTGAAAGAGCCAGAAACAGTATCACGGTTTTTAGGAAATTTTAGCTTCAAGACAATCCAAGTATTGAGGGATATAAATTTTAAAGTATTCAAAAACCTGCTATCTAAAAGCAAACTAAAATCCATTACCATTGATATTGACAGCAGCGTCGTAAATGTAGAAGGTGTAGCAACAAACAAAGTTCCATACCTACCACGTTAGAGTTGTACCCACGGATATCTCCCTGGGATTATAAGGGTCATGTCCAGAAGCAACCTATTCAATGGAGTTTTGCTTTTTCATCCGGCATCATTGGCTTTTCGTTTTCATATTTCATCAGGGACTCTTTCAAATATTTCTGTTCCTCTTGGTTTACATATTTTTGAAACATCATGCGTTCTGATTATCTCCTTTATCCAAAAATGATTGTCTGTTTTCCAACTTGTAACTTTTTACTGACATTTGTATTCTGTCACATCGATAGGACAGGCGGTCAAGGATTGCCGTGGCTAACGCCGCATCGTCTAGAAACTCCGCCCATTCCTCAAACCCTTTTTTAGTCGTCATACCGGAATGCGCGCTTCTGAAAATCCAGCGTTTCTAGGTTTGTCCTTTCCTTGATCCAGTCATAAATTTGTGCTGCTGACATATCAGGATTCTTTTCAAGACAGTCAATGACAAAAGGCTTATACTTATCAGCCTTCTTGGTGCGGCTTTCAGCAAAAGCTTTTGCTGCGGCATAGTCATCTGGTGTCATATCCCAATATTTCAGAACAGTCTTGTAATCGATCTTCAGCCTTCGCTTTGTCTGACTCTTATTCAGACCATTCCTTTTCAGTTCTTGGATTTTTCCATACATGATCCAATCAACCATCCTTTCATCACCTCCAGATGAAATTATACCATCTGGGAGAGAGTTAGTTCGTTAACTATGGAAAATTGTTTGCCAAAAACTATGGAATTTTATTTGCCTGAATCTATGGAATATAGTTTACCACTTACAGGGATTATCTTAATATGGTTTTTTGAGTCAAATATGTCTGCAAATTCTGCCACTTCGTCAGGTTTCATTAAGATTGGCAGAAAACCTCAGAGGTTTCAAGGTTTGGCAGAATGATGTGTTGGTGAAGAGAATGTGAAGAGATATACAGGGAAGAAGAGGAAAGAAAGTGTAGTGAAGAAACAGTATTATTTATTTTTGAAAAAGACAAAAAAGTTAGTTTATGTTATACTTATATCGGAATTTTGTACATTTTGTATAAGTTCCAGGTACATATATTACCAAAATTATCAGGGGAAACAGCAGGAAAAGAATCAATTAAATGTAATATTAGCCTTAGAGGTGGGATAAAATGAAACAGGTGAAGGACCTTGTATTAGTTTATACGGGAAATGGTAAGGGGAAGACTACTGCTGCATTGGGCTTAGCCTTAAGGGCTTCCGGGCATGATAAAAAGATACTGCTTGTTCAGTTTAAAAAGTGTGATCCCAATTACGGGGAGATAAGAGCCATACATAAATATCTTCCCAATATTAAAGTAATCCAAACAGGAAGAAACCGAATATCTGCTGATGGAGTTTTGGTTGAGGATGACGGCAATCTGGCCTGGAAAGGTTTTTTGTTGGGAAAGGAAGAACTGATCAGCGGTAAATATGACCTGGTGATTTTCGATGAAATCAATGTTGCTGTTGATTATGGTGTGCTGCCGGTGGAAGAGGTTCTTAAAATGCTTTCTCAGCGCCCCTCTCATGTAGATATTGTTTTGACAGGAAGGAATGCTCACCAGGAGATTATTGATGCTGCAGATATGGTAAGTGAAGTAAAAATGATTAAACATCATTATAAAGCTGGTATAAAGGCAAGAGAAGGTATGGAGTTTTAGATAAGACACTAATTATTTTTTTAAGGGAGTGAGTTAACATGCCAGGAAATAGAATTCGTGAGTTTCGCTTGGAAAGGGGGTTAACATTGGGACAGTTGGCGGAGATGTCTGACTTATCCGCTTCCTATTTAAGCACTATTGAACGGGGATTAAAGAAACCTTCGGTTCCCGCGTTAAAACAAATCAGTGAAGCCCTCAATGTATCTCCAGCCATAATTGTGCAAAGTGAAGAAGAAAAATTCACTGGAGAAAAACTTCGCTTCTTAAGGGAGGGCAGGGGAATTTCTGTTGAGGAACTGGCAGAGATCAGCGACCTTCCTATTGGGTTGATTAAAAAGTTTGAAGCTGATGAGATAGAACCGGAATATGAGCAGTTGGAATGCCTGGCAGAAGCTTTAAATTTTACCCTTACGTATTTCATTGAAAAAAATTATTACAAGACAAGCATTGGCTCACGGCTAAAAAAACTTCGGGAATCCCAGGGAATTACCGCAGCTTCTTTGGCTGATAAAGCGGGTGTTTCCGTCGGATTGATCAGTCAAATAGAAAGCAATTACACGATTCCTTCCCTGGATACATTGGAAAAAATTGCCGACAGCCTGGGGACAACTCTTCATTACTTTTTGATGGAGCATGAAAAAGTCGAAAACCTTTTGTCCTCGCTGGGACCTGATATTTTTGAACTGCTCAGTGACCATAAGGTGCAGGCGGTGCTTCGTTCTGTCAGCGATTACAATTCTAATGAGCTGCTTTATGTGCTTAAATATCTTCAGTTTTTTAAGAGAAACCGAAAAATCCTTTCTTGAGGTTAAAACTTCTAAAGAGGAGATAGGATGATGTCCAGAGAAAGGCAGCTATTCCAACAGTTAATATAAGGAGTTATTAGTTTTGAGGAAGAGGTTGTTGTTTCAGCGGTGCGAGCTGTAGTAGACGAAGGGATTGATGTCTTTAAGGCAATTATTGAAGGATTGGTATAGGGGAGCCTTTTTTTTGCTTACGTTATTTAGTAAGGGCAAAAACCTTGTATACCCATTATTTGAAAGTCATCTCGCAGGCAATTTACCAGAAAGCCCCCAAAAAATAAAATGTTAAATTGAATTAAAGATTTGTAATATATAAAGAGGATATTAACATATTTTACTCGAATAAATCATTAATATATATAAATAGCATAAAAAGCGCAAGTATTTACTGCATATCTGTTCCAGATGAGGTAGAGGAGGAAGAAGCACGTGACATCCAGGGCAAGGGTTATGGCGGGAGCTTGTGGATTTACAAGTGTGATAAGAGTTACACGGGTGGACAAAAGAAATGTCAGTGTGAAAATCATATCCGCGTGCAAAATGCTTCGTAAAATGAACGAGGATCTGGCGCTCCTGGATTGGCGCAATAATTTATTCTGCAATATTAATGATTCCGTGGTCTACCGCTCGGCCAACAAGCACTTGATGCACATAGACTGTCCTGTACCCAGCGCAATTATAAAAGTTATACAGATTGAACTGGATGGCATGGCACCCACCAATGTCAGTATGCAGTTCGAAAAATTAGGGCAGGAAGAGGAAATGTAATTTTAAATGTTGATGTGCTCGAAAATTTAGTAGCAGAGAACAATTTCTTCATTACGTGAAAGCTAGGATCAGCAGGAAAGGGTTTTAGCCCCTGTTCTTTAGTAACAGCAAATAGTAGTTTCAGCAAACCCATCCTTATAATGTTTCTCCGGAGAAGGACCTTATGGTCTTTTTTATTGTAGAAAATCTTTTTTGCAGTATAAAAACCACATATGTAAAGGTAAGCGCTATTGCAATTTGTTGAAATATTTGATACATATAGATGTGAAGTAATAAAGAAGCCTATAATTATCAAGAAAGGAGGAACAGTAATGGATTTATTATTTAAAGACAATATGCATAAAAAATACTTTGAAGATTTTCTAAGAGTTTTTGATATGGATCCCGCAGACAAAGAATTATATTCAACCGTTTACTTAATTTGCGGAGTCAGTGAATTCGAAATAATAGGACGATATATTGATACTGGAAGAAAAATTATTCACCTGGAGAGTTTACTGAATTCGGAGGATTTCTACACCATGGAAGTGATGAATCAGGAAATGGCAAGGCTGGGTGCTGCTATTTATACTGGCACTCAATGTGATGTGGCCGACTGTTTCAGTCAGCTGAAAGGGCCGGAATTAAAAGTAGCGCTGAATGCATTGGAGCTGAGATTTGGCGGCGGGGAGTCAATTTCAGACTGAAAGGACAGACATGGTAGTTCTAAATATTTGCGGCATAACAAAATATTTTGGCAGCAGCCTGATTCTGAAGGACATTCACCTGGACGTAAACGAGAATGAAAAAATTGGATTGATCGGGCCAAATGGTTCCGGTAAAACTACGTTGTTGAAGGTGATAACCGAAGAAGAAGAGCCTGATGAAGGTTATTTTGTTTATGGAAAAGGAGTTTCTTCGGGTTATCTAAAACAAAATAACGAGATTCCCGGAGAAAAAACCCTTTATGAACAGTTAAAGAGTTCCCTGGAACATCTCTACCGGCTTAAAGATGAGTTGACACAGCTGGAAAGGGAGATGCAGAGGGAAGAAATAAAAAGTACCCCCCAGGCTTTGGACAAGGTTATGGAACGATATGCCAGAAAGGTAAACTTTTTTGAAAACCAGGAGGGGTATACCCTGGAGAGCAGGATTAAACAGGTGGCCTTTGGTTTGGGTTTCAGTGCGGAGGATTTGGAACGGCCGGTGTTAAGCTTTAGTGGTGGAGAAAAGACTTCTATGCATTTAGCTTCTCTGCTTTTAGAACGCCATGACCTGCTGCTTTTAGATGAACCTACAAACTATCTGGATTCCCGGGCAGTGGAATGGCTGGAGGATTATTTAAGGAGCTGGGAAGGAGCTCTCCTGGTTATATCCCATGACCGTTTTTTTTTAGATAGGATCGTCAGCAGCGTAGCTGCAATAGAAAATCATTCCCTAAAAAAGTATAGAGGGAATTATTCGGACTATAAGAAGCAGCTGGAGTTGGAACAACTCAGCCTCCAGCGGACAATGAGCAAGCAGCAGGCTTTCATTAAAAAGGAAGAAGAGTTAATCAGGACCTCTGGAGGGAAAGAGAGGGAAAAGCGTCAAGCAAAAAGCAGGGAAAAAAGACTGCAGAAGATAGAAAGAGTTGACCATATCCAGCGGGAAAAGAAAATGGGTTTATCTTTTGAATGCAGCGGCCGGGCCAGCCAGGAAGTGGTTGTATTCAAAGAGGTGTCAAAGGTTTTTGGCGAGACAGAGCTCTTTAAAGGGGTTTCCTTTACCCTGAGGTGGGGAGATAAGGCCGCGCTGATTGGCCCTAATGGCTCAGGCAAAACAACTCTTTTAAAAATGATTACCAACTCTGAAGAACCCTCTCAGGGCCAGATTAACATTGGCCCCAGCGTAAAAATATCGTATTTTGAACAGGAACAGAAACAGCTTAATCCGGAGCATACACTTTTGGAAGAAATTATGAACTGCCAATCTTTTACCTTGACGGAAGCCAGGAGTTACCTGGGAAGGTACCTTTTTAAAGGGGATGAAGTTTTTAAAAAGATAAAAGATTTGAGTGGAGGAGAAAAGAGCAGGCTGGTTTTGGCCAGGACAGCTCTTTCTAAAGGGAACTTTCTCATTCTGGATGAGCCCACTAATCACCTGGATATAAAAGGGATGACCGAACTGGAGCAGGCTCTCGCCCTATATCAGGGCACTCTGCTGATAGTTTCTCATGACCGTTATTTTATTGCTAATTTAGCGGATAAGATCCTGGAAATTGAAAGGGGACAGGTAAAGCTTTATAAATGCAGTTACCAGGAATACCTGGAGGAAAAGAATAGACAAAAAGAAGAGGATTTACCCTCTAACAAAGAAAAGGAATATGACCGCCGGGAAGCCCGCCGCAGGGAAAAGGAACAGAGGGAAGAAATGCTGGCTCGCCGCAGGGAAAAACGAGCTGTGGAAGCCAAATTAAATGAACTGGAACAAAAAATTGATACCCTGGAAATTCGAGTCGCCTTATTGGAGAAAAAAATGTCAGATCCCCTTCTTTATGATAATTTTGAAGAAGTCCGAAGTTTAAATGAAGAACATCGTTACCTAAAGGGACAGCTGGAAGAATTTTACCTGCAGTGGGAAAAAATAAGTATAAAATCGGAAAAGAATACTTGAAAAAATTTCCTTATAATTATATAGTAATAATAAGATAATTGTAAAAATAGCGGGAGAGGTGGCGAAATTGAGAAAATTATTGGCTTTTTTAATTATTATGCTTTTATTACTTCCTTTCACCGGGTGCAGGAGAGACCAGGATTATGACCTGGATTATTCCCTGGTTGACCGCGATGGAAGTAATTCAGGCAATGTGGAGCAGGAAACCGATCCGGACAGTGAGGAACCCGAAGGAGAAGAGGAAATTGACGGCTCGGAGGAACCCACGCTGGAGGATTTTTTTGAACCGGTATATGTTACGGTCACCGGATCATCGGTCAACTTAAGGGAAGGCCCGGGAACTAAGTTTGATAAAGTTGGCTCTGCCCAGGCGGGGGATCGCCTTGAAGTAATTTATTTTATGGAACATTGGATAAATATTAAAATGCAGGATGGCCAGGAAGGTTTTATCGCCGGATGGCTGACTGATGCTAAGCTCCCTCAACCGGACAGCGCCAATCTGGAGGAAGAAATATTAGAGGTAGTACCTTAAAAGATTTCATTTTTGCATGTAATTTTGTTATAATTTAAGTGGCTCTGAAAAAATACGCCTGTATTTTCCCACCCCGGTATTTTTTGTTTACCCTTTAGAACTGGGGTTTTTTTTATCTCTTTTCACCGGAAGGAATTAATTAAGATTTGTCTAAATAACTTAGGTATGAAGTTTATTTCAAGGAGTGTAGCCATTGCGACGAATTAATGTCGAAGTTATTACCCAAAATATTGCGGAGATGTGCTGCGAGGCAAATTTTAACCTGGGTAAGGATATCATTGAAGGTCTTACAGAAGCATTAAAAAATGAGGAATCTCCAGTGGGAAGAGACGTAATTCAACAGATTTTGAATAATGCTGAGATCTCCTCCCGGGATGGGGTCCCCCTATGTCAGGATACCGGTTTTGCGGTGGTATTCATTGAACTTGGACAGGAAGTGTCATTGGTAGGAGGAGATCTGGATGAAGCTATTAACAAAGGGGTTAGGGAAGGTTATCATCGCTGTTATCTGCGAAAATCTATGGTCAATGATCCTTTAATGCGGGACAATACCGGCGATAATACTCCGGCAGTAGTTCACTATAATATTGTCCCGGGAAATAATATAAAAATCACTTTTGTC
This sequence comes from Syntrophomonadaceae bacterium, assembly GCA_003560915.1. Classification (GTDB taxonomy): domain Bacteria; phylum Bacillota; class Dethiobacteria; order SKNC01; family SKNC01; genus Contubernalis. The sequence goes on from PWJM01000079.1 coordinate 10,215, forward strand.
CCCAAGGGTGGAGGAAGTGAAAATATGAGCCGAATAAAAATGCTGAAGCCCACGGAAGGGGAATCGGGGATCATAGACTTTGTGCTGGAAACAGTGAATGCTGCCGGCGCTAATGCCTGTCCCCCTGTGGTAATAGGAGTGGGAATCGGAGGTACCTTCGAAACCTGTGCACTTCTGGCAAAAAAAGCTCTTTTAAGGCCCCTTCAACAGGTGAACAGTAATGTTTATTATGCTGACCTGGAAAAACGATTATGTATGGCGGTCAACTGCCTGGGAATTGGCCCACAGGGTTTCGGAGGAAGGATTACAGCACTGGCAGTACACATAGAGGCTGCTCCAACCCACATCGCCTGTCTTCCCACAGCAGTAAATTTAAACTGTCATGCTTCAAGACATGTACAGAGAATATTATAGCGGGGTGATATCATGTCCGGTATGAAAGTAAGCCTTCCCTTGACCGAACAGATGATTCATGATTTAAGATGCGGGGACCAGCTTTTATTATCAGGTTTTTTGTATACCGCCAGGGATGCTGCCCATAAGAGACTGGTGGAAAGCCTTTCGAAGAATGGAAAGCTGCCGGTGGAACTGAAAGGCCAGGTAATATATTACGCGGGGCCCACACCGGCGCCTCCGGGTAGGGTAATAGGATCGGCCGGCCCAACTACCAGTCAGCGTATGGATTCCATGACCATACCCTTATTGGAATATGGTGTTAAGGGTTTAATCGGGAAGGGCAGCCGCTCCGAAGAAGTAAAAAAAGCCTTGGTTCAGTATAAAGCAGTTTATCTTGCAGCCACCGGCGGGGCTGGTGCTCTGCTGGCCCAAAGAATTAAGTCTGCCGAGATAGTGGCCTATGAAGATCTTGGGCCGGAGGCCATATATAAACTGGAGGTACAGGAGTTTCCTGTAGTAGTAATTAATGATATTAATGGGAATGATTTATATGAAGCAGGACAAAAAGCCTACAAAAGGTTGATTTGATACAAGGCCATGTCGCCCTGGTAATTTTGAAAAATTAAATGTTCGCTTGTCAAAAAAAGGATACAAAAGGGTCCAGAAAAGGTGTGAATATGGATAAAAAGGAAAAGTTTATTTTAATAGATGGAAACAGCCTGGCCAGTAGAGCTTTTTACGCTCTCCCCCTGTTAACTACCTCCCGGGGACAGTACACCAACGCTGTTTATGGATTTGTCACCATGCTGCTTCGTCTACTGCAGGAAGAAAAGCCTGATTATGCTGCAGTGGCTTTTGACAAGGCAGCCCCTACGTTCAGGCACAAGGCTTATGAACAGTATAAAGCCCAGAGAATGGAAAGCCCTACTGAATACAGAGAACAGATCCCTTTAATTAAAGAAGTGTTAACAGCCTTTTCCATACCTTTTTATGAACTGGATGGTTTTGAAGCGGACGACCTGATCGGCACCTACAGCAGGAAAGCGGAGGATAACCGGCTGGAAACCTTGGTGCTAACGGGGGATGCCGATATTTTTCAATTGATTTCCCCCTTTGTTAAAGTCCTGATGACTCGAAAAGGGATCACCACCGTAGAATTAGTTGACCAGGAAAGGCTAAAGGAAAAGTATGGGTTAGCCCCTGAACAAGTTGCGGATTTTAAGGCTCTCAAGGGTGATCCCACAGACAATATTCCCGGTATTCCTGGAGTCGGGGAAAAGACAGCTCTTAGACTATTGGATGAATTTGGTTCATTAGAAGGTATACTGGAGAATGCCCACCAGATTAAGCAGAAAAAGCTGAGAGAAAAAATTGAAGAATATCGGGAACAATCCCTTCTCAGCAAACAGTTGGCTACCATTATTACAGATGTGGAGGACAACTTTGATTTGCAGCAGTGCCGGGTAGAGACTGAAAGAATCAACTACAGCCATTTGCGGGAACTCTTTAGGACTCTTGAATTCAACTCTCTTTTAGAAAGACTTCCAGAGTCTCCTGAGGAGGAAAGCTGTGGGGAAATTTTTGCAGAGGCGGAAGTAATAACAGACTTGGGCCGTTTGAGTATCCTGGCAGACAAATTATTGGAGGGAGAGACCCTGGCTGTTCTCTTGGAGGCCACAGAAGCTAATCCTTTCAAGGCGTTTATGGCAGGAATAACCCTAAGCCTTGGGCCTGATAGTGCATATTATCTTCCTCTGTGTCACCAGGGAAAAGAAAATTGTTTGGATAAAGAAAAGGTGCTGGAAATCCTAAAGCCCTGTTTTGAAGACCCAAAAATTAAAAAAATATGTCCTGATGCAAAGTTTATTTTAAACTGTTTAAAAAAAGAGGAGATTTTTTTGCAGGGGCTTTATTTTGATCCTTTTATTGCATCATATTTATTATCTCCGGGTAAGCCGCCCCAGAAAATATCTGAGATCATTAGAGAATACTTAAACCTGGACCTGCCTCCCCGGGAAGCAATATTGGGGAAAGGGTCTAAGGCTAAAAAAATAACGGAGATTGATTTCAATGAAATAAAGAAAATAAGCTGTACTGAAGGAACCCTGCTTTTTGAACTCTATCGGGTTTTATTAGAACAACTAAAGGAAAAGGATTTGGAAACACTTTTCTTTACCCTGGAGATGCCTTTAATTGAAGTGCTTTCCGCTATGGAAACCGAAGGGATAACGGTACAAAAAGAAATATTAGAGCATATGTCCGAAGAGATTAGGAATAAAATAGAAAAAATAGAGTCGAATATTTATAGCCTGGCCGGAGAGAATTTTAATTTAAATTCTCCCAAACAGCTGGCCTTCATATTATTTGAAAAATTACGTTTACCGACTTACAAAAAGACAAAAACCGGCTATTCCACCAGTGCAGAGGTTTTGGAGGGGCTGGCACCCCAGCATGAAATAGCTGAACAAATCTTGAAATATAGACAGCTGATAAAACTGCAGGGGACTTATGTTGAAGGCTTGATTCCCTTGATAAATCAGGAAACCGGAAAAATTCACACAACATTTAAACAAAATGTGACTGCTACCGGACGTTTAAGCAGTATTGAACCCAATTTACAGAACATTCCCATCAGGCTGGAGGAAGCCAGGAAGATAAGAAAAGCCTTTGTTTCCCGGAGTCCCGACAGTTACCTTTTGGCGTCAGATTATTCCCAGATCGAGCTGAGAATTTTAGCCCACATTTCTGAAGATCTACAGTTGGTAGACTCATTCTTAAGAGATGAGGATATACACCAGAGGACAGCCGCAGAAGTTTTTGAACTACCTCTGGAGGCCGTTTCATCTCAGATGAGAAATAGCGCTAAGGTTGTTAATTTTGGAATCGTTTATGGTATGAGTGACTACGGTTTGTCACAGAATCTAGGGATTGATAGAAAAGAAGCCAAAAAGTATATACAGAGTTACTTTGAAAAGTATCCGGGGGTTAAAGAGTATTCTGAAAAAATTATTCAAAAAGCCCGGAAAGATGGTTATGTCACTACCATTTTTAATCGACGAAGGTATCTTTCCGATATCAACCACCGGAATAGTAATATTCGCAGTTTTGCAGAAAGGACTGCTATAAATACCCCTATTCAGGGTTCGGCAGCCGATCTGATAAAAAAAGCTATGCTGGATATTTTTGAAGAATTACGGCATCGGCAGTTACAGACCAAAATGCTTTTACAGATACACGATGAATTAATTTTTGAGGTGCCCGCCGAGGAACTATCTGAAATTGGCAAAATGGTCAAGGATATCATGGAAAATAACTTTCAATTAAGGGTGCCTTTAAAAGTAGACTTAAAAGTAGGAAAAGATTTATATGATATGGATAAACTTGTGCTGTAAAGGAGGAAGAAAAGTTTGCCAGAACTTCCGGAGGTTGAAACCATCAAAGAGAGCCTGAAACAAAAAATTTTGTTTAAGAAAATAAAGGCAGTTGAAATATTTTGTCCAAAGTTAATTCAATTTCCCGATCATATAGAATTTGTTAAAAATATTAAAAAGAAGAAAATAAAAGGGTTGGAGAGAAGAGGGAAGTATTTAATTATTAAACTTACCTGCAACAGCAACCTGGTAGTTCACCTGGGAATGACCGGACAATTAATCTATTCGGATTGTCCTTTAGAGCTTGATAAGCACAGCCACTTACTTTTTCACTTTGAAGACGCCAGTCAGCTTCAGTACAGGGATGTCAGGAAATTTGGTTGTTTGTGGCTGGTTAAGGATGGATGGCTCAGGTTTGTGGCCGGTTTGTCCCAGTTAGGCCCGGAGCCTTTAAGCGAACAGTTTACACTGGAGTATTTTCAAAAACTTTTGGATAAAAAGAGTATAATCAAATATCTTCTCCTTTCCCAAAAGAACCTGGCGGGGTTGGGGAATATTTATGTAGACGAAATTCTTTTTCGGGCAGGTATTTCCCCGGAACGTTTTGCCGTGGATCTAACTCTTCAGGAGGGAGAAAAGCTTTATCATTCCATTCGTTTGGTTCTGGAGGAGGCTGTCCTGGCCAGAGGTTCCAGTGTAGTAAATTATATTGATGGAGAAGGGAAAAAAGGCAGCTTTCAAAAAAGATTAAGAGTTTATCGAAGGGCAGGAGAGCTCTGTTTTTCCTGCGGGACTCCAATAAAAAGAATTGTGCTGGCTGGCAGAGGCACATACTATTGTCCTAAATGTCAGCCCCTGTCGCCATCCTCCCGCAGGGGCAATAAAATATAGAACCAGCTCAAGGGTTTACAGGGCCTTTTAAGAACCCTTCTTGGGTTAGACATGCACTCAAAGCGAACTATCCCCATAGTATGATACTGACTTAATAACAGCTCAGTAGGGGGTAACAGCTTTGCAATATTTGTCAGTTATATTATTAGGCCTTGCCGTAAGCCTTGACGGTTTTGGAGTGGGCCTGGCCTACGGTGCTCGAAGCATGAGGATTCCTTTTATTTCCACAGTTATTATCAGTTTTTCTTCTGCCATGGCTATTCTGTTATCCATGCTGACGGGAAAAATGGCATCTTCTTTTTTCTCGCCGGAAGGTGCCTCTGTAGTCGGTGGAATAATGCTGGTAGTTATAGGGATTTGGATCACGTATAATGCCATATTTAGTTTCAACAGATCTATTCCCCAGGGGGAAGAAATAGAAGGAGTTAAAAAAGATCAATGTCAGGGAAAAGCCCAAGGTTCTCAGAGCAGACCCTTCTCTTTTTTTTCCGATATTTTAAAAGACCCTCACAAGGCAGATTTTGACAGGTCCGGTGAAATCAGCGGCGGGGAAGCGGTAGCCCTGGGGATTGCCCTGGCTATGGATGCTTTTGGAGCTGGATTCGGGGCAGCTATGATGGGATTCAATCCCTTAATAACCTCGGTGGCTGTAGGGTTCACTAAAATGATTATGCTCCCCGCAGGTTTTTACCTGGGAAACTATTATTTTGCCAGGTGTTTTGGCAGCAGAGTATCCTATTTTTCGGGGTTTGTATTAATCATTTTGGGTCTAATAAACTTGTTCAACATTATGTAAATGAGATTGCTTTACATTTAATATAAACCTTATAGTGGGGTGAAATTTCGTTGCTTACAGTGGGATTAACCGGCGGAATTGCTTGTGGAAAGTCAGAGACAGCAAAATTATTATCTTTAAACGGAGCAAAGATAATTGATTTAGACCAGGTTTCCAGGGAAGTTGTCCAACCTGGCTCGGAGGCCTGGTTGAAAATCATTTCTTTTTTTGGACAAGAAGTATTATGTGGTGATGGCAGCCTGAACAGGAAGAGGCTGGGGGAAATAATATTTGCTGATCCCAAGAAGAGAAAAAAATTAAATGAGATAACCCACGAAACTATTATCAAACAGGTACAGATACAAAAGGATAAATTTAAAGCTGACCCCAGCAACCGGGGGAAGGTGCTGGTGATTATGGCACCGCTTCTGATTGAGGCAGGGATGAATAATATGGTAGATCGGGTAATAGTGGTATATTGTGCTGAAGAAATTCAAAAAAGCAGGCTTATGAAGAGGGAAAATATTAATGAACAAGAAGCCGTAAGAAGAATTCGCTCCCAGATGCCATTGGAGGAAAAGATGCAGTTCGCCAATTACATTATTGATAACAGCGGTTCATTGGAGGAAACTAAAAAGCAGGTGGCTGAAATATGGAACAGTCTTATTATGGTTGCGCTGGATATTTGATTAAATTAACTAAATATGTTTTTATTATGGAGTTGACTTTATGGCCATAAAAATAATGAAAAAAAGATTAGCTGTCAGGGTGCTGATTATTTTAATACTGGTGGTTATTCTCTATTCCAACTCTTTTCAAAGGTTTATTAATCCCATACATTTTAAAGAAACAGTGTATCATTATTCGGAAGTAAATAAGATTGACCCTCTCCTGGTCTCAGCCATTATTCGGGTCGAGAGTAAATTCAATCCGCAGGCTCTCTCCCAAAAAGGGGCAATAGGATTAATGCAGATTATGCCTTCCACGGGTGAATGGGCAGCGGAACAAATGGGTATTCAGGAATTTGAGTCATCACTTTTGCATGATCCTGAAATGAATATAAGGATAGGGACCTGGTATATTTCAAGTCTTCAGAAGGAGTTTGAAGGGGATATGTTCCTGGTTATCGCCGCTTATAACGGAGGAAGGGGAAAGGTTAAGCAGTGGCTTGAACAGGAAATCTGGGACGGAGGGGAAGAGACGATTTCCAACATTCCTTTTCCAGAAACCAGGCAATTTGTGAGGAAAGTTGTGGATAATTATAGAAAATACAAAAAAATATATTAATACTGGTTAATTTAAGCAGGAGAATAACCATTGGTTAGCGAATTTTTCTTTATTAATCGACAGAAAATTTACAAAGTTCGTCATAAAAAGGAGGAGTTGTATTGGCTAGAAAAATTTTTCTCCTGCTGCTGGCCCTGATGCTTATGCTGAGTGTTTTGGGCTGCACGCCGGAAGAGTCTCCCCAGGAACAGCTTCGGGTAGCTTCCTTGGGCAGTCCAGTTAATCTAAATCCATTGTTTATAAGAGATAATTTTTCTTTTGAGGTAGTATCTCTGGTCCATGCAAGCTTGATTACTTTTAACAATGAAACACTGGAGGTAGAACCGTCCCTGGTCAAGGAATGGTCTGTGGAAGACGAAGGCAGGACATATGTTTTGAATTTTAATGACAATGCTAAGTGGACCGACGGAACACCATTAACAGCTGAAGATGCTGCATTTACTTTACGGGTTATCTGTCACCCGGACTTTACAGGTTATCAATATGCCCTGTTTTTTAATGCTATCACTGGTTCTCAGGATTATCATTCTAATCACAACAGTCCCCTGGCGGATGGAAGCATCGAAGGCATAGAAGTAATTGATGAAAATACCTTAAAAATCTCCCTGGATCGGCAGATGGCTCCTTTCCTGACATATCTGAATTTTTTCCCTCTTCCCGCTCATATTTTTGGAGATGTGCCCGTAGCTGAAATGGAAGCCCACGATTACAGCCGAAATCCTGAAGTAACTGCAGGTCCCTATATCCTGAATCAATGGGTAACTGATGAGTACCTGTATTTTGTGTCCAACCCTGATTTTTTCCTGGGGCAGCCAGAAATTGATGAAATTTATTTTAGAATTATACCCAACCAGGAGGCCCAACTTATAGAATTGATAAATGGCGATTTGGACCTGATTCCCACTGCAGTTAAATTGGAGGATGTTGAAGAGTTAGAAAAAAACCCAAACATAAAAATTTATTCTAATTTACGTTTGGTATATGATTACCTGGGCTTTAACATGCATAATCCCGAAAGCCCCCTTTATAATAAAGAGGTAAGGCAGGCCCTGTCCATGGTTTTGGACCGGGAAGCCCTGGTTCGGGATATACTCTTGGATTATGGAAGGGTTGCCTACGGCCCACTAACACCCCTGCATTTTCCCTTTGATGAAAATTTCCAGGCTTATTTTGTGGATAAGCAAAAGGCTCTTGAATTGCTGAAGGATGCTGGATATGATGAAGGATTTGAACTGCGGCTGATTCTTAACGCCGGAAACGAGGTAAGGGAAAATGCCGCCCTGATGTTTAAGGAGGCAGCAGAAGCTATTGGTGTAGAAGTTACTATTCAAACTCTGGAATGGCAGGCATATATGGAGGCTGCAATGCAGGGGGATTTTGATGTGATAATTTCAGGACAAGGGTCAGATCCAGACCCAGACCTGACCTTTAACTGGCACAGCCAAAGTCCTTTAAACGAATTGGGTTATGTGAATGAAGAGGTGGACAGCCTCATTGAAGAAGCAGCAGTAGCCCTGGAACAGGCGGAAAGGACTATGCTGTATCGTGAAGCACAGGAAATGATTGTAGATGATGCTCCCATGGTATGGCTATATTACAGAGAAGCCGTACATGGAGCCTCCGACAGACTGATGAATTTTAAACCACATCCCAATAATGTTTTTTATCAAGTACATCTGTGGAAGTTTAAATAGAGGTATATTTATCCCGGTAACACTTCCCCCGGCCCTGGGGCCGGGGGAGATGGAGGCCGATTCATATGAGATCTTTTCTCACCAAACGTATGATCCAGACCCTGGTGGTCCTGGTGGGAGTATCCCTGATAACATTTTTTATGATGAACCTGGCACCGGGGGATCCTTTTATGATGGATCCGGAGATGAGGATGAATCCTGAGGCTGTAGCCCGGTGGAAGGAGTTACGTCAGCTGGATCGACCCCTGCATGAACAGTATTACTCCTGGTTAGTGAATCTTTTGAAAGGAGATTTTGGAATCTCCTTGATTCATAATCGACCGGTGCTGGAATTGATTACCGAAAGACTTCCGGCCACCCTGCTGCTAACCGGGACTTCCCTTTTGGTTGCACTTTTGTTTGCGGTTCCCCTGGGTATATTGTCAGCGGTTAAACAAGGGACTTTTTTGGATAAATGGATATCTTTTTTTACCCTTTGTGGAGTATCCTTGCCAAATTTCTGGTTAGGAATGCTCCTCATTTTATTGTTTGCCTATCATTTAAATTGGCTTCCCGCTTCCAGCCTCAGAACAGTAGGGGTCGCAGCCAGTTTTTACGATTATATTAAACATTTAATTTTACCGGTTGTTGTTTTATCTACCGGCAGCGCCGCTTATTACATAAGGTATATAAGAGCCGGCATCCTGGAGGTCATTGGGCAGGACTATATACTGACTGCTCGAGCCAAGGGCTTGAAAGAAAGTACCGTGCTTTTCCGTCATATTTTAAGAAATTCCATGATTCCTGTAGTTACAGTGGTATCCCTTTCTCTTCCTTTCTTATTTACCGGTGCCATGGTTACCGAATATGTTTTCAGCTGGCCCGGTATGGGCCGTTGGATTATCATGGCTACCCTGTCACGGGATTACCCATCGGTACTGGCGGTGAATGTAATTGTGGCAGCCCTGGTAGTCCTGTGCAACCTGGGGGCTGACCTGCTTTATGCCTATTTTGACCCGCGAATCAAATATAGATGAAAAGAGAGGAAGTAACTTGTTCTTTTACTGGAGGAAGTTTCGAAAAAACCCTTTGTCCTGTGCCAGCCTGGTAATTGTGCTGCTTCTTTACTGTATGGCAGCTTTTGCTCCATGGTTGGCCAGTTATGACCCCCACAAGACTGATACACAAAACTGGTTGAATCCACCGGACGGTCAAAACTGGTTTGGGACTGACAGGTTGGGAAGGGATATTTTCAGCCGAGTTGTTTACGGTTCCAGGGTATCTCTCACGGTAGGCTTTATTTCTACAGCTCTGGTGATTCTTATTGGGACGATGTTAGGTTCTTTGGCCGGTTACTATGGGGGATTCTGGGATACTTTGATTATGCGTTTTACCGATGTGATCATGGTTTTCCCTACTCTCTTTCTAATTATTACCCTGGTTTCTTTGTTTGAACCCGGACTTATTTACATAATACTGGTTATAGGTTTCGTGGGTTGGACCAGTGTAGCCAGGCTGGTTCGCGCTGAATTCATATCTTTAAGGGAAAGGGAATTTATTCAGGCAGTTCGAGTTTTAGGGGCTTCTGATTCGAGAATTATCTTCAGACATTTGCTCCCTAATGCCATGGGCACCATTATTGTTGCCGCAACCTTGAGTGTCCCTGCAGCTATATTGGCTGAAGCGGGATTAAGTTTTTTGGGTTTTGGTGTACCTGCTCCAATTCCCAGTTGGGGAAATATGCTCCGGGAAGCCCAAGGATACATGAGACAGGCATGGTGGTATGCAGCTTTTCCGGGTTTCTTCATATTTCTGACGGTCATGGCTTTTAATTTGTTAGGGGAAGGACTTCGGGATGCTATGGATCCATGAACCATGGTAATATGGTGCTGAAGCGAGATGTTATGGGAAGGACAGGGGGGAGCGGCAGTTGAGAATGCCTGTGCTGCAGGTGAAAGAGCTTACCGCCATATTTGATTCTAATACCCCGGAAGCAGTCAAGGCAGTTGACCGGGTTAGTTTTAGTATTTGGCCTGGAGAAGTAGTGGGCCTGGTGGGAGAAAGCGGTTCCGGCAAGACGGTTACTGCTCTGTCCATTTTGAATCTATTGTCACATAAGAAAGGGAAAATTGAAAGAGGAGAAATAATATATAAAGGGGTAGATATTTTGTCCCTGCCGGAAAAAAAAGTAAGGGAGCTCCGGGGCAATGAAATGGCTATCATTTTTCAAGAGCCCTTAACCAGCTTAAATCCGGTCCTTAATGTGGGGCGCCAGATTACTGAGGTGATAAGTACGCACTCCCGTATTTCCCGTAGGGAATCTTGGGAAAAGGCTGTTGGCCTTCTGAGACGGGCAGGGATTTCCGATGCAGAAAAGCGGATGAAAGCTTATCCGCATCAGTTGAGCGGAGGTATGAGGCAGAGAGTAGTGATTTCCATGGCTCTGGCCTGCAGCCCAGGGTTACTAATTGCCGATGAACCCACCACGGCATTGGATGTGACCATACAAGCGCAAATACTGGATTATTTGCGGAAGGTCATGGAAAAGGGGCGGATGTCTATGCTCTTTGTCAGCCACGACCTGGGGGTGATTGGAGAGATGTGTGACCGGGTTATGGTGATGTACGCCGGGCGTATACTTGAAACCGGTACAACCATGGAAATATTTAAAACCCCCCTTCATCCTTATACCCGGGCTTTGATAGAGGTTTCAAAAAATATTTCAGTGCCAGGAAAGAAACTACCTGTAGTAACCGGCAGTGTACCTGATTTGTCTAATCTCCCCATGGGCTGTAAATTTCATCCCCGCTGTCCCCAGGTTAGGAAAGTTTGTCGTGAAGCGGAACCGCCGTTAAAAAGTACAGGCAGCACCAACCTGAAGGGCAGGGTATGCCAGGTCAGGTGCTGGAACTATACCAAAATTTAAAAGGGGACCAGCTATGGATTCATCACTTCTTACTGTTCAATCCTTAACAAAATATTATTCAATAAAAGAGGGATTTCACCAGGCAAAAAACAGGGAAGGAAAAGTGCTGGCGGTGGATGACGTCAGCTTTGATATTGAAGTCGGTGAAACTCTGAGTATTGTTGGGGAGAGCGGCTGCGGAAAGACTACTCTGGCTAAACTGGTAGTTAGGCTTTTGGAACCCCATGAAGGGAAGATATTTTTTAAAGGTATCGATTTGCTGGGTTTAAATTCTAAAGAAATGAGAAAAATACGAAAAGAAATTCAAATGATTTTTCAGGATCCCTATGCATCTCTGAATCCCCGGTTAACCGTGGGTGAAATTATTGGTGAAGGATTGGAGATTAATAGTAAATTTTCTAAAACCCAGAGAACTTCTGTGATTAAACTCCTTTTGAATGAAGTTGGATTAAACCCCAAAGATACAGACAGGTACCCCCGGGAATTCAGCAGAGGACAAAGGCAGAGAATTAATATTGCCAGGGCTTTAGTTCTGCGTCCCAGCTTGATCATAGCGGATGAGCCCGTATCCGCCTTGGACCTTTCTATTAAATCTCAAATTATTAACTTATTGATGGAATCTCAATCAAAATATAAGTATTCTTACCTGTTCATTTCTCATGATTTAAATTTGGTCAAACATTTGAGCAGCCGTTCCGTAATTATGTACCTGGGACGGATTGTAGAAATGGCTGAGACCCGGGAACTATTTGAAAATCCTCTTCATATATATACCCGAGCTTTAATTTCCGCCGCGCCTCGGCCTTATCCTCAAAGCAGCATGGGTCGTTTTATTTTAAAAGGGGAGGTGCCCAGCCCCTCTAACCCGCCTTCCGGGTGTCACTTTCACCCCCGCTGTCCGCTGGTTAAAAATATTTGTAAGAGGGAAAGGCCACTGCTTAAACAGGTGTCAGATAATCATTTTCTCGCCTGTCATTTACCATGACCTACTTTCAGAGTCAATACACAGAAAAACAATCCAGGTTTCCTCAAAATAAATCTTCCAAGAAGAAAAAAATCATTAGGGGTAGTCTACAGAAGGACAACTATTTATTTTTTTGATATAATTACTAAGAGCCCAAAAAACGCAGATAGCTCAACTATAATTAAGGAGGGGTATTTTTGAAAATAACACTTATTCCTGGTGATGGAATCGGACCGGACATAACAGCGGCAACCTTAAGGGTGATGGAGGCTACCGGTATAAAATTTGATTGGGAAGAAAAAAATGCCGGAGAGGGCGCTATTTCTAAATATGGGACTCCACTCCCCCAGGAAGTCATTGATTCAATAAAAAGAAACAAAATCGCCCTAAAGGGCCCCCTGACGACTCCCATTGGGACGGGTTTTAGGAGTGTCAATGTGGCGTTGAGAAAGGAACTGGACCTCTATGCCAATGTGCGTCCTACCAGAACCTTTAAAGGGGTTAAATCCCGTTATGAAAACATCGACCTGGTAGTGGTCAGAGAAAACACCGAAGACCTGTATGCCGGAATAGAGCATATGGTAGGGGAGGATGCTGCGGAAAGCATAAAAATTATTACCCGCAAAGGTTCCGAAAGGATAGCCAGGTTTGCCTTTGATTACGCTGTAAAGGCGGGCAGAAAAAAAGTAACAGTGGTACATAAGGCCAATATCATGAAGTGTACCGACGGTTTATTTTTAGAATGCGCTCGAAAAATCTCGCAGGAATTTCCGGAAATAGAATTTGAAGACCGGCTGGTGGACAATATGTGCATGCAGCTGGTTCAGAAGCCGGAACTTTATGATGTGATGGTAATGCCTAACCTTTACGGGGATATTGTTTCTGATCTCTGTGCCGGCCTGGTAGGAGGTCTGGGTATGGCCCCAGGTGCTAACATCGGTGAATTAGCAGCAATATTTGAACCGGTACACGGCAGCGCACCCAAGTATGCGGGAATGGATAAAGTGAATCCCTCATCCATGATTCTTTCCGGGGTACTGATGCTGGAATATATGGGAGAAAAAGAAGCAGCGGACCGGGTGTTAAAGGCGGTCAAGGAAGTAATTGCTGAAGGCAAAACGGTTACGTACGACCTGGGGGGTACGGCCAAAACCTCTGAAATGGCAGAGGCTATTGTCGCCAGGATGTAAGAAAAATTTAGTTTTAAAAACATAAAAAACTGCGGGATTCCCGCAGTTTTTTCGTTAAACTCTCCTTTTCCCCTCCTTTAAAAAGAGGGGTTTATTTTGTATGTTTAAATGTATAAAAAAGAAGGCTGAACTCATAATAAGAGTACAAAGGAGGAAAAGTACATGACCGTTGATTTTAAACAGTGTCTTTTATTTAAGGAGACATTCAAGGAGATATTTCAGATGGTGGAACATCACATCGAATTTTGTCCGGCAAAAGACTACGACTGTTCATATTCCTGTCTCAACTGCAAGGCCCGGCTGGGCAGGCTAATTTACAAGAGTATGGACAAATGTCTGGAGATGATTGATTGAATAATCATTC